>NZ_VIKA01000031.1 GCF_006704265.1 Elioraea sp. Yellowstone | reverse complement strand
GCCGCGGGTCGCGCCCGCCGAGCCCGGCGGGCGGCGGCGCGTCCCAGGCCGCGACGACGTCGAGCCCCGCCTCCTCCGCGATGGCCACCTTGGCGCGCAGGCGGTACCGCGCGAGGTGCTGCACCAGGAACGCCGCCTGGCCGCGCTCGCCGTCGAGCAGCAGGCGGTCGCCGTCGCGGAAGACGAAGAAGTCGGCCAGCCACTTGCCCTGCGGCGTCAGCAGTGCCGCCCAGACCGGCCCCTGCGCGGCCAGCGTGACGTCGTTCGACACGAGGCCTTGCAGGAATGGCGCGGCATCCGGGCCGGCGACGGCGATCACGGCCCGGTCGGGCAGCACGGCGATCGGCATGCGCCGCAGATGGGCAAGCCCGGGGCCTCGCGCAATGCCCCATGCCCTGTGCTACACGGCGCCCGCCATGCGCATCCTGTTCGTCACCGCCACCCGGATCGGGGATGCGGTGCTGTCGACCGGCCTGCTCGACCACCTGATCCGCACCCATCCCGGCGCGCGCGTCACGGTCGCCTGCGGCCCGGCCGCGGCCGGGCTGTTCGCGCGCCTGCCGGGGCTCGATCGGGTCATCCCGATGGAAAAGCGCGACTGGCGCGGCCACTGGTGGTCGCTCTGGTCGCGTGCGATCGGCACGCGCTGGGATCTCGTGGTGGATCTGCGCGGCTCGGCGCTGGCGTGGCTCCTGCGCGCGCGGGCCCGCGCGGTGATGCGGGGCGGGCGGAGGCCGGGACATCGCCTCGCGCAGCTCGGCGCGGTGCTGGGTCTCGATCCGCCGCCGCCGCCGGTCGTCTGGACGGCGGCGGCGGATCACGCGCGCGCGGCCGCCCTGCTGCCGCCGGGGCCCCCGGTGATCGGGCTCGGGCCGACCGCGAACTGGCGCGGCAAGGTCTGGGCGCCGGAGCGGTTCGTCGCGCTGTTCGACCGGCTCGCCGGCGCCGACGGGGCGCTGCCCGGCGCGCGTGTCGCCGTGTTCGCGGGACCGGGCGGGGCGGAGGCGGCGATGGCCGCCCCCGTGCTCGCCGCCCTGCCGCGCGGGCGCACGATCGACCTCGTCGGCCGGCTGACGCTCACCGAGGTGGCGGCGGCGCTCAAGCGCTGCGCGCTCTATGTCGGCAACGATTCCGGCCTGATGCATCTCGCCGCCGCCGCCGGGACGCCCACCGTCGGTCTGTTCGGTCCCTCCCCGGCCGAGGAATACGCGCCTTGGGGCCCGCACACGGCGGTCGCGCGCACCCGCGTGCCGATGGCCGAGCTGATCGCCGCACCGGACTACGACCACCGCACCACCGGCAGCCTGATGGGCTCGCTGCCGGTCGAGGACGCGGTGGCGGCCGCCTCGGCCCTGCTCGCGCGCCTCGCCCCGGCGGCGGCACAGTGACCGCGCCGCGCCTCTCCGCCCTGGTGGTCGCGCGCAACGAGGAGGCGCGGCTCGCCGCGTGCCTCGCCACGCTGCGCTTCGCCGACGAGCTCGTCGTCGTGCTCGACCGCACGACCGACCGGTCGGGCGAGATCGCGCAGGCCGCCGGGGCGCGCGTGGTCGAGGGGGCCTGGGAGCTCGAGGGCGCGCGGCGCAATGCCGGGCTCGACGCCTGCACCGGCGACTGGGTGCTGGAGGTGGACGCGGACGAGCGCATCCCGGAGGCGCTGGCGGCCGAGATCCGCGGCGTGATCGCGACCTCGCCGCATGCCTGGCATGAGATCCCGGTGGACAACTACATCGGCGACCGGCTGGTGCGGTACGGCTGGGGCGGCTCCTTCGGTACCTCGGCGGTGCCGCGGCTGTCGCGCCGCGGCGCGAAGCGCTGGGGCATGCAGCGCGTGCATCCGTCGCTGCGCTGGACCGGCACGCAGGGCCCGCGCCTGACCCACGCGATCCGGCACCATGTCGATCGCGACATCTCCGACCTGCTGCGCCGGCTCGACCGCTACAGCTCGGCCAGGGCGGCGGACCTGCTGGCCGCGGGCGAGATCGGCACGCTCGCGGGCAACCTGCGCCGCCTCGTCTCCCGCACCGTCAAGTGCTACGTCGCGCGCAAGGGGTACCGCGAGGGGGGGTGGGGCCTGCTGATCGCGCTCTGCGCCGGGCTCTACCCGCTGCTCGCGCATCTGAAGGCGCGGCTCGAGCCGGAGCGACACCGGCCGGACGCCTCGTGACGCGCGCGGCGATGATCATGGCGGGCGCGCCTCATGGCGGGGCCGAGACGTTCTTCGTCCGGCTCTGCGCGGCGCTCGCCGGGGCGGGCGAGGAGGTGCTGGCGGTGATCCGGCGCGACGCGGAGCGCGCGGCCGCACTGCGCCGCGCCGGGCTCGATCCCGTCCAGCTCGGCTTCGGTGGCCCCCTCGATCTGCTGACCCGCCCGCGCCTCGCCCGCGCGCTCGCCCGCTTCGCCCCCCGCGTGGCGATGGCGTGGATGAACCGCGCCGCCCGCTTCACCCCGCCCGGCCCCTGGGTGCGGGTGGGCCGGCTCGGCGGCTACTACGATCTCCGCTACTACGCCGGCTTCGACCACCTGGTCGGCAACACGCGCGGCATCGTCGCGTGGATCGCGCACCAGGGCTGGCCGCGCGCGCGGGTGCATCACCTGCCGAACTTCGCCCCCGACCTTGCCGGCGCCGCACCGGCCGACCGCGCCGCGCTCGACGTGCCGGCGGATGCGTTCCTCGTGCTGGGCATGGGGCGGCTGCATCCGAACAAGGGCTTCGATGTGCTGATCGAGGCGGCCGCGCATCTGCCCGACGTGGTCGTCGCGATCGCGGGCGAGGGCGGGGAGCGCGGGGCGCTCGCGGCGCTCGCCGAGCGGCTCGGGGTGGCGGAGCGCATCCGCTTCCTCGGCTGGCGCGACGACCAGGCCGCGCTGCTCGCCGCCTGCGACCTGTTCGTCTGCCCCTCGCGCCACGAGCCGCTCGGCAACGTGGTGCTGGAGGCGTGGTCGGCCGCGCGGCCGGTGGTGGCGTGCGCCGCGGTGGGGCCGTCGGAACTGATCGAGCACGGCGTGACCGGGCTGCTCGTGCCGGTCGATGATCCGCGCGCGCTCGCCGACGCGATCGCCGCGCTGCGCGACGAGGGGCTGCGCGCGCGTGCGCTCGCCGAGGCCGGGCGTGCGGTCTTCCTGCGCGATCACGCGGAGGCGCCGGTGCTCGCGCGCTGGCGCGCCTTCCTCGCCGAGGTCGGCCGCTGATGTGCGGCATCGCCGGCATCGCGCTGAGGCACGGCGAGACCGCGCCGGCCGAGGTGCTCGCCCGTCTCGACGCCGCGCTCGCGCATCGCGGCCCGGACGGCGGCGGGCAGACCGTGGCGGCGGGTGCGGCGCTGGTGCATCGCCGCCTCGCCATCATCGACGTCGCGGGCGGCGACCAGCCGCTGTTCGAGCCGGGCGGGGCGGCCCTGATCGCCAACGGGGAGATCTATTCCTATCGCGAGCTGAAGCGCGACCTGCTGGCCGACGTCGCCTTCGCCACCGGCAGCGACTGCGAACCGGCGCTGCATCTCTATCGCCGCGAGGGGCTCGGCTTCGCCGAGAAGCTGCGCGGCATGTGGGCGATCGCGATCCACGACCGCGCGGCGCGCCGCGTGGTGCTCTCGCGCGACCCCTTCGGCATCAAGCCGCTCTACATCGCCGAGACGAAGCACGGTCTCGCCTTCGCCTCCGAGCCGCGCGCCCTGCTCGAGGCCGGGCTCGTTGCGCGCGGCATCGATCCGCGCGCGCGCGACGAGCTGGTCGAACTCCAGTTCACCACCGGCGCGGAGACGATCTTCCCGGGCATCCGCCGCCTGCTGCCGGGCGAGACGGTGGCGATCGAGGAGGGGCGGATCGTCGAGCGCCGCCGCCGCGCCGCCCTGCCCGAGGGCGGGCCGGAGGCGATCGACGACGCGGCCGCACTCGCCCGGCTGGACGCCGCGCTGACCGAGAGCGTGGACCTGCATCAGAGGAGCGACGTGCCGTACGGGCTGTTCCTGTCAGGCGGCGTCGACAGCGCCGCACTGCTCGCCCTGATGCGGCGGCTCAACGACCGTCCGGTGCTCGCCTTCACGGCCGGCTTCGACGATCCCTCCGCTGCCGACGAGCGTGCCTCGGCCCGCGCGGCGGCCCGCGCGGCTGGGGCCGCGCATGAGGAGATCACCGTCACGGAAGCCGATTTCTGGGCGCATCTGCCGGCGATCGCCGCCTGCATGGACGATCCCGCCGCCGACTACGCGATCGTGCCGACCTGGCTGCTCGCCCGCCGCGCGCGGCAGGACGTGAAGGTGGTGCTGGCGGGCGAGGGCGGCGACGAGATCTTCGGCGGCTACGGCCGCTACCGCGCCGCCATGCGGCCGTGGTGGCGCGGCGGCAGGGTGATGCGCGCGCGCGGCATCCTCGAACGGCTCGGGCTGCGCCGGCACGCGACCTCCGCGTGGCGCGACGGCATGGAGGCGGCGGCTGCGGCCGCCGCCTCGCCCGGGCGGACGCGGCTGATGGTCGCGCAGGCCACTGACATGGTGGACTGGCTGCCGAACGACCTCCTGGCCAAGCTCGACCGCTGCCTGATGGCGCATGGCGTGGAGGGCCGCACGCCGTTCCTGGACCCGGCGGTCGCCGCCGCCGTGTTCCGCCTGCCCGATGCGCTGAAGGTGCGCGGCGGCCTCGGCAAGTGGGTGCTGCGCGCCTGGCTCGACCGCCACTTGCCCGAGGCGCGCCCCTTCGCCCGCAAGCAGGGCTTCACGGTCCCGGTCGGCGCCTGGATCGCGCGCCGGGGCGACCGGCTCGGGCGGCTGGTCGCGGCCGACCCGGCGGTGGCGGAGCTCTGCCCACCCGACGCCGTGGCGGCTCTCTACCGCAAGCCCGGCAAGCACGAGGGCTTCGCCGCCTGGACGCTGCTGTTCTACGCGCTCTGGCACCGCGCCCATGTGCGCGGGCTTGCGCCCGCGGGCGACGTGTTCGACACCCTGGCGGCAGGCGGCTGAGAGGGAGTCGCGCATGGGCACTCTGCCGGAGCGGCTGGCCGAGGCGATCCTTGCGCATGCGCGCGAGGCGGCGCTGCCGGAAGGCGCGCCGCTGCGCGAACAGGCGCTCGCCGAACGGTTCCGGGTCTCGCGGTCGCCGGTGCGGGCGGCGCTCGCGATCCTGCGGGCGCGCGGCGTGGTCGAGCATCGCCCCAATCGCGGCTGCTATCTCCGCTGGGCCGGCCCCGCGCTGCCGCAGGCACCCGCCGCGCGCATCGACGACGACGCCGACTATGTGCGCATCGCCGAGGATCGCCTCGCCGGCGCGCTGCCGGAACGGATCAGCGAGGCGGCGCTGATGCGCCGCTATGGGCTGAACCGCAGCCGGGTGGTGATGCTGCTCGCCCGCATGGCGCAGGAGGGCTGGGCGGAACGCCTCCCCGGCCATGGCTGGCGGTTCCTGCCGCTGCTCGACACCGTCGCCGCCTACGAGGCGGGCTATCTGTTCCGTGCCACGATCGAGCCGGCGGCGCTGCTGCTGCCCGGGTTCCGCGCCGATCCCGCCGAGCTCGCGCGGCTGCGCGCGGAGCAGGAGATGCTGCTCGCCGGCGGCATCGGCTCCCTGCCGCTCGCCGAGCTCTTCCGCATCAATGCCGGCTTCCACGAGACGCTGGTGGATTTCGGCGGCAATCCGTTCTTCAGCGACGCGATCCGGCGGGTGAACCGGCTGCGTCGGCTGGTCGAGTACCGCACCTTCGCCGACGCGCAGCGGCTCGTCGCCCAGGGGCGGGAGCATCTCGCCCTTCTCGATCTCGTCGAGCGGGGCGACATGGCGCGGGCGGCGGCGGCGCTGAAACGCCATCTCGACGGCGTGCGCGCGACCAAGCTCGGCTCCGCAGCCCTGCGGGACGCCCTCGCGCCGCGCCGCCGCTGACCGAGGGGCGCAGCCAGGCCAGCTTCGTATTTTGTATTGCAAAATACAATCTTCGGTGCTCCGATGCGGCCGACGAGGAGGAGGACGCATGGACATCGTCGTGCTGCCCGGCGACGGGATCGGGCCCGAGATCACCGCCGCGACGCTGACGGTGCTGCGCGCGGCCGACGCCCGGTTCGGCCTCGGTCTCGCCTTCGAGGAGCGGCCGATCGGCTTCGCCACGCTGGCGACCGAGGGGACGACCCTGCCGCCCGAGACCTTCGCCCGTGCGCTCGCCGCCGACGGCACGATCCTCGGTCCGGTCTCGCATCTCGACTATCCGCCGCGCGATCAGGGCGGCATCAACCAGTCCGCCGAGTTCCGCGTGAAGGCGGATCTCTACGCCAACATCCGCCCCGCCCGCACCCGGCCGGGCCTGCCGCACTGGGGCCGCACGCCGATGGATCTCGTGATCGTGCGGGAGGCGACCGAGGGGTTCTATGCCGACCGGTCGATGCACCAGGGTCCGGGCGAGTTCATGCCCACACCCGAGATCGCGCTCGCGGTGCGCAAGGTCACGGAGGCCGCCTGCCTGCGCATCGCGCGCGTCGCCTTCGAGCTGGCGCGCGGCCGACGCCGGCGCGTCACCGCCGTGCACAAGGCGAACGTGCTCAGGGTGTCCGATGGTCTGTTCCTGCGCGCGGTGCGCAAGGTGGCCGGCGACTATCCGGACGTCGCGCTGGAGGAGCTGATCGTCGACGCCGTCGCGGCCCTGCTGGTGCGCGACGCGGCGCGCTTCGACGTGATCGTCACCACCAACATGTTCGGCGACATCCTCTCCGACGAGGCGGCCGAACTCTCGGGCAGCCTCGGCCTCGGCGGCGCGATCAACGCCAACGAGCGGATGGCGGTGGCGCAGGCGCAGCACGGCTCGGCGCCCGACATCGCCGGCAAGGGAATCGCCAACCCGACCTCGCTGATCCTCTCCGCGGCGATGATGCTCGACTGGCTCGGCGTGCACAGGGGGCGCCCCGACCTGCGTCAGGCCGCTTCCGCGATCGAGGCGGCGGTGGATGCCGCGCTCGCGGTGCCGACGCGGCGCACGCGCGACCTGCCGGGCGGCACGCTCGGCACCGCCGCCTTCGCCGAGCTCGTCGCCGCCGGCCTCGCCTCGGCCGAAACGGAAGGATCGCGCACCGGCTGACCGGCCGGGCGTGCTTCTCGGCGCATGCGCCGCAACGACAGACGCAACAGACGTCCAAGGGAGACCGTGTCATGCACCTCGATCGTCGCGCCGTGCTCGCCACGGCGCTGCTGGCCCTGCCGTTCGCGGCGCGCGCCCAGGCGTGGCCTGCCCGGCCGATCAGCCTGATCGTGCCGTTCGCGCCCGGCGGCGCCTCCGACATCGTCGCCCGGGTGCTCGCGCAGACGCTGTCCCAGAGCCTCGGCCAGAGCATGGTGGTCGAGAACCGCGCCGGCGCCGGCGGCGTGATCGCCACCGAGCTCGTCGCCCGTGCCACACCGGACGGGCATACGCTGCTCTGGGCGCATACCGGCACCATGGCGGTGAGCCCCTTCCTGCAGCCGCGTCTCGGCTACGATCCGATGCGCGACTTCGCCTTCGTCGCCCTGGTGGCGCGGGTGCCGATGGTGCTGCTCGCCCATCCGGGCCTCGGCGTGGCCAATGTCGCCGAGCTGATCGCCAAGG
This sequence comes from Elioraea sp. Yellowstone, assembly GCF_006704265.1. Taxonomy (GTDB): domain Bacteria; phylum Pseudomonadota; class Alphaproteobacteria; order Acetobacterales; family Acetobacteraceae; genus Elioraea. Next base: position 23,060 of record NZ_VIKA01000031.1, on the reverse strand, counting down.
CGAAGGCCTCGCCCGGCGCGATCGACTACGGCAGCGCCGGCCCCGGCAGCAACACGCATATCGGCATGGTCGCGTTCATGGAGGCGGCCGGCATCACCATGACGCATGTGCCCTATCGCGGATCGGGGCCGGTGATGACCGATCTGATCGCCGGCGTCATTCCCCTCGCCATGACCGGCACGCCGGCGGCGCTGCCGCTGATCCGCAACCGGCAGGCGATCCCGCTCGGCGTCACCTCGGCCGAACGCCTCGCCCTGCTGCCGGACGTGCCGACCATGCAGGAGCAGGGGCTCGCCGGCTTCGACGCGCTGCAGTCCCACGGCGTCGTCGCGCCGCGCGACGTGCCCGCCGCGATCGTTGCGCGACTGAACGACCAGATCAACGCGGCGCTGCGCGCGCCGGAGATCGCCGAACGCCTCGCCGCCGAGGGGGCGCGGCCGGATCCGCGCCCGCCCGAGGCCTGGCGCGCGCTGATCGCCGCCGAACAGGAGCGCTGGGGCGGGCTCGTCAGGCGCATCGGCCTGAGGGTGGAATGACGGGCTGGACGACGGCGGGCCTGTATGACGCCCATGCCGCCGCGCTCCGCCTGTGCGCCCTGCCGCTCTGCGACTTCGGCGGCCGCATCGCCTTCCGCGGCCCGGTGCGCACGGTCCGCTGCCGCGGCGACAACACGCCGGTGCGCGCCGCGCTGGCGGAGCCGGGCCGCGGCGCGGTGCTGGTGGTGGACGCGGCCGGCCTGCTCGACCGCGCGCTGATCGGCGATCGGCTGGCGGCCGAGGCCGCGCGCCTGGGCTGGTCCGGCATCGTGGTGAACGGGGCGGTGCGGGATGTCGCCAGCCTGCGCGGCATCCCGCTCGGCCTGAAGGCCCTCGGCCCGTGTCCGCGGCCGAGCGCCAAGGGCACGCCGGGCGAACGCGACGTCCCGGTGGAGCTCGGCGGGGCGGTGATCGCGCCGGGCGACTGGCTCTATGCCGATGCCGACGGGGTCGTGGTCGCGGCGCGGCGGCTCGACTGAGCCTCCCTTGCCAGCGGCCGCGGTCGCTGGTCCCCTGCCGCCAGAGAGGAACGGATGGCGGCGGGACCGATGGCGGCAGCGCACTACGACCTGATCATCCGCGGCGGCATCGCCGTGCTGCCCTGGGGCGAGGAGGCGACCGATATCGGCGTCCGCCAGGGCCGCATCGCCGCCTTCGGCGTGGCGGGATCGGCCGAGGCGGACACCGTCCTCGACGCGCGCGGCCTGCATGTCCTGCCCGGACTGATCGACGCGCATGTGCACCTGCGCGAACCCGGCGCCGACCAGGTGGAGACCATCGCCACCGGCACGAGGGCGGCCGCGCTCGGCGGTCTGGTCGCGGTGTTCGACATGCCGAACACGAAGCCCGCGATCACCGATGCCGGGCGTCTCGCCTGGAAGCGCGCGCACCTCCGCGGCCGCGCCTTCGTCGACATGGGGCTCTATGTCGGCGCGACGAAATCGAACGTCGCGGCGCTTGCCGGGCTGGAGGTCGAACCCGGCGTGTGCGCCATCAAGGTGTTCGCCGGCTCCTCGACCGGCGACCTCCTGGTGGAGGACGACGCCTCGCTGGAGGCCGTGATGCGCAACGGCTTCCGCCGCATCGCCTACCACAGCGAGGACGAGTACCGGCTCCAGGCGCGCGCGCCGCTGTTCAGGGAAGGTGATCCGCACATCCGCCACATGGAGTGGCGCGACGTCGAAACGGCGTTCCTCGGCACGCGGCGGCTGATGGCGCTTGCGCGCAAGACCGGGCGGCGGGCGCACATCCTGCACGTCTCGACCGCGGAGGAGCTCTCCTATCTGCGCGACTTCCGCGATGCCGCCACCGTCGAGGTGCTGGTGAACCACCTGACGCAGTGGGCGCCCGAGGTCTACGAGCGGCTCAAGGGCTTCGGCGTCATGAACCCGCCGATCCGCGACCGCCGCCACTACGAGGCGTGCTGGGCGGCGGTGCGCGACGGCACGGTGGACGTGGTGGCTTCGGACCATGCACCGCATCCGGCCGATCTCAAGCGCCTGCCCTGGCCGCGGTGCCCGGCGGGGCTCACGGGCGTGCAGACCATCGTCCCGGTGATGCTCGATCACGTCAGCGCCGGGCGGCTCAGCCTCTCCCGCCTCGCCGACCTGATGTGCGCCGGCCCCGCGCGCGTCTACGGCGTGGTGGGGAAGGGGCGGCTCGCCGCCGGCTACGACGCCGACTTCACGCTCGTGGACATGAAGCGCAGACGCACCATCACCCATGACTGGATCGCCTCGCCCTGCGGCTGGACGCCGTTCGACGGCATGGCGGTGACCGGCTGGCCGGTGATGACCGTGCTGCGCGGACGCCTGATCATGCGCGAGGACGAGCTGATCGGCGAACCCGCGGGCGAGCTCGTGCGCTTCGGCGATACGCTGATGCGCGCCGCCGATGCCTGATACCCTCCGCACAAAGGCTCGACCTTTGTGCGGAGGGTATCGCGCGCGGGGCTGGTGGGGCGGCCGCGCGCGAACATGACCCCGTACCAGCCCGCCGAAGGTCAAACCTTCGGCGGGCTGGTATGAGGATCACACCAGCATCTCGACGCAGACCGGCACGTGATCGGAGGCGAGCGGCCAGTCGCGCGCGTCCTTCAGGATCTGCCCCGCCTTCAGCGTGCCGAGCATGTCCGGGGTGACCCAGATGTGGTCGAGCCGGCGGCCGCGATCGGAGAGCCGCCAGTCGCGGTTGCGGTACGACCACCAGGAATAGAGCTTCTGCGGCGGCGGCACGAAGTGGCGCATCGCGTCGATCCAGCCCCCGGCCGTGGCCTGCCACTTGCCGAGCAGGTCGGTCTCCACCGGCGTGTGCGACACCACGTCGAGCAGCTGGCGATGGCTCCAGACATCGTCGGGCAGCGGCGCGATGTTCAGGTCGCCGGCGATGACCTGCCGGCCGCCTCCGGCGGCGCCGTTGGCGAACCACGCGGTCGCTTCGGCCACGAAGTCGAGCTTGTGGCGGAACTTCGGATTCGCCTCCGGGTCGGGGATGTCGCCGCCCGCCGGGACGTAGAAGTTGTGCAGCCGCACCGGCGCCCCGGGGATGTCGAGATCGACCGCGATGTGGCGGCAATCGCCCTTGCCGCACCAGTCGGGAACATCCTCGATCCGGGCGAGCGGGATCTTCGAGAGGATCGCCACGCCGTTGTAGCCCTTCTCTCCCCGGATCACGATGTGGCGGTAGCCGGTCGCGCGCACCTCGCGCAGCGGAAACTCGGCGTCGGTCACCTTGGTCTCCTGCAGGCAGATGACGTCGGGCTCGAGCGCCACCGCCAGATCGGCAAGACGGGCAAGCCGGAGACGGACGGAGTTGATGTTCCAGGTGACGAGACGCAGGCGCTTGGGACGTCGGGCCATGTCGGTGCGGGGATCGGGACGGCGGAATCGCCGCGGCAGTCTAGCGCGTCCGGACCGAATGAGGTGCCCGGCCTCTGCGCGCCTCCCCTGCGATCGGCGGCGCACCGCCCCGGCCTGTGGAAAACCCTGTGGGTTCGCCGCCGCCCGGTTTGGCTCCGATCGCAGGACAGGCCTCGTAGATCGTTGAAATTCCTCGGTTCGTCCGGGCGAAGTGCCCGGGCAGGCGGGCCGGTCCGCGGTTGTGGACGAGGCTGCGGCACCGGCCGCGTCGGCAGCGACGTCCGGGCCGGCTAAGCTGGTCCCGGAGCCGCAGGATGAGGACCATGACGCGCCGTGCCCTGGCCTGGATCGTCGGCCTGACGATCGTGGCCGCGATCGTCCATGGTCTGGCCTGGTGGCTGATCGGCGCGATGGTGGTGCGCGGCATCGACGCTGGTGGCCCGGCCGGCGAGACCCTGCGCCATGCCGGACTCGCCCGCGGCGGCTGGCCGACGCGGATCGCCGTGACGCTGGAGCGCCCCGTGCTGCACCGGCCGGCCGTCGGCATGGTCCCCGCCATCACGGTCGAGGCGGTGCGCGCCAGGGCGACCGCGCCGCTCCTCGCCCCGCGCGATGTCACCGCGGCCTTTGCGTGCCCGTGCCGGGTGGCGTTTCCCGCCACGCCTGCCCTCGCTCCGGTCACGGTGGAGGCGTCCCGGCTCGTGCTCGAACTCCGTCTCGAGGAGGGGGCGCCGCCGCGCACCTGGAGCCTCACGGGCGAGACGCTCGCCATCCTCCGGGACGGCGAGACCGTGCGGATCCGCGCCGCGCGGCTCGACGGCGCGCGCGGCGATCGGCAGGAGGCCGCGCAGGTCGTCGCGCTGGCGCTCGACGACATCCTGCTCGGCCCCGGCGCCGGCGGGCCGTTCGGCCGCGAGATCCGGAGCATCACCGGCGAGGTGGCGGTGCGTGGCACCCTGCCGCCCGCGCCCGACCCGGAGGCCAGCCTGCGCGCCTGGCGCGAGGCGGGCGGTGCGCTCGAACTGCGCCGGCTTGCCGTGGCGTGGGGACCGCTTGCGCTGTCGGCCGGCGCGACCCTCGCGCTCGACGACGCGCTGCAGCCGGAGGGGGCGGGCACGGTCCGTCTCGCCAACTGGCGTCGGACGATCGAGGCCCTGTCCCAGGCGGGGCTGATCGACCGCCGGGCGAGTGCCCTGATCGGACTGGCCTTCGCCGCTCTGGCCCGGCCGGCGCCCGGCGGCGGGCCGCCGGTGGTGGAGGTGCCGGTGGCGCTCACGGACCGCACCCTTTCGGCGGCCCGGTTCCCGATCGTGCGGCTGCCGGAGATCCGCTGGCCGCGCGGCGCCTACACGCTCGGCGGACGCTGAGCCGGGACGGAGGGCCGGGCTCTGTCCACGCTCCTCGCCGTCTGCACCCTGCCGCCCTGGCCGATCGTCAACGGCTATGCGCTGCGCGTCGCCAACCTGATCGAGGCGTTGGCTGGGTCGTGGCGGATCACGCTGGTCGCGCCTCCGGGAACCGTGCCGGACGGCATCCGTCATGTGTCCGTCGCGCTCTCCGGGCGCGGCCTGACCTATCCCTGGCGCTTCGACGACCGGCCGTTGCGGGCGGCCGTGCGCGCCACGCTGCGCGCGGAGGGGGCGGCGCGCGCGCTGGTCTTCCCGGGGGCGGAGGCGTTGTGGTTCGGCGCCGCTGACCTGCCGCCGGCGGTGATGGACATGATCGACTGCAATCCGCTCGAGTTCTGGCGCGGCGCGCTCCGCGGGCGGGGACTGCGCGCACGGCTCGGCAGCCTCGCCGAGATCCCCGTCGCGGCGCGCTGCGCGCGGCGCACGGTGCGGAGCTTCGCCGCGACCGTGTGTGCAGGCGAGCGTGACGCGGCGTGGATGCGCCGGCTCGGCGGGCGCGACACCGTGCACGTGGTGCCGAACGGGGTGGCGCTGCCGCCCGAGGCGGCGCTGGCCGCCGAGGACGCCGCCCCGACCGTGGTGTTCCTCGGCTCGCTCGGCTACGCCCCGAACGTGGACGCGGCGCTGTTCGCGGCGGAGGCGATCTGGCCGCGCGTGGCCGCCGCCGTGCCTGAGGCGCGCCTCGTCATCGCCGGCCGCGCGCCCGTGCCCGAGGTGGCGGCGCTCGCCGCCCGGCCGGGCATCGCGGTCGCCGCCGACGTGCCCGACATCGTGCCGGTGCTGAGCCGGGCCTGGGTGTCGATCGCGCCGATGCGGATCGGTGTCGGGATCAAGAACAAGGTGCTGGAGGCCTGGGCCTGCGCACGGCCGGTGGTGATGACGCCGCTCGCCACCAACGGCCTCGTCCTGCCGCCGGGCCACGAGGCGCTGGTGCGCCGGGATGCCGCGGGGCTGGCGGAGGCGGTGGTGGGACTGCTTCGCGATCAGGGCGCGCGCCGGGCTGCGGGCGCCGCGGCGCGGGCGCTGGTGCGCGAACGGTTCGGCTGGGCCGGCGCGGCCGGGCGGATCGACGCGCTTCTGCGCGCCGCGCGCTGACGGGCGGGGATGCGCATCCTCGCATCCTCGGCCCGCCGTGCGGCTTGCTACGCCTGCCTGATCGCGATCAGGCTGCGGCGGATGCGCCGGCCGCGTTCGATCTTGTCCTCGATATAGGCATTGTCGCCCCAGCGGACCGCGCGCGCCATCGCCGTCATGTCCTCGGTGAAGCGCTGGGTCATCTCGAGCAGCGCCTCGCGGTTGTTGAGGAAGATGTCGCGCCACATCACGGGGTCGGAGGCGGCGATGCGCGTGAAGTCGCGGAAGCCGGAGGCGGCGAAGCGCAGCACGTCCTTCATCGACTGGTCCTGCAGGTCGTCGGCGGTGCCGCAGATCGTGAAGGCGATCAGGTGCGGCAGATGGCTGACGATCGCCATCACGCGGTCGTGGTGGCCGGGCTCCATCACCTCGACCATCGAGCCCGCACGGCGCCAGAGCTCGGCGATCCTCTCCACCGCGGCCTCGTCCGTCCCGGGCGGCGGGGTGAGGATCGCGTAGCGGCCTTCGAACAGCTCGGCGAAGCCTGACTCCGGGCCGGAATGTTCCGTTCCGGCGACAGGGTGGGCGGGCACGAAATGCACGCCCTCCGGCACCAGCGGCCCGACGTCGCGGATCACGCTCTGCTTGGTCGAGCCGACATCGGTCAGGATCGCATCCTTCGCCAGATGCGGCGCGATCGCGGCGGCGACGTCGGCATAGGCGCCGACGGGGGTGCAGAGGATCACGCAGTCCGCCCCCTCGACCGTCGCGCCGGGATCGGCGAGCACGCGGTCGGCGAGCCCGAGCCGCTCGACGGTCGCGCGGGTCCGTTCGGTGCGGGCGGTGGCGACGATCTCGCCGGCGATGTCGCCGCGCCGGCGTGCGAGGCGCGCGATCGACGAGCCGATCAGCCCGACGCCGATCAGCGCGAGCCTCCTGAACAGCGGTTCAGTCATGCGCGGTGGCGCGATCGGCGCGCTGCATGAACTCGGCCGCGGCCTCGGCGACCGCCTCCATCTCCTCCTGCGTGCCGATGGTGATGCGCAGCATCCCGGGCAGGCCGTAGCCCCCCATGCCGCGGACGATGATGCCGCGCGCGCGGAAGGCCGCGTCGGCCTCGGCCGCGCTGCGTCCGACCGCACCGAAATCGGCGAGCAGGAAGTTGCCGTGCGTGCCGTGCACCGGCACGCCGGTGCTCTCCAGCGCCTGGGCGAGCCAGGGCCTCCAGCGGCGGTTGTGCGCACGCGAGGCGGCGACGTGCTCGCTGTCCGCGAGGGCCGCGATCGCGGCGGCCTGGGCGGGGCGCGAGGCGTTGAACGGGCTGCGGATGCGGTTCAGCACGTCCGCCACCGCCGGCGGCGCGTAGGCCCAGCCGAGCCGCAGCCCGCCGAGCCCGTAGATCTTGCTGAAGGTGCGCGTCATGACGGTGTTGGCGCCGGCATCGACCAGGTCGATCACGACCGTGCCGCGCGGGTCGTCCAGATACTCGGCATAGGCGAGGTCGAGCACGAGCAGGACGCTCTCGGGCAGGCGCGCGCGCAGCCGGGCGATCTCGCTCCAGGGCACGAGCGTGCCGGTGGGATTGTTCGGATTGGCGAGGAAGACGAGGGTGGTGCGCGGCGAGACGGCGGCGAGGATCGCGTCCACGTCGGCGGTGAGGTTCCGTTCCTCGACCGTCACCACCGTCGAGCCGGCATAGCGCGCATAGAGCGGGTGCATGGCGAAGGCGTGGCGCGTGACGATCGTCTCCGTCCCCGGCCCGCCATAGCCCTGGGCGAGCAGGCAGAGCAGGTCGTCCGAGCCCGCGCCGCAGACGATCCGGGCCGGATCGAGCCGCCACGCCGCGCCGATCGCCTCGCGCAGCGCGGTCGCGCCGCCGTCGGGATAGCGGTGGATCTCGCCCGCCTCGGCGCGATACGCCTCCAGAGCGCGCTTGGACGGGCCCAGCGCGCCCTCGTTCGACGAGAGCTTGATGACACGGTTCGCGCCGGCGACCTTCGACTCGCCGCCGACATAGGGCTCGATCTCGAGGATGGAGGGGCGCGGAAGCGGCGGCATGGGGGTCACTCCATCGTGGCGGCGAAGGCGTGCTCGGGCGGCGGTACGGGCCAGGCGCCGATCACCACCGGGCGGACGAGCCCCGTCTCCGCGAGCGCGGCGAGGCGCGGATCGCGCGCCTCGACCAGCCCGTCCACCTCGGCCAGGCAGGCGGTGGGCGCGCGCTCGGCGCGGTGCAGCACCAGGCCGAGGGGCTTGAACCCGGCGGCGCCGACCAGTTCGTGCAGGCGCGCGCGGCTGAAATCGGGGTCGGCCTCGAAGGCGACCAGCGAGCGGTCCTCGCCCGAGGCTTCGGGCTGAAGCGCGGCGACCACCAGCGCCTGGGCGCGTGGCGCGCCCTCGCGGCGCAGCGTGACGAAGGGGAGCCGTGCGACCACCGAGAGCCCCGCGCCGTCGCCGCGCATCAGCGCGATCCACCACGGGTCGTTGGCCCCTTCCGCGTTCGGATCGTCCTGCGGCAGCGGCAGCACGCCGACCGCGGCCTCGCCGGCGCCGACCGCATGCAGCACCTGGGCGGTGGAGCGCATCCAGCGCAGCGGCACGGCGGTGCCGAAATGCTCGCGCGCGAGCGCCACGTGGCCCGATCCGGCCTCCGGGCTCCAGACGGCGACCGGGAAGGGCGCCTGGATCAGCGTCATGCCCATGATCATCTCGCGCCACATGCCGATCACGGTGGCCCTGGGCAGCGGGCCGCGGTGGTCGGCGAGCAGGCGGCGCATGATCCCGGCCTCGCGCGCGGGCCGGAACGGCGTGCCGGACTTGAGGCGCAGCCTGGCCAGGCTGGCGACGACCTCGGCACGGCGCATCACGTGGTGGTGGATCAGCGCGTCCAGCCGGTCGATCTCGGCGCGCAGGCCGGCTAGGCGTTCGGGGCCGGGCCAGGCGGGGTCGCCGGGTTCGGCCTCGGCGTCGGGCGCGGGAGTGGGGTCGGCGGGCATGGCGGAGGCATAGCGGAAGCCGCGCGGGACGCAAGCGCGGCGCGCTCCTCCGCAGGCGCGCGCGCGAGCCCCTGCTACCGCTGGTCGGCGGCGATCCGGATGCCGAGCCCGACCAGCACCGTGCCGGCCACGGCCTCGATGCTGCGGCGGATCGTCGGCCGATGCAGCACGTCGCCGGCCTTGGCGATCGCGGCGGCGTAGAGGGCGAGCCAGAGAAGGGTCATGACCGCGAAGACGATGCCGAGCAGCAGCAGTGCGCCGAACGTCGCGCCCTCGGCGGGGACGAATTGCGGCAGCAGGCTCGCGAAGAACACGGCCATCTTCGGATTGCCGAGATCGCTGACCACGCCCTGGGCGAAGGCCGCGCGCCGGCCGAGCCGCCGCGCCTGGCCGCGCCCCGGCCGTTCCGCCGCAGGCCACGCGGATGGCCGGATGGCCTCCCTCAGCGCCTGCAGGCCGAGGAAGACGAGGAACGCGGCGCCGGCGTATTTCACGGCCGTGAACAGCGGTTCGGATGCCACCAGCAGGGCGACGATCCCGGCGCTGGTGGCGACCGCCCAGATGGTCTGGCCGACGGCGACACCGAGCGCGGTCGACAGCCCTGCAGCGCGGCCGCCGAGCAGGGTGTTGCGGATGGTCACGGCCGTATCGGGGCCGGGCGTGACGATGACCACCGCGGAGACGCCGAGAAAGGCCAGGAACGTGCTCATCGGACCGTCTCCTTCCGCATCGGCTCGGTCGGCGCACGGCACGACGCTACGCGGCCATCGCGATCGCTGCCATTCCGCGCCCGAGGAGATGACATGACCGGACCGCAATCCTCCCTCGATCGCATTGCACCCGGCCGCGCGCGGGCCTAGTGATCGCGCATGGCCGAGACCGTCCGCGCCCCGCTCGCGACCGCCGGGATCACCCACCAGCGCGTGGTGTTCCCCGAGGGGCTGGCGCTCGACTGCGGCGTGGTGCTGCGGCCGCTGGTGGTCGCCTACCGGACCTATGGCCGGCTGAACGACGCGAAGTCGAACGCGATCCTCGTCTGCCATGCGCTGACGGGCGACCAGTACGTGGCCGAAACCCATCCCGTCACCGGCAAGCCCGGCTGGTGGACGAGCATGGTGGGGCCCGGCCTGCCGGTCGATACCGACCGCTTCTTCGTGATCTGCGCCAATGTGCTGGGCGGCTGCATGGGCTCATCGGGCCCGCGCGAGGAGATGACGGATGCGGAGGGCCGGCCGCAGGGCCGCCCCTGGGGCATGCAGTTCCCCCCCGTCACCATCCGCGACATGGTGCGCGCGCAGGCGAAGCTGCTCGACCATCTCGGCGTGCCGAAGCTCTTTTCGGTGATCGGCGGCTCGATGGGCGGGATGCAGGTGCTGGAATGGGCGGCGCTCCATCCCGGGCGCGTGTTCAGCGCCATCCCGATCGCCACCGCAACGCACCATTCGGCGCAGAACATCGCCTTCCACGAGATCGGGCGCCAGGCGATCAACGCCGATCCGGACTTCCACGGCGGCGAGTACTGGAAGCACGGCGTGGTGCCGGCGCGCGGCCTGGCGGTGGCGCGCATGACCGCGCACATCACGTATCTGTCCGAGGAGGCGCTGACCCGCAAGTTCGGCCGCCGCCTGCGCACGGGGCCGATGCTGACCTTCTCGAACGACCTGTTCGAGGTGGAGTCCTACCTCCAGTACCAGGGCTCGTCCTTCGTTCAGCGTTTCGATGCAAACTCGTATCTCTCGATCACGCGCGCGATGGACTATTTCGACCTCGCCGCCGAGCATGGTGGGTCGGTGGCGGCGGCGTTCCGCAACACGCCGGTGCGGTTCTGCGTGATCTCGTTCTCCTCCGACTGGCTGTTCCCGACCGCGATGAGCCGCGAGATCGTGCGTGCCCTGAACGCGGTGGCGGCGAACGTGTCGTTCGTCGAGATCACCTCCGACAAGGGGCATGATGCGTTCCTGCTGGACGAGCCGGACCTGTTCCGCACGGTGAGCGGGTTCCTGGCGGGGGCGGCGGAGCGGTGGCGGTGAGTTGGTTGCCCTCCGAGGGCGCTCGACCCCGTCGAGCGCGTGACAGCCGGACGCCATGTCCGGCGTTGCGTGCCAAGGCTGCGCCTTCGGCGCACCGCGCGCAGCGCGGCTGCGGCCTTGACACGCAACGGCGGACATGGCCGTGGGCATCCATTGCCTTCCGCAGAGCGGAAGGCTCCTTCTGTCGCCTTACCCGACACGCCCATGCCTGAGGGCCTCGCCCCCGCTCCGCGCACCGGCCGCCCGCTCGCCGACCGGCTCGACCTGCGCCTGATCGCCGAGATGGTGGAACCGCGCGCGCGCGTGCTCGACATCGGCTGCGGCGACGGCGCCCTGCTCGACATCCTGGTGCACGAGAAGGACGTGGACGGGCGGGGGATCGAGCTCGACATGGCGCTCGTCACCGCCGCGGTCGCGCACGGCCTGCCGGTGATCCACGCGGATGCCGACACCGACCTCGCCTTCTACCCGGATGCCGCGTTCGACTACGTGATCCTCTCGCGCACGCTCCAGGCGACCGAACGGCCGCGCGAGGTGCTGGCGCAGATGCTGCGCATCGGCAGGCGCGCGATCGTCAGCTTCCCGAATTTCGGCCACTGGCAGGTGCGGCTGAAGCTCCTGCTGACGGGGCGGATGCCGCGCACCAAGGCGCTGGACCGCGCCTGGTACGACACGCCGAACATCCACCTCTGCACGATCAGCGACTTCTTCGCGCTCTGCGAGGCCGACGGCTACCGCGTCGAGCGCTGGCTCGGCGTGGACGAGGCCGGGCGGAAGACGCCGTGGCGGCGCAACCGATGGCTCGCGAACCTGTTCGCCGAGCAGGGGCTGTTCCTGCTGACGCGGGAGTAAGGGGGGGGCGCGAAGCGGCCGAGCCGCGGCTCAGGCCGCCTGGCGGGCGGCAGGGGTGTTCCCGAGCGCGTCGAGGAGCCGCAGCACCTCGGCCGAGGCCTCCTCGACCCTGGCGATCGCCGAAAGCGCCTCCTCGCCGCGGCCTTCCGTGAACAGCCGTGCGGCGGTCTTGCCGTGTTCGTGCACGGCCTGGTGCGGACGCTCCAGTTCGGCGAAGGCGGGCTCGCAGCGGAACGGCATCGACGCCTCGCCATAGTACCATTTTCCGAGCCGGCAGGAGCGATGGTCGGCGAGCTCATCGGCCTTGAGCTTGACCCGCCCTGCCGCCATCGCCACCAGGCGCCGCTTCCACATGACATGGTCGGCCTTGGCCAGGGTGATGATCTTGCCCGGGAACTCGGCGGCGCCGGCACGCTTGAGCTGACGAGCCATGGCCGTATCGAGACGATCGAAGGAATCGGCCATCGCGTCCACCGCCTGTGACGTCTCCTTCGCCATCGCCGCCACGCGGCCGATGCTTCCGGCGATCTCGCTGGTCGCCTGCGCCTGCTGCGAGACCGCCTCGGCGATCTCGCGGATGCTGCGCGTCGCGGCGTCGATGCGGGCGCCGGCGGCGGCCACGTCGGTGCCGAGGCGCTCCATGCGCTCGCGCCCGTCGCGGGCGAGATCGTCGCAGCGGGCCATGCCCTCGACCACGGCGCCGACGCGGGCGAGCAGCCCGTCGATCCGGCGGCGGATATCCTCGGTCGCCTGCGCCGTCTGCTGGGCGAGGGTCTTCACCTCGTTGGCGACGACCGCGAAGCCGCGTCCCGCCTCGCCGGCGCGCGCCGCCTCGATCGTGGCGTTGAGGGCGAGCAGCCGCGTCTGCGCCGCGATGGTCTCGATCGCCTTGACGATGCCTCCGATCTCCTCCGAGGCCCGGCCCAGCTCGCGCACCTCGGCGCTGTTGCGCTGCACCAGCGCGGCAAGCCCCTCGATCGCCTCGATCGTCGCGCGCGTCTGCCCGACGCTCGCACGCATCGCCTGCTCGGCCTCGCCGGCAGCTGCGGCCGCCGCCTTGGCGGAGACGTCGATGCTGTCGACTGTCGCCACCATCTCCTGCGTCGCCGCGGCCATGGCGGAGGCGTTCTCGCTCACCCCGCGCGCGGGCGCGACGAGACGGGCGGCGACGATGCCGAGCTCATTGGCGACGATCGCGCTGTCCACCACCTCGGCCGCGTAGGCGGCCGAGGTGGCCGCCAGGGCGCGTGCCAGGTCGGCGAAGGCCTGCTGATGGGGGCCGGGCGGGGCTTCGACCGAGAAGTCGGACCGGGCGAGGGCATCGAGGAACCGGGTGAGCGCGGTCTGTTCGGCTGCCGTGGCGCTGGCCGGGACGGTCTCGAAGCTCGCGACCGAGTGGCGGAGACGCTGCAGGGTGGCCATGGGCGGCTGTTCCTCCGGTCAAGGGATGCGCCATAACCTGACGTGACGTCTTCAACGATTGGTAAACCTGCATCGTCCCGACGCGGCGCAAGATGCGTGGTGCTGCGCCGGATGCCCGTCATTTGACTTCCCCCACGGCCCTCCCCAGACTCGGTGTTTCCCGCGGCGTCCGCCCGGGAAACCGCAACCGGATCGAGGATCGTAGAGACCCCGTGATCACGCCCCTGATGCCGACCTACAACCGCGCCGACCTCGCCTTCGCGCGGGGCGAGGGCGCGCGTCTGTGGACGGTGGACGGGCGACGTTTCCTCGATTTCGGTGCCGGCATCGCCACCTCCTCGCTCGGCCACGCGCATCCCCACCTGGTGCGCACCATCGCCGAGCAGGCGGGGCGCGTGATGCACGTCTCCAACCTCTACCGCATCCCCGAGGCCGAGCGCCTCGCCGCCCGCCACGTCGAAGCCTCCTTCGCCGACAGCGTCTTCTTCTGCAACTCGGGCGCCGAGGCGAACGAGGGCATGATCAAGGCCATGCGCAAGACCATGGCCGAGACCGGCCGGCCCGAACGCTTCCGCATCATCACCTTCGAGGGCGCGTTCCACGGCCGCACTCTCGCCACCCTTGCCGCCACCGGCAACGCCAAGTACCTCGACGGGTTCGGGCCCAAGGTGGACGGGTTCGACCAGGTGCCGTTCGGCAACATGAACGCGGTGCGCGACGCGATCGGCCCGGCCACCGCCGGCATCCTGATCGAGCCCGTGCAGGGCGAGGGCGGCGTCCGCCCGGCCGAGCTCCGCTTCCTGCGCGACCTCCGCGCCACCTGCGACGAGTTCGGCCTGCTGCTCGGCCTCGACGAGGTGCAGATCGGCATGGGCCGGTCCGGCAGGCTCTGGGCGCACCAGTGGGCGGGGATCGAGCCGGACGTGATGTCCTCCGCCAAGGGCATCGGCGGCGGCTTCCCGCTCGGCGCGATCCTGGCCAAGGAGCATGTGGCGAAGCATCTCAAGCCCGGCACGCACGGCACCACCTACGGCGGCAACCCGCTCGCCTGCGCCGCCGGCAACGCGGTGCTGGACGTGATCCTCGCCCCCGGCTTCCTCGACGGCGTCGATCGCGTCGCGCGCCATCTCTGGCGCAGCCTGCTCGCGCTCCAGGCCCGCCACGCCGAGCTGGTCGAGGACGTGCGCGGCGCCGGCCTGCTGGTCGGGCTCAGGCTGCGCGAGCCGCTCGTCAACACCGACCTCCAGGCCGCCGCGGTGGCCGAGGGGCTGCTGACGGTCGCGGCGGGGATGAACGTGCTGCGCCTCGCGCCCCCGCTGATCATCACCGAGGCCGAGGCCGACGAGGCGGTCGATCTGCTCGACCGGGCGCTGAAGCGGGCGAAGGCGGCGCTCGCCCCGGCACAGGCGGCCGAATGAGCGCGCAGGCGGCGGTCAGGCTGACACCGCGCCGCGGCGAGGCCGCACCGCCGCCTGCGCCGCCGCGCCACTTCCTCGACATCTCGGCGTTCGATCACGCCACGCTGCGGCGCATCCTCGAGCTCGGCGCGAGCTTCAAGTCGGGCACCGGGCCGCTCGCGGCGCGCCCGCTCGCGGGCCGCACCCTCGCGCTGATCTTCGAGAAGCCCTCGACGCGCACGCGCGTCAGCTTCGAGGTGGCGATGAGGCGGCTCGGTGGCGACGTGGTCGTGCTCTCGGCGAAGGAGATGCAGCTCGGCCGCGGCGAGACGGTCGCCGACACCGCGCGCGTGCTCTCGCGCTACGTGGACGCGATCATGCTGCGCACCGACAGCGCCTCGAAGCTGGACGAGCTTGCGGGGGCCGCGACCGTGCCGGTGATCAACGGGCTGACCGACCAGTCGCACCCGTGCCAGATCATGGCCGACGTGATGACCTTCGAGGAGCACAAGGGCCCGATCGGGGGCCGCGTGGTGGCGTGGTGCGGCGACGGCAACAACGTCGCGCGGAGCTGGATCCATGCCGCCGCGCGGTTCGGCTTCACGCTGCGGCTCGCGACCCCCGAGGCGCTCCGCCCGCCGGCGGAGCTGCTCGCCTGGGCGCGCGAGCAGGGGGCCGCGATCGAGGTGACGGAAGATCCCGTCGCGGCCGTGCGCGGCGCGGATGCGGTCGTCACCGACACCTGGGTCAGCATGAACGACGCGCCCGGCACGAACCGGCACAACCTCCTCAAGCCCTACCAGGTGAACGAGGCGCTGATGGCGGCGGCGCCGGAGGCGATCTTCATGCACTGCCTGCCCGCGCATCGCGGCGAGGAAGTGACCGACGGCGTGATGGACGGGCCGCAGTCCGTGGTGTTCGACGAGGCCGAGAACCGCCTGCATGCCCAGGCCGGCGTGCTCGCCTGGTGCCTCGAGCCCGCGGTGGCGAGACGATGATTCCCGGGGGCGAGGCAGAGCCGGGCCGCGCCCCCGTTCCGATCCTGACCGTTCCGTCAGCGGTCCGGCCGTTCTATCTCGAGGCCGCACCCGCGCGCGGCCAGCTCGTCCGCCTGGGCCCGCTGGCGGATGCGTTGCTGACGCGCCACGCGCTGCCCGATGTGGTGGCGCAGCTGCTTGGCGAGGCGCTGGCGCTGACCGCAGGTCTGGCGGCGGCCTTGAAGTTCGAGGGATCCTTCTCGCTGCAGGCGCGCGGCGACGGGCCGGTGGGGATGCTGCTGGCCGACTGCACCGGCCGGGGCGCCCTGCGCGGCTATGCGCGCATCGACGCGGCCGCGCTCGCGCGGTTCGACGGCGCGCCCTCGGCCGCACGGCTTCTGGGCGCAGGCCATCTCGCCTTCACGGTCGATCAGGGGCCCGAGATGGACCGCTACCAGGGCATCGTGCCGCTGGAGGGATCGAGCCTTGCCGATCTCGCGCACACTTGGTTCCGCACCAGCCAGCAGGTGGAGGCGGCGGTGAAGCTCGTCGCCGCGCGCACGCCGGCCGGCTGGCGCGCGAGCGCCCTCCTGCTGGAGCGCATCGCCTTCGCCGGCGGCGGACGCCGCCGCACGCCGGAGGACGACGACGAAGCTTGGCGCACCGCGGTGATGCTGGCCGGCAGCGCGACCGGGGCCGAGCTCCTCGACGAGGGTCTGCCCGCCGAGCGCCTCCTGTGGCGGCTGTTCCACGAGCTCGACCCGCGCATCCAGCACGCCAAGCCCGTCTCCTTCGGCTGCCGCTGCTCGCGCGAGCGGATCGAGCGCGTGCTCGCCGGGTTCGGCTCGGCGGAGCTCGACCAGATGGCCGAGGATGGGGCGATCACGGTCACCTGCGAGTTCTGCAACGTTGACTTCCGCTTCGACCGTGGCGATGTGGGGGCGGCGTCGCCGGCGGATGGCGGCGCGGCCTGACGGGGGCAGGAGGCCGCATGGTGGGCAGGCGTTGGGTGATCGCGCTCGGCGCGGTGCTGGCGGGCTGCGCGGGGCCGGCGGAGGCGCCGCGGCCGGTGATCCGCCCCTTCGACTACTCCCATCTGACCCCCATCAAGCTGGATGTCGCCACGGTGGAGGTGGTGGACCAGTGGGTGCCGCCGCGCGCACCACCCCATGTCGATCACCGCGCGCCGATCGAGCCGCGCGAGGCCCTGCGGCGCATGCTGGCCGATCGCGTGCAGGCCTGGGGCAATCGCGGCCGCGCGCGCGCCCTCATCACCGAGGCAAGCCTGGTCGAGCAGCGCCTGCCGCGCGAGGGTGGGCTCGGCGCGATGTTCACCACACAGCAGTCCGAGCGCTACGTGCTGACGCTCTCGGTACGGCTCGAGGTGGAGGGCGGCGAGGGCCGCGGCGGCGGGTCGGCCCAGGCGACGGTGACGCGCTCGCGCACGGTCGCCGAGGGCACGTCGCTCGCGGCGCGCGAGGCGGTCTGGTACGAGATGCTGCGCTCGGCGATGGACGACCCGCAGGGCATGAACGTGGAGTTCGAGTTCCAGGTGCGACGCGCGCTGCGGCCGTTCATCGTGCCGGAGGGCACGCCGCGTCCGCCGCCCGGCGGCACGATCGAGACGCAGGAGCTCGCGCCGCCGCCCGGGGCGACGGCACCGGCGCCGGCCGGCGGGACCCTCGGCACGGTGCCGGTGCGCTGAAGGACGTGCGCTCAGGGGCGTGCGGCTACTGGGGAGAGGGCAGGATGGCAGTGCTTCAGTTCGTCAACCCGCCGGGCGTGCACGACCCGGCCGGGCGCTACAGCCATGTCGCGGTGGCGACCGGCGCGACACGCTGGGTGCTGCTGGCAGGCCAGGTCGGCGCGCGCCCCGACGGGTCGGTGCCGGAGGAGATCGGCGCCCAGTGCGACCAGGCGCTCGCGAACCTGCTGACGCTGCTGCGCGCGCAGGGGCTCGGCCCCGATTCGATCGCGAAGATCACGGTGTTCCTCACGGACGCGTCCTACATCCCGGCTTGGCGCGAGGCGCGCGCCAAGGCGTTCGGCTCGATCACGCCGCCGGCCTCGACGCTGCTGATCGTCGCCGGCCTGGCGTCGCCGCAGTTCAAGGTCGAGGTCGAGGCGATCGCATGCGGTTGACCGGATAGGGGGAGCGGGGGAAAGGGGCGGCATTCCGGTGCTTCGCTGGCCCGGCGGCCAGCGACGCGCGGCCCTCTCCCCGATGGTGTGCTGTGGGCCCCGAGCTCGATCGTCTGATCTCGCTGCTGGCGAAGCTGCCGGGCCTGGGCCCGCGCAGCGCGCGGCGTGCGGCGCTGGCGTTGATCCAGAAGCGCGAGGGGCTGTTGCGGCCCCTGGCGGCCGCGCTCGAGGCGGCCGCCGCCGCGATCCGTCCCTGTTCCGTCTGCGGCAATCTCGACAGCACGGACCCGTGCGGCATCTGCGCCGATGATCGGCGCGACCGTTCGGTGATCTGCGTCGTGGAGTCGGTCGGCGATCTCTGGGCGCTCGAGCGCGCCGGCGCGCATCGCGGGCTCTATCACGTGCTCGGCGGGACGCTGTCGGCAATCGGCGGACGGGGGCCCGAGGACCTGACGATCCCCCAGCTCCTGCGCCGCGTCGCCGCGGGCGGCGTGTCGGAGGTGATCCTCGCCCTCGGCGCGACCGTGGACGGCCAGGCGACGGCGCATCTCGTGGCGGACCGGCTGCGTCCATTGAATGTGGAGGTGACGCGACTCGCGCATGGCGTGCCTGTGGGGGGCGAACTCGGCTATCTCGACGACGGAACGCTGGCGGCCGCACTAAGGGCGCGCCGGCCGGCGTGATCATGGCGGCGTGAGGATGCCCACCACGGCGCCGGTCATCAGGCAGGCGAGCGTGCCGCCGATCACCGCGGGAACCCCGAGGCGGGCGATGTCCTCGCGCCGTTCCGGCACCAGTGCGATCAGTCCGCCGACCATGATGCCGAGGCTTCCCGGATTGGCGAAGCCGCAGAGCGCGTAGGCGAGGATGGTGCGGCTGCGCTCGTCCAGCGTCGCACCGCTGCGGGCGAGATCGAGATAGGCGACGAACTCGTTGATGATGGTCTTGAGGCCGAGCAGCCGCCCGGCCTCGGCGGCGTCGGCCGGTGCGATCCCCATGGCGAGCGCGAAGGGGCGCATGGCGATGCCGGCCCAGTGCTGAAGCGGCTCGCCAGCCAACGGAACGATCGCCTCGTCGAGCAGTGCGACGAGGGCGACGAACACGATCAGGGATGCGATCACGCCGAGCATGATCGCCAGCCCCTCGGCGGTACCGCGCGCGACCGCCTCCATCGAGGTGGCGTAGAGGCGCGGCGCGACGGCCTGCTCGGACGGTGTCGCGAGCGCGTCGGTCTCCGGGCGCATCAGCCGTGCGACCAGCACGGCGGCCGGCGCGCTGATCACGCTCGCGGTCAGCAGGTGGCCGGCGGCGTCGGGCAGGGCGTCGCGCAGGAAGATCGCGTAGATCGCGAGCGTGTTGCCGCTGATGGTCGCCATGCCGGCGGTCATCACCACGAACAGCTCGGCGCGGCTGAGCGCGGCAAGGTAGGGGCGCACCAGCAGGGGCGCCTCGACCATGCCGACGAAGATGTTGGCCGCGGTGGCGAAGCCCGCCGCGCCCGAGAGGGCGAAGCCGCGGCGGAGCACGCGCGCCAGCGCGCCGACCACCGCGGGCAGGATGCGCCAGTGGTAGAGCAGCGCCGACAGCGCGCCGACGACCAGGATCAGCGGCAGCACGCGGAAGGCGAGGATGAAGGAGGCTCCAGGGGCGGTCTCGGCGAAGGGCAGGGCACCCCCGCCGAGATAGCCGAACACCAGGCTCGTGCCGGCCTCGGTCGCGCGCTGCAGCGCATCGACCGCGCGGCCGATCGCGCCGATCGCGCGCCGCAGCGGCGGGATCGCGAGCAGCGCCGCGGCGACCGCGATCTGCAAGGCAAGACCCATCGTGATCATCCGCCACGGCATGGCGGTGCTGCGCGCCGCGAGCGCGCCCCAGCCCCAGGCGAGGCCGACAAAGCCCAGCAGGCCCAGCGCCGAGACGAGCTGCGCGCTCATGCGCGATCCATCATCGAGGCGGCGGCCGGACCCGCGGCCGGATGGTCGCGGCTCAATGGCGGAAATGCCGCATGCCGGTGAACACCATGGCAAGGCCCCGCGCGTCGGCGGCCGCGATCACCTCCGCGTCGCGCATCGACCCGCCGGGCTGGATCACCGCGGTGGCACCCGCCTCGGCGGCGGCGATCAGCCCGTCGGCGAAGGGGAAGAACGCATCGGAGGCGACCACCGAGCCCTCGGCGAGCGTCCCGGGGAGATTCGCCGCCCTCGCCGCCTCGGCCGCCTTCCAGGCGGCGATGCGCGCGGCATCGACGCGGCTCATCTGGCCTGCGCCGATGCCGACGGTCGCGCCGTCCTTCGCATAGACGATCGCGTTCGACTTCACATGCTTGGCCACCTGGAAGGCGAAGACGAGATCGGCGAGTTCCGCCTCGGTCGGCGCGCGCCTCGTCACCACCTTCAGCGTCTCGCGGGTCACTCGTCCGGCATCGCGGGTCTGAGCGAGCAGCCCGCCGCCGACGCTGCGCACCGTGGTGCCGGGGGCGGCCGGATCGGGCAGTCCGTGCGCGAGCAGCAGGCGCAGGTTCTTCCTGCGCGCGAACACTGCCTTCGCCGCGTCGGAGGCGTCGGGCGCGATCACCACCTCGGTGAAGATGGCGGCGATCCTCTCGGCGGTCGCTTCGTCCAGCGGGCGATTCGCCGCCACGATCCCGCCGAAGGCCGAGACCGGGTCGCAGCGCAGCGCGCGCTCCCAGGCGGTGGCGAGGTCGTGCGCGGTCGCCACCCCGCACGGATTGGCATGCTTGACGATGACGATCGCGGGCGCGTCGAACTCGGCGACGCACTCATAGGCCGCATCGGTGTCGTTGATGTTGTTGTAGGAAAGCTCCTTGCCCTGCACCTGGGTGGCGGTCGCGACACCCGGGCGGCGGTCGGTGACGTAGAACGCCGCCTGCTGGTGCGGGTTCTCGCCGTAGCGCAGCGTCTGCGCGAGCGCGCCCGCGAGCGTGAGCCGCGGCGGGAAGGCCGTGCCGTTCCGGTGCGCCAACCATGCGCCGATCGCCGCGTCGTAGGCCGCCGTGCGGGCATAGGCCTCGGCGGCGAGGCGGCGGCGCGTCGCCAGCGTGGTGCCGCCGTGCGCGGCGATCTCCTCCGTCACGGCAGGAAGCTGGGCGGGATCGGTGATCACCGTCACCCATTCGTGGTTCTTCGCCGCCGCGCGGATCAGGGCGGGGCCGCCGATGTCGATGTTCTCGACGCAGGTCTCGAACGAGGCATGGGCGGCAACCGTCTCTTCGAACGGATAGAGGTTCACCATCACCAGGTCGATCGGCGCGATGCCGTGCTCGGCCATCTGCGCCAGGTGGTGCGGGTCGTCGTGCCGGCCGAGGATGCCGCCATGGATCTGCGGCACGAGCGTCTTGACACGGCCGTCGAGGATCTCGGGGAAGCCGGAGAGGGCGGCGACGTCGGTGACCTCGAAGCCTGCGTCGCGCAGGCTCCGGGCCGTGCCGCCGGTGGAGACGAGGGCGACGCCGCGCGCGGCGAGGAGGCGGGCGAAGTCGGCGAGGCCGGACTTGTCGGAGACCGAGAGCAGGGCGCGGCGGAGGGGGACGAGACCTTCGGGCATGGGCGATCCTGGCGTTTGGCGGGGGGCTTGCGGCCCCCGCTCTATAGCCCCAAAGCCTCGATCTGGCGCGCGATCACCTTGGCCTCGTCGTACAGATCGAGCGCCCGCGCCCGCCCGGCGGCACCCATGCGCGCGCGCAGAGCCGGATCCGCCGCCAGTCGCCCCAGCGCCTTGGCCAGCGCGGCCGGATCGCGCACCGGCACCAGGAACCCGGTCTCGCCGTCCACCACCTGCTCGCGCGCCCCGCGAATCCGTGTCGCCACCACCGGCAGCCCCGTCATCATCGCCTCGATGATGCTGCGTGGCATGCCCTCGCGATGGCTCGGCAGCACGAACAGGTCGGCCCCACGCAGCAGGTCGGCGACATCCGTCCGATACCCCAGCAGTCTCAGCCGCGGCACCACGGCAGGGTCGTTCTCGGCGCGCTCGAGCGCCCCGGCGACGTCGCCCTCGTGGTCGCTCTCGAGCCGCGTGCCCACGCAGGCGAGCGTCAGCCCGGGCACGTGCGCCAGCGCCTCGAACAGCTCCGGATAGCCCTTCTCGGCCACCATCCGCCCGATCATCAGCGCGACCACGGCGTCATCCGGCACGCCCAGCGCGGCACGCGCCGCCGCGCGCTCGGCGGCCGTGCCGGGACGGAACACCGCCGGATCGACGCCGTTGCCGATCGCCAGCACCCGACCGCCAGGAGCGATCCGCTCGACGAGCGCGGTCTCGGCATCCTCCGCACTCTGGGTGAACAGAACGTCGGTGAAACGGCGCCCGAAC
Organism: Elioraea sp. Yellowstone; assembly: GCF_006704265.1. Taxonomy (GTDB): domain Bacteria; phylum Pseudomonadota; class Alphaproteobacteria; order Acetobacterales; family Acetobacteraceae; genus Elioraea. Next base: position 1,035 of record NZ_VIKA01000031.1, on the reverse strand, counting down.
CGCTCCAGGCCCACATGAAGCCGCCGCTTCGCCGGCGCCATCCCCTCGTGGAAGTAGAATCCGTGCGCGGTGTAGACGATGCGCGGGATGCCGGCGATCCGCCCGGCGATCCGCCCGAGCAGCCCGGCGAGCGGCGTGTGCACGTGCAGGAGATCGAAGCGCTCGCGGCGGAACAGGCGCAGGAGGGCGAGGAACGCCGGCACGCTCGCGACCGGATTCAGGCTGCGCGCGAAGGGCACGGGCTCGATGCGGAACCCCTCGGTGCGGGCGGGAGCAAGCTTCGGCCCGTCGGCGCAGATCCCGACCACCTCGTGGCCGCGCGCGCGCAGGCTGCGCATCAGCGGCAGCAGGAAATGCGTCAGCGAGAAATCGACATTGGTGAGCTGCGCGATCTTCACGCCCGCGCCTCCAGCCAGGCGGCGAGCATCAGCACGGCCCAGAGCGCGGCCGCGTGGTCGCGGTGGCCGGCGCGGTGTTCCTGCCAGAGCCGAGCCGCGCACGCACCATCGACCAGTCCCGATTCGCGCAGGCGGCGCGAGGCCAGCCGGTCCTCCGCCCAGTCGCGCAGCGGTCCGCGCAGCCAGGCGCCGACGGGGAAGGAGAAGCCGGTCTTCTCCCGCTCGAACAGCGGCCGCGGCAGGTGGCGCGCGAGCGCGTCGCGCAGCACCGCCTTGCCGCCGTCCGCGCGCACCAGCAGCCCAGGCGGCAGCGAGAACGCGAGCCGGATCATCGCCGGTGAGAGCATCGGAATGCGCACCTCGAGCGCCACGCTCATCGAGGCGCGATCGACCTTGGTCAGCACGTCGTCGTGCAGGTAGCCGGCGGCGTCGAGCGCGCGGAACCGCGCCAGCGGCTCCCCGGGCGCCTCGCCGTGCGGCGACACCACGCCGTCGGTGGTCGTCAGCCGCGCGTACGCGGCATCGAGGTCGCGCGACGCGAGCACGGAGGCGAGCTTGTGCAGCGTCTCGCCCGGCCGGCGCGGCGTGCCAGGCAGGCGACGCAGTGCGGCATCCCACCAGCCGGGCGGCACCGCGG
>NZ_VIKA01000319.1 GCF_006704265.1 Elioraea sp. Yellowstone | reverse complement strand
CGGCGGCAGCGCGGCCTCGATCACATCCGTCCAGGTGGTGGCGGCGCCGAAACGCCAGCCCGCCGCATCCGCGGTGACCCCGCGCCGGCCCGACGAGGTGACCGCGGCCCTGCGCGCCGCCGGCATCGCCGTGGCGCCGACCGGGCTCGCGCACGGCACCGTCACCGCCGTGGCGGACGGCAGGCCGATCGAGATCACCACGCTGCGTCGCGACGTCGCGACCGATGGCCGGCACGCCACCATCGCCTTCACCACCGACTGGCGCGAGGACGCCGCCCGGCGCGACTTCACCATCAACGCCATGAGCATGGATGCGGCGGGCAACGTCTGGGACTGGTTCGGCGGCCGCGAGGATCTCGCGCGCGGGGTGGTCCGTTTCGTCGGCGATCCGGCCACCCGGCTCGCCGAGGACTACCTGCGCGCGCTCCGCTTCTTCCGCTTCCACGCGCGCTACGGACACGGACCGCCGGACGCGGCGGCGCTGGCGGCGATCCGGGCCGCGGTGCCGGGGCTCGCCATCCTGTCGGCCGAGCGGGTGTGGTCGGAGCTGAAGCGCATCCTCGCCGCGCCCGATCCGCGCGACGCGGTGCGGCTGATGGACGAGACGGGCGTGCTCGCCGCGGTGCTGCCCGAGGCGGTCGCACGGCCGCGGCTCGAGGCGCTGGTCGCGGCCGGCGCGCCCGCCGATCCGCTGCTGCGCCTCGCGGCCCTCTGCCC
>NZ_VIKA01000318.1 GCF_006704265.1 Elioraea sp. Yellowstone | reverse complement strand
CCTCGCCGCGGGCTGCTTCGACCGCAGCCTGCTCGCCGCGCGCTTCTGCGCGGTCGCCGAGGCGGCGGCGCAACGCGCGCCCCTGCCGACCGGGTCGGCGCTGCCGGCTGAGACCCGCGCCGTGCCATGACGATCCTGTTCCTGTCGTCCGCGCATCCGGCCGACGACCGCCGGGTCGTGCTGCTCGAGGCGGCGAGCCTCGCCGAGGCGGGCTTCGCGGTGCTGCATCTCTGCCCGGAGGGAAGGCAGCCGCCTGCGGCCGTGCCGACCTGGACCCTGCGCCGCCGGCCGGGCCTCGCGGGGCGGTTGGCGATCCTGCCGCGGCTGCTCGCAGGCGCGATCCGCATTCGGCCGACGACCATCCACGCGAGCGAGCCCGACGCCTGGGCGGTCGCGCTGCTCGCCAAGGCGGTGACCGGCTGCGCGGTCGTGTTCGACGCGCACGAGGACTACGCCGATCCGTGCCGGCTCGGCCGCCTGCCCGCGCCCCTTCGCCGGCCGGCGGCGGCGGCGATCCGGCTTGCCTTCCGCGCGCTCGCGCGCTGGACCGACGCGGTGGTGCTCGCAGCACCGGGCCTCGAGGCGCGCTTTCCCTCGCCGCCGGATCGTCCGCCGCGCGTTGTGGTGCGCAACCTGATCCCCCGCCGCGAGGCCGAGGCGCTGCCGCAAGCCGTGCCGGCGGCACCCGGCCCGCTGCGGCTGGTCGCGCTGGGCGCGAT
>NZ_VIKA01000317.1 GCF_006704265.1 Elioraea sp. Yellowstone | reverse complement strand
TCCTTTGGGAAGCTCATGAAGGCCAGGACGTCGGGCTCGGCCTCGTCCATGAGGCCGGCCAGCTTCGGCAGCTTGGGGCGGAGCTGGTCGGCGACTTGGCGCCACTGAGCCCGCGCGGCTTCGGCGTCGTCCTGGACGAAGGCGGTGCCGATGAAGGCGGCGACGACGCGGCGGCCGCTCTTGCCGGCGTGGGCGAGGACGTTGCGCATGAAGTGCACGCGGCAGCGCTGCCAGGAGGCGTGGAGCACCTTGGCGACGGCGGTCTTGAGACCCTCGTGCGCGTCGGAGACCACCAGCTTGACGCCTCTGAGCCCGCGCCGTGCCAGCTTGCGCAAGAAGGCTGTCCAGAAGGTCTCGGCCTCGGAGGGGCCGATGTCCATGCCGAGCACCTCACGCCGGCCATCACCATTCACGGCCACCGCGACGATGACGGCGACGGAGACGATGCGCCCGTTCTGCCGCACCTTCACGTAGGTCGCGTCGATCCAGAGATAGGGCCAGTCCCCTTCGAGGGGACGTTCGAGGAAGGCCTTGACCTTGCCGTCGATCTCCTCGCAGAGGCGGCTGACCTGGCTCCTGGAGATGCCGGTCATGCCCATGGCCTTGACCAGATCGTCGACGGCTCGGGTCGACACGCCTTGCACATAGGCTTCCTGGACGACGGCGGCGAGCGCCTTCTCGGCCAACCGGCGCGGCTCCAGAAAGGCGGGGAAATAGCTG
>NZ_VIKA01000316.1 GCF_006704265.1 Elioraea sp. Yellowstone | reverse complement strand
CGCCTCGGCCGCCGCGCGCGCGGCCTCGGCATCCACGCCCGGCTGCGGGCGCACGGTGGTGGCGAAGGTGAGCGTGTCCGCCACCGTGTCGAACACCGCGACGATGGTCGGGCGCAGCAGGATGCCGTCCGGCAGGCCGAGCGGATCGGGGTTGGTCTCGGGGATGCGCTCGATGCGGCGGACGAAGTCGTAGGCGAGATAGCCGACGAGGCCCGCGCTCATCGGCGGCAGGCCGGGCGGGATCGCGACCCGGCTCTCGGCCAGCAGGCGGCGGAGCGAGGCGAGCGCCCCCACCTCCTCTTCGCGCCAGCCCTCCGGATCGGTGAGCGCGAAGCGGTTCACCTCCGCCCGATCCCCGCGCACGCGCCAGACGAGATCCGGGTCGAGCATGATGATCGAGTAGCGGCCCCGCGTGGCGCCCCCCTCGACGCTCTCGAGCAGCACCGAGTTCGGCCGCCCGGCGGCGAGCTTGATGAAGGCGGAGACCGGCGTCTCCAGGTCCGAGACCGTGGTGGTCCAGAGGAGCTGCGGCTCGCCGGCCTCGTAGCGGGCGCGGAACAGCGCCGCGTCGGGCGGCGGCGGGCTCACGGCGCCTCCCCCGCGATCAGCCGCACCGCCTGCGGGCTGATCGTCACCTCGGCCCGCTCGCGCAGCGCGCGGACGAACTGCGCCTCGAGGTCGTCCGCGAGCGCGGCCGCGATCGCCGCGCGCTGCCGCTCGATCGCCGGCGCATCCTCGGG
>NZ_VIKA01000315.1 GCF_006704265.1 Elioraea sp. Yellowstone | reverse complement strand
CCCCTGATCGACCGTGAAGGCGAGATGGCCTGCGCCCAGAAGCCGTGCGGCCGAGGGCGCGCCGTCGAAGCGCGCGACCTCGCCGCACTCGCCGCGCGCCTGCTCGACTCGCGTTCGGGCCCGCTGCTCCTGCCGACGCGCGCGGGCGAGGGGCTGAGGCTCGCGGCCGACCTGCGTGCCCGCGGCTTCGCGGTGCTGCGCCGCATCGTCTACGCCGCCACCCCGGCCGCCGGACTGCCCGAACGGGCGCGGGCGGCGTTCGCCCGGGGCGGGGTCGGTTCGGTGGTGTTTTTCTCCGCCTCCGCCGCGCGGACCTTCGCTAGGATCGTGCGTCGCGGGCCCGTGGCCCGGATGCTCGGGGGAGTCACGGCGCTCACGATCAGTGAGGCGGCGGCCGTCGCGCTCGGGGATCTCGCGTTCGGTGCGGTGCGCGTGGCGGCGCGGCCCGACCAGGACAGCCTGCTCGCCCTGCTGTCCGCCGGCGGGAGACGCGGCCGCAGAGGGGAGAGGTGCAGATGAGCGACGAGCCGAAGACGCCCGCGGAGGCGCCGAAGCAGCCCGGTCCCGGCAAGGACTCCCCTTCGGCCAAGGGCAGGGAGGCACGTGCCGAGGCGGCGGCGCCGTCCGGCAAGGCCGAGGCCGCCGGCGCGACGCCCGCCCCGAGCATGCCGCCGCCCGCGCCGCCGCCGCGCCCCAGCGGCTGGGCCGACAAAACCCGCGCCGGCCCCGCCGCCGCGGCGGGCCCGCGCATCCGCCAATTAGGCGGCGCCCGCCCGG
>NZ_VIKA01000314.1 GCF_006704265.1 Elioraea sp. Yellowstone | reverse complement strand
GCGCTGGAGGCGCTCGGCCTCGCCGCGCCGGTGCGGCGGCTGTTCCGCCGCCTCCAGGCGGACGGGCTGGCGCTGGATGCCGCCTGGCGCACGGCCTCCGCCTCGCACCGGCTGGTGGCGATGCACGCGCTCCGGATCGCGGCGATCCACCGCATCTGGCTGCTCGCCGCGCGCCTCCCCGACTTCAGCCCGCGCCACGGGGTGACGCGCGCCGCGCTCGTCGCGCGCATTCTCCGGCTCGACGTGCCGGCGGCGGTGGACCTGCTCGAGGAGGTCTTCCCGTCGCGGCCCGATCCCGCGGCGGCGATGGATTTCGGCGAACCCGCCGGGCCGCGCGAGGCCGCCACCTACGAGGCCGAGCACGCCGAGATCCTGGCGCCGATGCGGCGGTGGTTCGCGCTGGTGCGCGAGGGCTCGGCCGCGATCGCGCACGAGGTCGGCTCGTTCGGGTAGCGCCGGTTCCGACCTGCCGGACCGGGCTCCGGCCTCTCCCGGCCCGCCTCTCCGCCCGATCGGGCGGGACCGCCGGATCGGGAGCGGCGCTCGCGCGTCAGCCCGTCTCCTCGAGCAGCGCCATCGCCTCGTCGGGGCCGAGCAGGATCTCGGCGAGCCGGGCGATCTCGGCCCGGCCGATGCCGCTCTCCGGCGCCTGCACCGCCTGGCGCATGAAGGCCGCGACCGGCTCGCGCGCCGCGGCCAGCGCCGCCCCAATCCGCTCCACCTACGTCAGCGTCAGCGACACGTTGGCAACGACGATCAGGCGCGCCACCGGCGCGTAGGCGCG
>NZ_VIKA01000313.1 GCF_006704265.1 Elioraea sp. Yellowstone | reverse complement strand
CGTAACCACCCGGGCGCAGCATAGCCGTGCGGGCCTTCGCTACGCGAGCGACGTGACGGATGCCGAGTGGGGCATCCTGGAAACCCTGCTCCCCGGACCGGCCTGCCGAGGCCGGCACTGGGCTTGGCCACTGCGCGAGATCATCAACGCGATCTTCTATGTGCTGCGCGCGGGCTGCGCCTGGCGGCTTTTGCCAGACAGCTTCCCGCCGTGGCAGACGGTGTATCGTTGGTTCGCGCGGCTGCGCGATGGCGGGGTATGGGAGGCCATGAACCATCACCTGGTGATGCTCGACCGCGAGCGGTGCGGGCGCGAGGCCAGTCCGACCGCGGCGGTGATCGATAGCCAGAGCGTCAAGACCACCGAGAGCGGCGGGCCGCGCGGCTACGACGCCGGCAAGAAGGTGAAGGGCCGCAAGCGCCACGCCATGGTCGATACTGACGGGCGCGGACTGGTCCTGGATGCCCATCCTGCCTCGGTGCAGGACCGAGACGGCGGGCGGCCCCTGCTGCGCGCCTCGCGTGGTCGCTGGCCGTTCATCCAACTCGGCTACGCCGATGCCGCCTACGCCGGCGACCGCCCTGCCAGAGCCAGCCCGATCCGGCTTCAGATCGTCCGCAAGGCCAAGGGTCAGGTCGGCTTCGCCGTCCACGCACGCCGCTGGGTGGTCGAACGCTTCTTCGCCTGGATCGGCCGCAATCGCAGGCTGGCGAAAGATTTCGAGGCCACCATCGCCTCCGCCAACGCCTTCCTCTACGCCGCCTCCGTCATGCTCCTGCTGCGCCGCCTCGCACGTTCCACAT
>NZ_VIKA01000312.1 GCF_006704265.1 Elioraea sp. Yellowstone | reverse complement strand
CGACAGGCCCCGCCGCGTCAGCGCCTGATCCCCGATGAGCCCCTGCCGCTCGAGGCCCTGCGCGGCGCGGACGCCACCCTGCGCTTGGCGCTCGCCGAGCTGCGCCTCGGCGGGGCGCAGTACCGCGAGGTCGCCGGCCGGCTCAGCCTCGATCGCGGCGCGCTGCGGCTCGATCCGCTGAACGCGCGCGTGCCGGGCGGGGCGGTGACCCTCAGGCTGACCATGGACGCCTCGAAGCCCGAGCCGCCGGTGCGGATCGCCCTCTCGGCGCCGTCCATGGAGCTGCGCCAGCTGCTCGCCGCCTATGGCGGGGGCTATCGCGTCGGCGGGCAGATCGAGCTCGACATCGATCTGCGCGGCACCGGCACGACGCCGCACCGGATCGCCTCGACGCTCGACGGCCATCTCGGCCTGGCCGGCGCCAATCTCGACATCGACAACCGGCTGATCGACCTGGTGGCGGGCGAGCTCTGGCGCGCGCTGGTGCCGGGGGCGCCGCGCGAGGGCGTCTCCAACGTGCGCTGCGTCGCGCTGCGCTTCGATGCCGCGGGCGGGGTCGCGACCGCCAAGGCGCTGCTGTTCGACAGCAACCTCGCCAAGGTCGGCGGCTCGGGCAGCGTCAATCTCGGCCCGGAGACGCTGGCGCTCAGGCTGATGCCGACGCTGAAGATCGCCGGCGGGGGCATCGGCATCCCGGTGAATGTCGGCGGCACCTTCCTCGACCCCTCGATCCGGCCCGACCCGGCGGGCGCGGTCGGTGCGCTCGGCCAGCTCGGCGCCGGAGCCGCGGCCGGCGCACAGGCGGGGGCGGTCGCCGGCCCGCTG
>NZ_VIKA01000311.1 GCF_006704265.1 Elioraea sp. Yellowstone | reverse complement strand
CGGCCGCACCGAGCGCTTCGACCTCGCCGCCGAGCGCCACGCCCTGGCCGCCGCCACGCTGGTCGCCGAGCACGTCAACTTCTGCGGCTGCCGGATCGACGGCGTGCTCGCCGGCGACCGGCCGAAGCTCGGCGGCGCCGGCGCGCCGGTGTTCACGCTGCCGCCGCCGCCAGGGCCCGATTTCGAGATCGAGGACGAGCCCGAGCCCGCCGCGGCACTGTTCGCGGTCGGCTGGACCGATGCGCTGGTCGACGCGGTACGGCGCAACGTCTACGACAGCCGCGGCGCGGGGGTGGTGGACGAGCGCGAGAACAGCGCGCTCGGCGCGATCATCAGGGCGCTCGCCTGAGGCACCATGGGAGAGGGCGTGGAGTTCCGCATTGAGAAGATCGACGATGACGGCGAGATCACCGGCGCGCTGGTGTTCTCGCCGGCACCCGCGACCGGCGCCGCGCCGCGCTTCTCGATCGAGCGCTTCGGCCGCGAGAACAACCAGCTCGGCCCGCACGGCTGGACGGTGAACGCGCCGCCGCTCGTGCCGCGCGCGGCCGAGCTCAGGGGGGGCGAGCTGTGGCTGCTGTTCGGCAACGAGGTGTCGTACTGGATCGATCCCGGCACGGCCGTGCTGGTGCGGCTCGCCGGCACGGCGGTGGAGGGCAGCGACGTCTGGCCGCCGATCCCCCGCGGCAAGGCTCCGCCCGCGCCCCCGCGTGTCGAGGCGACGCCTCCGCCCGCCCCGGCCGTCGCGCCGCCGCGCGCGGTCACCCAGATGCACCGTTCCGGCGCCTTCGCCGCCGCCCGCCGGATGCTCGCCTACGACCTCGACTA
>NZ_VIKA01000310.1 GCF_006704265.1 Elioraea sp. Yellowstone | reverse complement strand
GCGCTGCCCCGGGGCGTGGTCGTGCCCGCGAGCCTTGCCGCCTTCGCCGACCGCGCCCCACCGACCCTCGCGACACTGCGGCTCGGCTTCGACGCCGCCGCGCGCGCCGCGCGCGAACGGCGCGAGCCGGCCGAGGGCGATCTCTTCGAACGCGCCGCCGGACGGCTCGCCGGGCTGGTGACGGTGCGGCGCGGCGAGACCGTGGTGCTGGGCGACGGCACTGCCGCCCGGCTCGCCGAGGCCGGCAGGCGGCTCGATGCCGGCGACCTCGACGGCGCGCTCGCCGCGCTCGCCGATCTGCCGCCGCGCCCGGCCGAGGCGATGGCGGGCTGGATCGCCGAGGCGCGGGCGCTGCTCGCCGCGCGCGACGGCCTCGCCGCGCTCCTGGACGGCTGAGGCAGGACGATGCGCCGCGCCCTCGCCGTCCTGTTCATCCTCGCGCTCGCCGCTGCGGCCGCGCTCTGGATCGCCGACCGTCCCGGCACGGTCATGCTCGCGGTCGCCGACCTCGCGATCGAGGCGCCGCTCTGGCTGGCCGGGATTGCTCTCGCGCTCGCCCTGCTCGCGGTCGCGGTGGTGGTCTGGCTGCTCGCGCGGCTGCGCGGCTGGCTGCAGCGGCGGCGGCTCGCGAAGGCGCTGCGCCGGCGCGACGAGGGCGATGCGGCGGTCATCGCCGCCCTGGAGGCGCTCGCGGCGGGCGACGGGCCCGGGGCGCTGAGGAACGGCCGCAAGGCGCGCCGGCTGCTCGGCGACACGCCGCTGACGCTGCTGCTGAACGGCCACGCGGCGCGGGCGGCAGGCGAGATCGAGGCGGCCGAGCGGAGCTTCCGCAGCC
>NZ_VIKA01000030.1 GCF_006704265.1 Elioraea sp. Yellowstone | reverse complement strand
GATCTCGCCCTCGCGCGCGACCGCCGCCTCGGCGCGCCGCGTCGCGGCCTCCGCCTCGGCGGTCTTCTCGGCCGCGGTGCGGGTGGCCTCGCGCGCGGCCTCGCGCTCGCCCGCGCTCGTGCGTGTGCCGAAATAGAAACCGAGCACGGTGCCGAGCAGCCCGGCAAGCTCGCCGGTGGTGCCGAGGCCGAGCTGGCGCTGGAACACGATCGCGGCGATGCCGAGCACGATGATGAAGAGGCCGATGCAGGCGCGCACCGTCCCCTCCGGAACGCCGAGCGGCATCGCCTGGACGAGCGCGAAGGCCTTGAGCCGCGCCTGCTGCACCTCCGCCGCCGACGCGCCCGGCAGGGTCTCGCCGCACCATTCGGCGGCGCGGCGGATCGAGCGGTGCAGCACCGCGATCAGGCCGCCGAGCAGCGCCAGCATCAGCCCGATGCCGGCGCCGATGAACCAGGCGGCCTCGGGGCCGGCCGTCGGTGCGGCGCCGCCGACGATCACCTGCTGGGCGGAGGCGGGCAGGGGAAGCAGGACGAGGGCGGGGGCGAGGAGGCGGGCGGGCGGCATGGCGTCTCCCGTCCGGGCGGGAGGGCGGGGCCGCGCCGGACTTCGGTCCTTATAGGATAAAAGACCTATCACGTCCACGCCGACGACTGGGCCGGGATTGGCAGCCGCGCGCCGGGCGGCGATGCTGCGGTGCTCACACGGAGGAGCCGCCTTGGACCAGCCCGCCCCCGCCGATACCGCCTCGACCGCCTGGAAGGACGCCGTCTTCGCCGCGCTGGAGGCGGCGGGCGTGAGCCAGGTGCACTACGTGCCCGATGCCGGGCACGCGACCCTGATCGCGCGCGCGCATGCCCATCCGCGCATGCGCGCCGTGCCGCTGACCACCGAGGAGGAGGGGGTCGCCGCCTGCGTTGGCGCCTGGCTCGGGGGCGCGCGCGCGGTGCTGCTGATGCAGTCCTCCGGGGTCGGCAACTGCATCAACATGCTGAGCCTGGTCCGCAACTGCGGCGCGCCGTTCCTGACGCTCGTCACCATGCGCGGCGAGTGGGCCGAGTTCAATCCGTGGCAGGTGCCGATGGGGCGCGCGACGCCCGCCGTCCTCGAGGCGATGGGGGTCGCGGTGCAGCGGGTCGAGCGCGCCGAGGACGCGGCCGAGACGGTCGATGCCGCGGCCGCGCTCGCCTATGGCGCCGGGAGCGCGGTGGCAGTGCTGTTCGCGCAGCGGCTGATCGGGCGGAAGGTGTGGAAGTGAGCGCGATCCTGGAACGGCGCGCGGCGGTGCGCGCGCTCATGGCCGGCCGGCCGGCGGACCTCCTGGTGGTGGCCGGGCTCGGCACGCCCGCCTACGACCTCTACGCCGCGGGCGATCACGACGCGAACTTCTACCTCTGGGGCGCGATGGGGGGCGCGGCGATGATCGGTCTCGGCCTCGCGCTCGCGCAGCCGGATCGGCCCGTGCTGGTGCTGACGGGGGACGGCGAGGCGCTGATGGGGCTCGGCGCGCTGGCGACGATCGGCGCGCAGCGGCCCGCCAACCTGATGGTCGTTGTGCTCGACAACGGGCATTTCGGCGAGACCGGGATGCAGCCGAGCCACACCAGCCTGGGCACCGACCTGCCGCGCGTCGCCGAGGCCTGCGGCTTCGCCTGGTCCGCGACGGTGCGCGACATGGCCGGGATCGAGGCGCTGCGCCGGCGCCTCGCCACTCCCGAGGGGCCTGGACTGGTGCGCGCGATCATCGGTGCCGAACCGACGCCCAAGGCGCTGCCGGCGCGCGACGGGGCGTATCTCGCCACGCGCTTCCGCGCCCATCTCGGCCTCGCCCCCGGTTGACCCGGCGCGGCCGCACCCCGACCATCCGCGCCCCACGCAACCGAGGGAGAGGCCGATGCCGCAGGACCCGTTCTTCAACCAGACGCTGTTCGACAAGGGGCTCGAAGTCCGCAAGGCGGTGCTCGGCAAGGAGTATGTCGAGTCCTCGCTCGCCAAGGCCGACGACTTCATGCAGGCGTTTCAGGAGTTCACCACCCAGTACTGCTGGGGGATCATCTGGAATCGCCCTGGGCTCGACCGGCGCACGCGCAGCTTCCTCAACATGGCGATGCTGATCGCGCTGAACCGGCCGAACGAACTCCGCCTGCACATCGGCGGCGCGCTCGAGAACGGCATCACCAAGGAGGAGATCAAGGAGGTCTGCCTGCAGGCCTTCGTCTATTGCGGCGTGCCGGCGAGCCTGGACGCGTTCAAGGTCGCGCAGGAGGTGTTCAAGGCGCGCGGGATCTGAGGCCGTGGCCGCGCCGATCGCACCGCCCGAGGCGGTCGCCTTCCTCGGCCTCGGCAGGATGGGCGTGCCGATGGCGGCGCGGCTGGTCGGCGCCGGCTTCACGCTGCGCGGCTGGGACCTCGCCCCGCCGGCGCGGCTCGCCGCTGCGGCCGCGGGGATCCCACTCGCGGCTTCCGCCGCCGAGGCGTGCCGGGACGCCGCCGCCGTGATCACCATGCTGCCCGACGGCAAGGCGGTGCGCGCCGCGCTGGAGGACCCGGCGGTCGCCGGCACGCTGACGCCCGACACGCTGGTGATCGACATGTCCTCCTCCGATCCGCTGGGCACGCGCGCGCTGCACACGGCGCTTGCCGGACGCGGCGTCGCTTTGATCGACGCGCCCGTCTCGGGCGGGGTGGCGCGCGCGATCGACGGCACGCTCGCGATCATGGCGGGCGGCGAGGCCGCGGCGATCGACCGCGCCGCGACATTGTTCGCGGCGATGGGCAAGCACGTCTTCCGCTGCGGTCCGCCCGGCGCGGGACATGCGATGAAGGCGCTGAACAACTACGTCTCGGCCGCGGGGCTGGTGGCGGCGGTGGAGGCGGTCGCGGTCGGGCAGCGCTTCGGCCTTGACCCGTCGACCATGGTCGACGTCCTGAACGCCTCGACCGGGCGCAACAATTCCACCGAGGTGAAGCTGAAGCAGCACATCCTCTCGGGCGGCTTCGGGTCGGGCTTCTCGATCGGGCTGATGGCCAAGGATCTCGCCACCGCCGGCGCGCTCGCCGAGGGGCTCGGCATCGACGCGCCGCTCGCCGTCGAGATGGCGCGGCGCTGGCGCGCGGCGGCCGAGGCCCTGGGCCCGGGCGCCGACCACACGGCGATCGCGCGGCTGATCCTGCCGCGGGACTGATACCCTCCGCACAAAGGCTCGACCTTTGTGCGGAGGGTATCGCGCGCGGGGCTGGTGGGGCGGCCGCGCGCGAACATGACCCCGTACCAGCCCGCCGAAGGTCAAGCCTTCGGCGGGCTGGTATGAACCCTGCCGGCGCTTCACGCATGAGGCCGCGGCACCGCCGAGGTGCCGCAGCATCCCGCGAGATGAAGGTGCCGGCCGCCAGCCGTGTGCGGCGCAGGTCAGGCGCGGCGCCGAAGGGCGAGCCCGGTTGCCGGATCGAACAGATGGAGCTTGGTCGTCTCGAAGGCGACCGCGGCGGGGGCGTTCAGCGCGGCGCGGACCTCGCTCTTCACCTCGGCGGTGATGCGCAGCCTGGGCGCGATCTCGACCTCGATCAGCCGCTCGGAGCCGATCAGCTCGGTCATCCAGACCGTGCCGGGAATGGCGCCGGCATCGCCGGGCGCGGCGATGCGCACGTCCTGCGGGCGGATGCCGAGCGTGAGGCGGCGCGGCGCGGCGGCGAGGTCGAACTGGGGCGGCACGGGGATCGTGCGGCCGGCGAGGCGCAGCACGGGGGCGCCCGCGTCGCTCGCCACCTCGACCTCGGCGAAGTTCATCGGCGGGCTGCCGATGAAGCCCGCGACGAACAGGTTGGCGGGGCGGTCGTAGACCTCCTCCGGCGTGCCGTACTGCTGCACCACCCCCTGGTCCATCACCGCGATCAGGTCGGACATGGTCATCGCCTCGAGCTGGTCATGGGTGACGTAGATCGATGTCGTCTCGAGGTCGAGATGGAAGCGCTTCAGCTCGCCGCGCATGGTCGCGCGCAGCTTGGCGTCGAGATTCGAGAGCGGCTCGTCCATCAGGAAGATGTCGGGCTTGCGCACCATCGCCCGGCCGAGCGCCACGCGCTGGCGCTGCCCGCCCGAGAGCGCGCGCGGCTTGCGCGCCAGCAGATGCGCGATCTCCAGCACGCGCGCGACCGCGCCGACCTTCTCGCCGCGCTCGGCCCTGGGAATGCCGCGCACCCTCAGCCCGTAGCCGATGTTCGCCGCCACATCCATGGTCGGGTAGAGCGCGTAGGACTGGAACACCATGGCGATGTTGCGCTCGCCCGGGGCGAGATGGTCGACGCGGCGGTCGCCGAACCAGATCGCCCCCTCGCTCGCGCGCTCGAGGCCCGCGATCAGGCGGAGCAGCGTCGTCTTGCCGCAGCCCGACGGGCCGAGCAGCGTGACGAACCTGCGCTCGGGAAAGGTGAGGTCGAGCGACTTCAGCACCGGATTCGCGCCGAAGGATTTCGAGAGACGTTCGAGCCGGACATCCATCGCCTTCAGCCCTTCACCGCGCCGGCACCGAAGCCGGCGACCAGGTGGCGTTGCAGCAGCATGAACAGCAGCGCCATCGGTACCGTCATCAGGACGGAGGAGGCCATCATCAGCCCCCAGTCCACATGCGTGCCGTCGAAGAAGTGCATCACGCCGACGGTCAGCGGCAGGTTCTCCATGGAGTTCATGAAGACGCGGCCGAACAGGTAGTCGTTCCAGGAGACGATCAGGGTGAAGATCGCCGCGGCGACGATGCCGGGCCAGGCGGTCGGCAGGACGATCTCCCAGAACACGCGCAGCCGCGAGGCGCCGTCCACCAGCGCCGCCTCCTCGATCTCGATCGGTACGCCGCGGAAGAACGCCCACATCAGCCACATGCAGAACGGCAGGGTGATGCAGACATAGCCGAGGATGAGCGAGAGCAGCGTGTCGGTGAGCCTGAACTCGACCATCACCAGGAACATCGGGAAGACGAAGATGATCGAGGGCACCATGTAGCCGACCAGGGCGAGGTAGGGCACGGCGCGCTGGCCGGGGAAGCGGAAGCGCGTCAGCGAATAGGCGGCGAGCGTGGAGACGGCCGTGCTGATCACCGTCGTTCCGGTCGTCACGATCAGGGAGTTGACGAACCAGTCGAGGAAGAAGGCCGAGGGGGGCACCGCCGTGCCCGAGGCCGCGCCGGCCTGGAAGTAGGCGTCACGCCCTTCGAGCAGGGCGCGGTAGTTCTCGAGCGTCCAGGTCTCGGGCCAGAGCGTCGGCGGCCAGAGGAAGATCTCCTCCTTCGGCTTCATCGAGGTGAAGAAGGCCCAGATCAGCGGGAAGCAGACCAGGACCGTCACGGCCGCGAGCACGGCATAGAGGGCGGTCCGGCCGGCGATCTCCCTCGCGCTCACGCCGGCTTCTCCTCGCGCCCGAAGCCCGAGACGCGCACATAGACGATCGTGCCGGCGAGCAGCAGCGCGATCATGATCACGCCTGTCGCCGCCGCCACGCCGAGCCGCAGATTCGCCATCCCCTCCTCGAACGCGTAGACCGCGAGATTGAAGGTGGAGGTGCCCGGGCCGCCGCGCGTCAGCAGATAGATCTCCTCGAACTTGTTGAAGGTCCAGATCGTGCGGAACACGATCACCACCACCAGCACCTCCTTCAGCATCGGCAGGGTGATGTCGAGGAAGCGTCGCACCGCGCCCGCGCCGTCCACCTTGGCCGCGTCGTAGAGCTCGGTCGGGATGGTCTGCAGGCGTGCCAGCACGCAGATGATCACGAACGGCGTGTATTTCCAAACGTTCAGCAGGATCGCGGAGGCCATCGCCATGTCGGGCGTGGAGAGCCAGGCGATGTTGTCCGAGATCACGCCGAGGCGGAGCAGCGCATGGTTCACGATTCCGATCTCGGAATTGAAGATCCAGCGCCAGTTGAGCGCGATCACCACGGTCGGCACGATGTAGGGGAAGAGCAGCAGGCCGCGGAAGATCGCGATCCCCGGCAGGGCGGTGTGCAACAGCAGCGCGAGCCCCACCCCCAGCACGGTCTGGAACAGGATCGACCAGCCGGTCCAGACCAGGGCCTGGCGGAAACTGTCCCAGAACAGAGGGTCGTCGAGGATGCGCTCGAAATTGTCGAGCCCGACCCAGATCAGGTCATCGGGGCGCAACGGATTGTAGCGGTAGAAGGCGAGCCGGATCGCCTCCGCCACGGGCCAGACGATGAAGGCCGCCGCCGTGACCAGCAGCGGCAGCATGAACAGGATGCCGACCTGGCGGTCGGACAGGCGGAGCCGCATCGGGCGAGATGCAGGCGGGGGTGGACAGGTCCCGCCCCCGCGTCTCCCTCAGCCGCCGATCAGGCGCCGATTGTCGCGCCGGATGGACTCGAACTGGCGGTGGCCCCACTCCACCGCCGCCTTCGGCGCCTCGTTGTTCAGCAGCATGCGCTGCACCGCCTGCGCCCACACGCTGCTGCCGTGCGCGATGCCGGCGAGCGGATTCACTCCCTTCTTCAGCTCGAGCCCGGTGTTGCACGCATGCGGCACCGACCGCTCGAAGATCACGTCGAGCGTGCGCTTCTTCGTCTGGTAGAACGGATGCGCGAGCATCGCCGGCGCCGAGGCGACGTCCTTGAACACCGGGCCGACATTGGGCATCAGGCTCTGGCTGTAGCGCACCATCCAGTCGACACTGTTCGAGACGTAGGCGACGGCCTCCTTGACCTCGCGGATGAAGGGGTTGTCGCGCGCGGGGATGATCCAGCCGTTGATGTCGGTCCAGGACCAGCGCCCGCCGGTGCGCGGATGCGCCGGGTTGAGGTAGTACTCCATCCTCTCGAAGATCGGCTTCGCCTCCTCGGCGGCGCGGCCCATGGTGCGGCCCCAGTAGGCCGACATCGCCGTGCGGCCGGTGACGTGCTGGTCCACCACCTGCAGGAAGCTGAACTCGATGGCCGCGCGCGGCATGTAGGCGTTGAGGCGCCTGATGAACTCGAACGCCTCCACGGTCGCCGGGCTGTCGAACACGGTCTTGAACTGATCCGCCGGGTCCCAGGTCATGCCGCCGGCCTGCCAGATGAGCTGGGTGATCTGGTAGTCGGCGCAGAGGTTGCGCCCGAGCGCCATGGTGTAGCCGGCGAGCCCCGGCTTCTTCTCGGTGATCGTCCTGGCAGCGTTGGCGAACTCCTCCCAGGTCCACTGCGCGGGGTTGCCGAGGCCGAGCTCGTCGATGATGTCCTGCTGGACCACCAGCAGGCAGGGCTGGTGGTGCACCGGCACGGCATAGTTCGTGCCCTTCCAGCCGCCGAACTGCTCGAGCGTGAACCCCTCGATCAGCCTTTCCTTGGCACGGATCGCGGTGTTCACGTCATCGACCGGCTCGAGCAGTCCTTCGGCGGCAAGCTGGTAGGCGATCGGGCTCTCGACGCTGATGAGCGCCGGCGGCCGGCGCGCGGCGAGATCGGTGGTGAGCTTCACGGTCACGCCGTCCCACGGGATCTGCTCGACCTCGAAACGGATGTTGGCGTTGTTGCGCTGCGCCCATTCGTTCATGCCCTGCACGAACACGCCGCCATAGGGGCCGGGCTCGCCCCAGACGCGGGCGACGCGCGGGCCTCCTTGCGCGATCGCCGGCGCCGCCAACCCGGCGGCAAGCGCAGCGCCGCCCGCGCCCTGCAGCAGGCGGCGGCGGGTCGCGGACAGGCGTGTCGATGCGGTCATGGTTTCCTCCTCGGTCGCAGGCTCGGGCCCGTCGTTGCGTCAGACGTTCTTCGGCGCGTAGCGGGCGAAGCGCACATCCGCCGTCCTCTCGTGCGCCAGCATCCCCTCCTCGTGGCAGATCCGCCCCATGATCGGCGCGATCCGCCGCGAGGCGTCGTCGGAGAGGCGCTGCCACGTCACCGTCTTGATGAACTTGCCGACCCAGAGCCCGCCCGTGTAGCGCGCGGCGCGCCCGGTCGGCAGCGTGTGATTGGTGCCCACTCCCTTGTCGCCATAGGCGACGGTGGACTGTTCGCCGACGAACAGGCTGCCGTAGTTGGTCAGGCGGGCGAGATACCAGTCGTCGCGCGCGGTCTGCACTTCCAGGTGCTCGGGCGCGTATTCGTCCGAGACCGCGACCGCCTCCTCGTCGCTGTCCACGACGATCACCTCGCCGAGCGTCTCCCACGCCTTGCCCGCGATCGCCGCGGTCGGCAGGGTCCTGAGCTGCAGCGCGATCTCGGCGAGCACCTGCTCGCCGAAGCGGCGCGAGGTGGTGACGAGCCAAGCCGGGCTGTCGGGCCCGTGCTCGGCCTGTCCCAGCAGATCGGCCGCGACGAGGGCCGGGTCGGCGGTGTCGTCGGCGATCACCAGGATCTCGGTCGGGCCGGCGAGCAGGTCGATGCCGACCGTGCCGAAGAGCTGCCGCTTCGCCTCGGCGACGAAGGCGTTGCCGGGACCGGTGATGAGGTCCCGCGGCGTCATGCCGACGCAGCCATACGCCATCGAGGCGAGCGCCTGCACGCCGCCGATGCAGTAGATCTCGTCCGCGCCCGATCTGTGCAGCGCGTAGAGCGTCTGCGGATAGATCCCTTCCGCGTCGCGCGGCGGGGCGGCGCCGATGATGTGGCCCACACCGGCGACCTTCGCGGTCGCGACCGACATGATCGCGGCCGAGATCAGCGGGTACTTGCCGCCGGGGATGTAGCAGCCCACCTTCGCCACCGGGATCAGCTTCTGCCCGAGCGTGATGCCCGGCTCGATCTCGGTCTGGAACTCCTGCATCGACTCCCGCTGGGCGCGCGCGAAGCCGGTCACCTTCGCATGCGCGTAGGCGAAATCCTCCTTGAAGGTCTCGGGGAGCGCCCGCTCGACCGCACGGATCGCATCGTCGGAGACACGGAACGTGCCGTTCTCCCACCGGTCGAACTGACGGGCGTAGCGGCGCACGGCGTCGTCGCGATTGGCGGCGATGTCGTCGAGGATCTCGCGCACCCGGTCCTCGAGCGCGCGCCGATCCGCCGGCATGCGCGGCTCGGCCCGCTTCAGATAGCTGCGCGCCACGACGTCCCTCCCCTGCCCTCCGACACGGAGCCTAGGGACGGCGTGGCGGTCGCGTCAACCGACCGGATCGAAGCCGTTGGCGAACACGCCGCGGCCGCGCGTGAGCGCATAGGGGCCGCGCGGCAGGAACCTGCCGGACTTCTCCTCCGCCTGCACCCGCCCGTCCTGCATCACCACCTCGCCGCGGCGGATGGTCGCGACCGGCCAGCCGGTGACCTCCAGCCCCTCGTAGGGCGTGTAGTCGATCGCGTGCCGCATCAGGGCGTTGGTGATCGTCACGCGCTTGCCCGGGTCCCAGAGCGCGAGATCGGCATCCGAGCCGACCGCGATCGTGCCCTTGCGCGGGGCGAGGCCGAACAGCCGCGCCGGGTTGGTGGCGGTGAGGGCGACGAACTCGGTGACATCGATCCGGCCTTTCGACACGCCTTCGCTGAACACGATCGGCAGCCGCGCGGCGAGGCCGGGAATGCCGTTCGGGATGTCGCGGAAGTTCGCGTCGCGGCCGTTCCGCGCCTTGCCGGCGCCGCCCTCGTACGAGTATCCGCAGTGGTCCGAGCTGATCACGTCCAGCACGCCGCGCCGCACCATCGCCCAGACGCGCTCGTGCTCGGCCGCCTCGCGCGGGGCGGGGCTGCACATGAACTTGGCCCCCTCGAAGCCGGGCCGGTCCATATGCCCGGCCGTCAGCGTCAGGTACTGCGGGCAGGTCTCGCCCCACACCCTCACGCCGCGCGCCTGGGCGCGCGCGATCTCCTCCGCGGCCTCGGCGCAGGAGACGTGGAACACCTGGATCGGCTGGTCGACGAGCTCGGCGAGCGCGATCGCGCGATGCGTCGCCTCGCGCTCCACCACCGGCGGGCGCGACCAGGCGTGGTACTTGGGCGCCGTCATGCCGCGCGCGAGCAGCGCTTCGGTCATGAAGCGGATCGCCTGGTAGTTCTCGCAGTGCACCGTGACGAAGGCGCCGAGCCTTCGTGCCGCCGCGAGCACGCGCAGGTACTGCGCGTCGTCCACGTGCAGCGGGTCATAGGTGAGGAAGACCTTGAAGCTGCGGATGCCCGCAGCCACGATCGCCGGCAGTTCGTGCTCGACCACTTGGTCGGTCGGATCGGTGATGATCTGGTGGAAGCTGTAGTCCATCAGCGCGGCGCGCGCGCGTCGGCGGTACTCGTCGAGCGTCGGTCCGATCGGGTGTCCCTTGAACTGGCTCGCGAAGCAGATCGCCGTGGTGGTGCCGCCGGCGAAGGCGCTCACCGAGGCGGTGACGAAGCTCTCCTCGTGCACGGTGCCGTCCGCCTCGAGCTGCTCGATGTGGCAGTGCGTGTCCACGCCACCCGGCAGCACCAGCAGCCCGCCGGCATCCAGCGTGCGGCGGGCGCCGTCGAGACGCTCGCCGAGAGCGACGATCCGGCCGTCCTTCACGCCGACATCCGCGCGCACCGCCTCCGCCGCCGTCACCACCGTGCCGCCGCGCACCACGAGATCGAGCTCCATCGCCTCCTTCCTCACTCCGCCGGCGCTGGCCGTACCGCCGGTGCCGTCGTCAGGCGCGGGAACAGCGCCGCGAATCCCGCCGTCAGCAGCCCCACCATGGCGAGCGTCCACAGTACCGCCTGCATGTCGCCGAAGCGAGCATGCAGGATGCCCACGAGGGGCGAGGCCGCCGCCGCGCCGACGAAGCCGACGAAGAACCGCACGGCATAGGCGCGCGCGCGCAAGGCCGGAGGCACCGTGCGCGCCAGCATCGCGTCGTTCACCGTCACCTGGCCGAAGATGGTCGCGATGGTCGCCGCAGCGAGCGGCACGGTCAGCCAGCCCGAGGCCAGCGCCAGCCCCACCACGAGCGGCATCTGGCTCGCGGCCAGGCCGAGGAACAGCGCGCGCAGGCTGACGCGGTCGGCGAGCCTCCCCACGGTGAACTGTGTGGCCGCACCGCAGATCGACACCGCGAAGGCGATCACGCCGATCACGGCGAGCGCATCCGCGCTGCCCGCGAGCCGCTCCTCCAGGAGCTTGGGCAGCAGGATCGTGATCGCGTTGAACATCAGCCCGTTCGTGACGGCGATGGCGGTCAGCACGACGAAGGCGCGGATCGCGGTGGCGCGCGGGATGTCGGGGAAGGTCGCGCCCTCGCGCCGTGCCGCCGCCGTCACCGAGGCCGGGGTGCGCAGATACGCGGCCCCGATCGCGAGACAGACCGCGCCCGGCAGCACGAACCCGGCGCGCCAGCCGAAGGCGCCGACGATCATGCCGGTGGCGAGCGGCGCGAGCGAGACGCCCAGATTGCCGAACACGCCGTTGATGCCGATCGCCCGCCCAAGTCCGGGCCCCGCCACCTCCACCAGCAGCGCCGTGCCGACCGGATGGTAGATCGCGAGGAACACGCCCGCGAGCCCGAGCGCCGCCGCAAAGGTCACCGGCGTCACCGCGAGGCCGCAAGCCACCAGCGAAGCGCCCGTGCCGACGAAGAACACCGCCATCATCGCCCGTGCGCCGTACCGTTCCGCAAGCCATCCGACCGGCAGCGAACCCAGCCCGTAGATCGCGAACATCGCCGTGCCGAGCGTGACGATCGCGCCGTAGTCGAGCCCCGGGAACGCCCCGCCCATCGCGAGCACGGCCGTCGGCAGGATCAGCAGCGCGTAGTGGGTCAGGGTGTGCGCGGCGTTGATGAAGACGATGGTGCGGGTCTGGGCGTCCATGCGCGAAGCCTAGGCCGGATCGCACGGCCCGGCCATCCCGCCCTGGGCTGCTTCGTCCGCGAGCGAAACTCGGTGGCTAGACCCTTGCCCGGATGGCCGCCCCGAGCCGCGCGAGCAGCGGCCAGAACAGCATCACGAGGCCCGTCGCCATGATCGGGCCGACCAGCCAGTTGCCGAAGAACACCCCCAGCGAGCCCCCGCTCAGGAGCAGCGACTGGCGGAACGCCTGTTCGGTTCGGTTGCCGAGAACCAGCGCCAGCACCATCGGCGCCAGCGGATAGTCGAGCTTCTTCAGGACATACCCGACCACGCCGAAGATCAGCATCACGACGACGTCGAACGGCGCGTTGTTCACCGTGAAGGCGCCGATCGCGCAGGCGACCAGGATCAGCGCCGCGACGATCGCGAAGGGAATGCGCAGGATGGCGGCGAACCACGGCACCAGCGCGATGACGACGGCCAGGCCGACGATGTTGCCGAGATACATCGAGGCGATCAGCCCCCAGACGAAGTCGGCCTGTTCGACGAACAGCATCGGCCCCGGCTGCAGACCCCACATGATCAGGCCGCTCAGCAGCACCGCCGCGGTGGGCGAGCCGGGCACGCCGAGGGTCAGCATCGGCAGGAGCGCGCTGACGCCGGCCGCGTGCGCCGCCGTCTCGGGCGCGACCACGCCCTCGATGCGCCCCGTGCCGAAGGCGGCGCCGTCGCGCGCGAGCCGCCGTGCCATGCCGTAGGACATGAAGCTCGCCGGCGTGGCGCCGGCCGGTGTCACCCCCATCCAGCAGCCGATCAGGCAGGAGCGGAGCGAGATCAGCCAGTGGCGCGGCAGCTCCTTCCAGGTGCGCAGCACGACGCCGAGCCCGAGCCTCGCCTTCGCGCCGCGGAACGACAGCCCCTCCTCGATCGAGAGCAGGATCTCGCTGATGCCGAACAGGCCGATCACCGCGACGAGGAAGTCGAAGCCCCGCATCAACTCGGTCGAGCCGAAGGTGAGGCGGAGCTGGCCGGTGACGGTGTCGAGCCCGACGCAGGCCAGCAGGAAGCCCGCCATCATCGCGGCGACCGTCTTCAGGGCGGAGCCGCGGCCCATGCCCACGAAGGAGGCGAAGGCGAGGAACATCACCGCGAAGAACTCGGGCGGCCCGAACCGCAGCGCGAACTCGGCCACCAGCGGCGCGATCGCGGTGATCATCACGATCGCGAACAGCGCGCCGACGAAGGAGGAGGTGAAGGCCGCCGTCAGGGCCTCCGCGGCGCGTCCCTGCTGCGCCATCGGGTAGCCGTCGAAGGTGGTCGCGACGGACCAGGGCTCGCCCGGGATGTTGAACAGGATCGAGGTGATGGCGCCGCCGAACAGCGCCCCCCAGTAGATGCAGGAGAGCATGATGATCGCGCCGACCGGCGACATCGAGAAGGTCAGCGGCAGCAGGATCGCGACCCCGTTCGCGCCGCCCAGCCCCGGCAGCACGCCGATGATCACGCCGAGCACGACGCCGGCCACCATCAGGAGCAGGTTCTCGGGGCTGAGCGCGACCGCGAAGCCCGCCATCAGCGCGGCGAGGTTGTCCATGTCAGTAACCGAACACCGCCTCGATCGGGCCCTTGGGGAGGGCGACCAGGAACCAGCGCTCGAACGCGACGAAGATGAGGGCGGCCGCGGCGACGCCGGAGGCGAGCGCGACCGCAGGGCCGTGCCCGCCGAGCCGCACCATGAACCAGGCGATCAGCGCGGCTGCCGGCACGTAGAGCCCGATCGCCTGGATCGCCGCGACGAAGGCCGCGGCCGGGAGCAGGATGCGCGCGACGCTGCGCAGTTCCGCCGCGCTCGCGAACAGGGTGCGCGACGGGGTGAGGGCCGCGCGCAGCAGGGTCGCGAGACTCGAGAGGATCAGCAGGCAGCCGATCCAGAACGGGAAGGTCCCGGATTGCGGACCGTCCATGCCCCAGGCGATGCCGCCGCGCAGGCTGTCGGCGACCGCAAGGACGCCGATCGCGGCGAACGCGGCTGCCGCTGCCACCTCCATCGTGCGCCTCCGCACGCCGGCATGGGGGACGCGCATGCGTCGGCGGGCGCTGCCGCTCAGCGTGCCAGGAAGCCGGCCTCGGCCATCAGGGTGCGGTGCCGTTCCTCCTCGCGCGCCAGCCACTGGGCGAAGGCGTCGCCCTCCATGGTTGTGGTGTTGAACGCCCCCTGGACCATCAGCTCCTGCCATTCCGGCGTCTGGCGCACGCGCTCGAGCAGGCCCTGGTAGTACGCGATCGCGGCCTGCGGCACGCCGGGCGGCATGAAGAAGCCGCGCAGCATCAGGTACTCGACGTCGAGCCCGCTCTCCTTGCAGGTGGGGATGTCGCTCCAGGCCATGGTGGCGGTCATCGTCTGCGTCACCGGCAGGCGCCGGCTGTCGAAGACGCAGAGCGGGCGCAGCTTGCCCGCGCGCCAGTGGCTCACCGCCTCGATCGGGTTGTTGACGGTCGCGTCCACGTGTCCGCCGACCAGCTGCATCGCCACCGTGCCGCCGCCCGCGAACGGCACGTAGGTGAACTCGGCGCCGATCGCCTTGCCGATCGCGACGGTGATGATCTGGTCCTCCTGCCGCGACCCCGTGCCGGCGATCCTGAGCTTGCCGGCCCTGGCCGCGGCGACGAAGTCGGCGGCCGTCCGCCATGGGCTCTCGGCGTTGACCCAGAGCACGAACTCGTCGAGCGCCATCATCTTCACCGGCGTGATGTCGCGCCAGGAGAACGGCACGCCGGTGGCGAGCGGGGTGGTGAACAGGTTCGACAGCGTGATGACCAGCATGTGCGGATTGCCGCGGCTGTTCTTGATCTCGAGGAAGCCCTCGGCGCCGGCCCCGCCCGCCTTGTTGGCGACGACGATCGGCTGCGGCGCGAGGCCGTGCTTCGCGACGATGGCCTGGATCGCGCGCGCCATCTGGTCGGCGCCGCCGCCCGTGCCGGCCGGGACGATGATCGTGATGGGGCGTTGCGGTTCCCAGGCGGAGGCGGGAACGGGGGCGGCCGCAACGGCGAACGCGGCGACCAGCAGGCGGCGAGGCAGGCCAGGGGTCATGCGCCGTCTCCCTATCGTCTGCGGCCTTCCCCTCCTGCCCGGCTTCGCCGTCCGGGACGCCGGAGATATGGAGTTGCGCAGTTCCAGATGTCAACGAAAAAATCTGTCTCCCTTCAGAGAAAACACGACTGAAAATGTCCCGCGGCATCGCGCGTGCGCCGGCACGAATGCGGCTTTACCGCCGCCCGGGCCCGGGCATAGTGCGCGCACCAGCGAAGGGAAGACGATGCCGCCGTTTCAGACCATCCCCGATCTCCTTGCCCAGGGCGCGCCCGCCCATCCGGCGATCCGCGCGCCCGGGCGTCCGCCGCTCGACCATGCCGGCCTGCGGACGCTGGCCGAGCGCACCGTCGCCAGCCTGAACCGCATCGGCATCGGCCGCGGCGACCGCGTCGCCATCGTGCTGCCGAACGGCCCCGAGGCGGCCGCCGCCTTCGTCGCGATCGCCGCCGGCGCGACCACCGCGCCGCTCAACCCTGCCTATCGCGAGGACGAATTCGCCTTCTACCTGGAGGATCTCCGCGCGCGTGCCCTCGTCGCGCTCAAGGGCGCCGAGACGCCGGCGCGCGCCGCCGCGGCGCGGCTCGGCATCCCCGTGCTCGACCTCGTCCCCGGCGCGGCGGCGGGCGACTTCACCCTCGAGGGCGGAACCCAGGGCAGGGCCGCGCGTCCCGGGCTCGCCGAGGCCGACGACGTCGCGCTCGTGCTGCACACCTCAGGCACCACGGCGCGGCCGAAGATCGTGCCGCTGAGCCACGCCAACGTCACCGCCTCGGCGCGCCACATCGGCGCCACGCTGGCGCTGACGCCGGCCGACACCTGCCTCAACATCATGCCGCTCTTCCATATCCACGGGCTGATGGCGGCGACGCTGGCATCGCTCGGCGCCGGCGGCACGGTGGACTGCACGCCCGGCTTCGATGCGCTGCGCTTCTTCCGCTGGCTCGACGAGGAGCGGCCGACCTGGGTCACCGCCGTGCCGACCATGTACCAGGCCATCCTCGCACGCGCCGAGCGCAACGCGGAGATCATCGCGCGCGCGAGACTGCGCCTCCTTCGCTCCTCCTCCGCCTCGCTGCCGGGCCCGGTGATGCTCGCGCTCGAGCAGACCTTCGGCTGCCCGCTGGTCGAGAGCTACGGCATGACCGAGGCCGCGCACCAGATGGCCTCCAACCCGCTCGCCGGGCCGCGCAAGCCCGGCTCGGTCGGCCTGCCTGCCGGCCCCGAGATCGCGATCATGGACGAGGCGGGCGCGCTCCTGCCGCAGGGGGCCGTCGGCGAGGTCGTGATCCGCGGCCCGAACGTCACGAAGGGCTACGAGAACAATCCGGACGCGAACGCGAAGGCCTTCACCGAGGGCTGGTTCCGCACCGGCGACCAGGGCAGCTTCGACGCGCAGGGCTACCTCACCCTCACCGGCCGGCTGAAGGAGCTGATCAACCGCGGCGGCGAGAAGGTGAGCCCGCTGGAGGTGGACGGCGTGCTCTCCGCGCACCCGGCGGTCGCGCAGGCGGTCACCTTCGCGATCCCGCATCCGAAGCTCGGCGAGGAGGTCGGCGCCGCGATCGTGCTGCGCGACGGCGCCGAACTCACCGAGCGCGAGCTGCGCGACTTCGCTTCCCGGCACCTGGCCGACTTCAAGGTGCCGCGCAAGGTGGTCTTCCTCGCCGAGATCCCGAAGGGTGCGACCGGCAAGCTCCAGCGCATCGGGCTCGCCGAGAAGCTCGGGCTCGTCGGCTGATGCGCATCTGCATCTTCGGCGCCGGCGCGATCGGCGGGCTGATGGCGGCCCGGCTCGCGCAGAGTGGCGCAGCCGAGGTCACGGTGATCGCGCGCGGACCGCATCTGGCGGCGATGCAGGCGCACGGGCTCAGGCTGCGCTCGGGCGGCGAGGAGATCGTCGCCCGTCCCCGCGCGGTCGGCAGCGCCGCGGAAGCCGGACCGCAGGACTACGTCGTGATCACGCTGAAGGCGCATTCGCTCCCCGGCGTTGCCGAGGCGATGCAGCCGCTCCTCGGCCCCGCGACCGCGATCGTCTCGGCGGTGAACGGCATCCCGTGGTGGTACTTCCACAGGCACGGGGGGCCCTTCGACGGGCGGGCCGTCGAATCGGTCGATCCGGGCGGGAAACTGCTGCGCGCGCTCCCTCCCGAGCGCGCCATTGGATGCATCGTCTACCCGGCCGCCGAGGTGGTCGAGCCCGGCGTGATCGCACACACCTACGGCGACCGGTTCTCGCTCGGCGAACCCGACGGGTCCCGCAGCGACCGCGTGAACCGGCTCTCGCAGACGCTGATCGCCGCCGGCTTCAAGGCGCCCGTCCGCCCGCGCATCCGCGACGAGATGTGGGTCAAGCTCTGGGGCAACCTGGCCTTCAACCCGGTCTCGGCGCTCACCATGCAGACGCTCGACGTGCTGACCGGCGAGCCGGAGCTCCGCGCGGTGTGCCGGGCGATGATGGTTGAGGCGCAGGCGATCGGCGAGGCACTTGGGATCCGCTTCGGCATCGACGTGGACAGGCGCATCGCAGGCGCGGCCGAGGTGGGCGCGCACCGCACCTCGATGCTGCAGGACCTCGAACGCGGCCGGCCGATGGAGATCGACGCCCTGCTCGGCGTCGTCGTCGAGTTCGCCGAGCTGCTCGACCTGCCGGCGCCGACCTGCCGGACGGTGCTGGCGCTGGTGCGCGCGCGGGCGCGGGCGGCGGGCTGCTACCCCTAGCGCCGGCGCCGATCAGGCGGACCCGCCTGATCGGGTGAGGATGCCCGCCAGGAGATCGCCGGAGCCGGCTCCAGCGCATCCGGGATCGCCGCGCCGATCGCAGCGGTCATCCAGACGTCACCAAGCTGTCATGGCGGCGCAACGGCCAGTTGCTAAGCCGCTCGCCATCCGTTCCTGCCGAGGAGCCGCCCATGCCGCCCGCCCTCAGCCGCCGCGCCGTGCTCGCCGGTGCCGCCCTCGCTCCCGTCGCCGCCGCGGCCCAGGCCGACTGGCGCGGCGGGTTCCGCGAGCTCCGCTTCGCCATGATCAGCTCGGAGAACGAGCGCGACGTGCTGGTCCGCTTCGAACCCTTCTCGCGCCACTTCACGGAGGCGCTCGGCGTGCCGTTCCGCGTGTTCCGCGCCACCGACTACGCCGCGACGGTCGAGGCGCTGCGCGCCGACCAGGCCGAGTTCGGCTATCTCGGCCCGGCGGCTTACGCGCTGGCGCGCCGCGTGGCGGGCGAGAAGATCGTGCCGATCGCCTCGGGGACCGATCTGCAGGGCGGCGCCGGATACCACTCGGTGATCATCGTGCGCACCGATGCGCCCGTCCGATCGCTGGGCGATCTGCGCGGCCGGTCCTTCGCCTGGGCGGATCCGAACAGCGCCTCGGGCTATGCCGCGCCGATGTTCTATCTGCGCCGCGAGGGCATCGATCCCGCTTCGTTCTTCTCCCGCACCTCGTTCTCGGGCAATCACGAGCAGAGCGTGATCGGGCTGCTGAACGGGACCTATGATGCGGTCGCGACCTGGTGGACCAACGAGCAGCGCAGCAACCCGCAGCGCATGGAGGAGAAGGGCATGATCCCGCCCGGCCAGTGGCGGATCGTCTGGAAGAGCCCGCTCATTCCGAACAGTCCCTTCGTGATGCGCACCAACCTGCCGCAGGGGCTGAAGGACCTCTACGTCGAGACGCTGATGGCGCTGCCGGAGACGAACCCGGAGGCGTGGCGCGCGCTGACGAGCGGCCAGTCGCGGGGCCTGGTCCGCCGCACCCACGAGGACTACCGCGACATGGTCGAGATCACCGAGGAGCTCGATCGGCTGCGCCGCCAGCGCCGCACCTGAGGTGGCGGCGATCGCGGGCGACGCGGCCGTCGCCCGGTTCGAGGAACGCCATCGCGCGTTGCGGCGGCGCAAGGCGCTGACGACGGCGATCGGCACGGTCCTGTTCGCGGCGGCGTTCCTCGCCTCCGCGATCGTGGGCGAGCTCGATCCGGCGCGGCTGGCCGCGGGCGTGCCGAACATCCTCGACTACGTCCACCGGACGCTGCCGGCGATCTCGGCGCGTCAGCCGCTGACCGACATCGGCGAGTGGTACTGGGCGATCGATGTCTGGCTGCTTCTGATGCTGGACACGGTGCTGATGGGCCTCGTCGGCACGCTCGCCGGTGCCGGTGTGGCGCTGCTCTTCTGCTTCCACGCCGCGGCCAATCTCGCGCCGAACCGCTGGTCGTTCTGGGTCGCGCGCCGCGGCTTCGAGTTCGCCCGCACCGTGCCCGAACTTGTCTTCGTGCTGATCTTCGTGTTCGCCTTCGGCCCGGGCCCCTTCGCCGGCGTGGTCGCGATCGCCATCCACTACGCCGGCGCGCTCGGCAAGCTGTTCGCCGAGGTGAACGAGAACGCCGATCCGCGCCCGATCGAGGCGCTCGCGGCCGCCGGTGCGGGCTGGAGCGAGACGATGCGCTTCGCCGTGCTGCCGCAGGTCCTGCCGAACTTCCTGAGCTACGGCCTGTTGCGGTTCGAGATCAACGTGCGCGCGGCGAGCGTGCTCGGCATCGTCGGCGCCGGCGGGATCGGCGAGGAGCTCTACCTTGTGGTGCGCCGGTTCATCTATCCGGACATCAGCGCGATCGTGCTGCTGATCCTGGTGACCGTGGCGCTGATCGACATGGGCTGCGAACGGCTCCGGCATAGCCTGATCGAGGCCGGGCCGGCGCGGGCGACGCGATGATCGGCGCGGCCGAGCTTGCGGCGATCCGGGCTGCGCATCCGCGCGTCTTCCGCCGCAGCGCGGCCGAGCGGCTCAGGCTGGCGCTCGCCTGGACGCTGTTCCTCGCCGTGCTCGCGTTCGGGCTCTGGCGCGTGCTGCCGGGGTGGGAGGCGTTCGCGGCGGGCCTCGGCAAGCTCGGCTTCCTCGTCCGCTTCATGATCCCGCCGACCAGCGGCGGCCATCTCGGCGCGATCCTGCACGGGCTGGCCGAGACGCTGGCGATGGCCTTCATGGGCACGCTGCTCGCGGCCGTCGCGGCCGTGCCGCTCGGCTTCGCCGGCGCCCGCAACGTCATGCCCGTCCGCCTGCTGCATTTCGGCCTCAGGCGCCTGTTCGACGGGCTGCGCGGCATCGACAGCCTGATCTGGGCGATCCTCTTCGTCGCCGCCGTCGGCATGGGGCCCTTCGCCGGCATCCTCGCCCTCGCCGTGCCCGACACCGGCACGCTCGCGAAGCTGTTCGCCGAGGCGATCGAGAACGTCGAGAAGCGCCAGGTCGAGGGGATCGAGGCGGCCGGCTCGAATGCTGTCGAGCGCGCGCGCTTCGGCATCCTGCCGCAGGTGCTGCCTGTGATGCTCTCGCACCTGCTCTACTTCTTCGAGAGCAACACGCGCTCGGCGACCATCCTCGGCGTGGTCGGGGCCGGCGGCATCGGGCTTCAGCTCGCCGAGCGGATCAGGCTCGACGACTGGCAGGAGGTCGCCTTCATCATCCTGCTGATCCTCGCCACCGTGGCGGTGATCGATTGGGTCTCCGGGCGGCTGCGCCGCCGGATCATCGCGGCGTGAGTGTCATGCAACGATCATCCGCGCCTTCCGGGTGGAGCGGTATGAGCGGGCCGGGCGGCAGGCGGAGGCGGACATGCTCGAGATCATCGGTCTGACGCGGCGGTTCGGCACCGTCACCGCGGTCGACGCGGTCACGCTCGCGATCCCGCACGGGCAGATGATGGGCATCATCGGCCGGTCGGGCGCCGGGAAGTCCACCCTGCTGCGGCTGATCAACCGGCTGGTCGAGCCCTCGGAGGGACGGATCGTCTTCGAGGGCCGTGACGTCAGCGCCCTGCGCGGCCGGGCGCTGCGCGACTGGCGCACCGACTGCGCCATGATCTTCCAGCAGTTCAACCTGGTGCAGCGGCTCGACGTGCTGACCAACGTGCTGGTCGGCCGGCTCAACCACCGCGGCACGCTCACCTCGCTCCTCAAGCTGTTCACCGCCGAGGAGCGCGCCGCGGCGATCCGGACGCTCGACCGGTTCGATCTCGCCGAGGCCGCGTTGCAGCGCGCCGATACGCTGTCGGGCGGGCAGCAGCAGCGTGTCGCGATCGCGCGCGCGCTGATGCAGGAGCCACGCCTGATCCTCGCCGACGAGCCGATCGCCTCGCTCGACCCGCGCAACGGCAAGGTGGTGATGGATGCGCTGCGGCGCATCAACCGCGAGGACGGGCTGACCGTGCTGTGCAACCTGCACACGCTCGACACGGCGCGCCAGTACTGCGACCGGATCGTCGGCATGCGCGCGGGCCGCGTCGTGTTCGACGGCATCCCGGCCCAGCTCACCGCGCCGATCGTGCGCGACATCTACGGCATGGGCGAGGAGGACCTCGATCGGGCCGAGACCGTCACCGGCACGGGGCTCGAAGCGGCGTCGCGGCCGCGCATCGCGGCCTGATCGCGCGCGCCGTCCCGCCGCAGGATCGGCATGGGTTTGTCCGGTCGATGGGCGGGTAGGGGCGCGTCAGCGCATCCCCGTCAGTGCACGCTGACCGGCACCATCTCGTGCTGCACGATCGCGGCATCCGCCAGCGCGCGGTCGGGCGCGAGGCCGATCTGCTGGCCGTCGGCGCCGAAGATCGCGAAGGCCGACTGCCCATCCACCACCACCGGGCGGACATAGGCGAGGCCGCCCAGACCGAGCTGGGCGAGCTGCTGACGCGTCGGTATGGGGATTCCCGGCTGACTGCGGTTCTTCTGCGTGTTCATCGCGTCACACTCCTCCGGCGCGCCATTCTGGCCGCGCCATGGTTTCCGGTCCGTTTCCGGCCCCGGGTAGACATCCGGCTCGTCACGGCGTTGCGCCACCCGGCCGCGAGCCGATCGGCACCGAGCGCGCCCTGCTCTCCGGCTGCAAACGCTCGAGATCGATGTGCAGCAGCCCATTGTCCAGCCAGGCGCCCTTCACCTCGATCCCCTCGGCGAGCACGAAGGTGCGCTGGAACTGTCGCGCGGCGATGCCGCGATGCAGGAACACCCGGCCCTGGCTGTCCTCGGCCTGCCGGCCGCGGATGACGAGCTGGCTGTCCTCGACCGTGATCGCGAGATCCTCCATCGTGAACCCGGCCACCGCCAGCGTGATGCGCAGGCTCGAAGGGCCCGTCTGCTCGATGTTGTAGGGCGGATAGCCCTCGCCCCCGTTCTTCGACAGGCGTTCGAGCATCTGCTCGAGATGGTCGAAGCCCAGGAACAGCGGGCTGCCGAAGGGCGATGAGCGGGTCATGTGGTCTCCTCGATCCGAGCGAGCATCCTGCCAGGGCCCCGGAGGCACCCTGGCTGGGATTGCAGATGGGAAACCGGCTGCGGCCGCGCAAGTCCGCCCGGCGCAGCCCGGGCATTGCCGCGACGGGGGGCGGGCGCTACCTGAGGCGCATGACCGACGCCGCCCCCGCGCCTTCTCCCGCCGCCGAGGCGGAGCGGCTGCACATCCTGATCGCCCCCGACCCGATGCTGCGCCGCAAGACGCGGCTGGTCGGGCCAGGGGATGCCGCGACCGTGCGCGACCTCGTGCCGCGCATGCTCGCGACCATGTACCGCGCCCCCGGGATCGGGCTCGCAGCTCCTCAGGTGGGGGTGGCCCTCCGCCTCGCCGTGATCGACCTCCAGCCCGAGGAGCGGCGCGAGCCGCTGGTGCTGGTCAACCCCGAGATCGTGGCCGCCAGCGCCGAGACCGAGACGCGCGAGGAGGGCTGCCTGTCGCTGCCCGACCAGTATGCCGACGTGACGCGCCCGCGTGCGGTGACGGTGCGCTTCCAGGGGCTGGACGGGATGCGCCGCGAGATCGCCGCCGAGGGGTTGTTGGCGCGCTGCCTGCAGCACGAGATCGACCATCTCGAGGGCGTGCTGTTCATCGACCGCATCTCCTCGCTCCGGCGCAGCATGATCCTGCGCCGGCTCGCCAAGGCGCAGCGGGAGAAGGCGCAGGCGTGAGGCTTGCCTTCATGGGCAGCCCCGACTTCGCGGTGCCGGCGCTCGAGGCGCTGCACGCGGCGGGGCACGAGATCGCCGCGGTCTACTGCCAGCCCCCGAAACCCGCGCATCGCGGCCGGCGCGAGACGACATGCCCCGTCCACCGCGCCGCGGAGGCGCTTGCCCTGCCGGTGCGCACGCCGGCGCGGCTGCGCGGGAACGCCGCGGAGTGCGCGGCCTTCGCCGCGCTCGGTCTCGACGCGGCCGTGGTCGCCGCCTACGGGCTGATCCTGCCCGCGCCGATGCTGGCGGCGCCGCGCCGCGGCTGCCTCAACATCCACGCCTCGCTGCTGCCGCGCTGGCGCGGCGCGGCGCCGATCCAGGCCGCGATCCTGGCCGGCGACGACCGCACCGGCGTCACCATCATGCGCATGGACGAGGGGCTGGATACCGGGCCGATGCTGCTCGCCGAGGCGGTGCCGATCGGGCCGGAGACGACGGCCACCGCGCTGCACGACCGGCTGGCGGCGCTCGGCGCGCGGCTGATCCTGCGCGCGCTGGCGGAGGACCCGCCCGCGGTGCCGCAGCCCACGGAGGGCGTCACCTACGCGCCGAAGCTCACGCGCGAGGACGGGCGGATCGACTGGACGCGCGACGCGTCGGCGATCGACCGCCAGGTGCGGGCGCTCAACCCCTGGCCCGGAACGTTCTGCCGGCACGGCGACGAGACGCTGAAGGTCCTCGAGGCCGCGCCGCTTGCCGAACGGACTGGGGCGCCGCCCGGCACGGTGCTGGACCGGGAGGGCCGGGTGGCCTGCGGCGCGGGCACGGCGCTGCGGCTGCTCCGCCTGCAGCGTCCCGGGCGGGCGGCGCAGGAGATCGGCGCCTTCCTGCGCGGCTATCCGCTTGTCCCCGGCGACCGGCTCGCCTGATGCCGCGCTACGCCCTGCTGGTCGAGTACGACGGCGCGGGCTTCGTCGGCTGGCAGCGTCAGGAGACGGGGCTCTCGGTGCAGCAGGCGCTGGAGGAGGCGGCCGCGCCCCTCGCGCCCCTGGATCCGGTGGTCGCGGTCGCGGCCGGGCGCACGGACGCCGGCGTGCATGCGGAGGCGCAGGTCGTCCATCTCGACCTCGCCCGCGAGATCGATCCGCGGCGGCTGCGCGAGGCGCTGAACTTCCATCTCGGCACGCTGCGCGTGGCGGTGCTCGCGGCCGCGCGCGCGCCTGAGGGGTTCCATGCCCGCTTCTCGGCGATCGGGCGCGCCTACCGCTACGACATCCTCGACCGGCGCGCGCGCCCCGCCCTGCTTGCCGGGCGGGTGTGGCACGTGAAGCGCCGGCTCGACGAGGCCGCGATGCAGGCCGCCGCCGCGCTCTTGGTCGGGCGGCACGACTTCAGCTCGTTCCGCGCCGCGTCCTGCCAGGCCGCGAGCGCGGTGAAGACGCTGGATCGGCTCGACATCGTGCGCGAGGGCGATCTGGTGCGCATCGGCGCCGAGGCGCGGAGCTTCCTGCACCATCAGGTGCGCAACATCGCCGGCACGCTGAAGCTGGTGGGCGAGGGGCGGTGGACGCCGGCGGATGTCGCCGCCGCGCTCGCCGCGCGCGACCGCTCGGCCGCCGGCCCGACCGCCCCGGCCGAGGGGCTGACGCTCACCGCGGTGCGCTATCCGGTCGATCCCTTCGCGGCGTAGGACGTGGCCGTCGGGCTGCCCGCCGTCCCGATCGCGGCCACCCGCCGCGCCGTGACGCGGCCCGCTGTCAGCCGCCCTCGAGCCAGGGATCGCTGTCGGCGAACTGGCCGGCGGCCTCGACGACGCGCCAGAAGGTGTAGTCGGCCCAGTGCAGGATCGTGTTCTCGAGGCTGCGCACCACGAGCTCGCCTTCGCCGGAGTGGGCGGCCGCCATGTGGGCGACCGCCTCGGGCAGGCCCATGGTCAGGCAGATGTGGATGCCATAGCCGGGATGGCGCAGCGAGGGCATGCCGACTGCGCGCGGATCGGCCCGCCAGCGCTTCACGTTCTCCGGGTCGAACTCCCAGACCTTGCCGATGTCGTGGCAGAGCGCGCCCGCGATCAGGATGTCGCGGTCGCAGCGGAAGCCCGGGAACAGGCCGGCCATCTCCTCGGCGATCCTCACCGCCATGCGCGTGACCGAGCGGATGTGATCGGCCTGGGTGCCGTGCCGGAGCGGCCGCGAATCGTAGTTGCCGGACGGCTTCATCGCGCCGATGCGCGTGAAGCTCGACGAGGCCAGGGCCGCCGCCCAGGCGTCGGCGACCTTGTCGCGCAGATCCTCGTCGCCGATCCAGCCGATCTCCGGCATCTCCTCGACGACCGCCGCGCGCATCGCCGCAGTGATCTCGATCCGCCTGCCGCGCAGCTCCACGACCCTGACCGTCGCAGCCATCCGCCTGTCTCCTTCCCTGCGTTCCCTCGCCGCCGGCTGCTTCAAGCACCGATCGGGCGCGCCGGCCAGACGCCGCCTGCGCGATCGCCGCGCCATGCGTCCCGCACGCCCCGCGGCCGCGGCGGGTCGATGGAGGGGGGGATGGGGGGCGACCGTCGTCCTCCCATATGCTCTCCTGCCATGACGATGGATTTCCGCGAAGACCAGATCCGGCGCTATGCGCGTCACATCCTGCTGCCGGAGATCGGCGGCACCGGCCAGGCGAAGCTGCTCGCCGCGCGCGTGCTGATCATCGGCGCGGGCGGGCTCGGCTCGCCGGTGCTGCTGTATCTCGCGGCCGCCGGGGTCGGCACGATCGGGATCATCGATGACGACGCGGTCGATCTCTCCAACCTGCAGCGCCAGATCGCGCACACGACGGATCGTCTCGGCGTGGCGAAGGTGGAGAGCGCGGCGCTGGCGGCGCGCGCGCTGAACCCGGACGTGACGATCGAGGCGCATCGCGCGCGCCTGACGCCGGCGAACGCGCTCGGGCTGATCGGCCGCTACGATCTCGTCTGCGACGGGTCGGACAACTTCGCGACGCGGTTCCTGGTCGCCGATGCGTGCCATCTCGCCGGGCGGACGCTGGTCTCGGCGGCGGTGCTGCGCTTCGAGGGCCAGGTCTCGACCTTCAAGAGCCATCTCGGTCCGCCGCATCCCTGCTATCGCTGTCTCCATCCGGAGCCGCCGCCCGACGGGCTGATCCCCAGCTGCGCGGAAGCCGGCGTGTTCGGCGCCGTGACCGGCGTGCTCGGCGCGCTGCAGGCGACCGAGGCGCTGAAGGAGATCGCCGGCGTGGGCGAGGGGCTGTCGGGGCGGCTGCTCCTGTGGGATGCGCTCGCGGCCGCGTTCCGCACCGTGCGGCTGAGGCGCGATCCGGGCTGTGCGCTGTGCGGGGAACGTGCCACGATCCGCGACCTCTCCCACCATCAGGCCACAGACGCTCCGGCATGCGCTCTCTGAGCATGAGCATCTTCGACCCTCCTCCCATCCCTCCTCCGCCGCCCACGCCGCTCGGGGTGCTGCTGATCTCGGGAACCTACGAGCGCGCGCACTACGCGCTGGTGGTGGCGACCGCGGCGGCCGCGGTGGGCCGTCCGGTGACGCTGTTCGCGACCAATGGCGGCTGCCGCGCCTTCCTCGGTCCGGCGGCGGACGGCACGCCGGGCTGGGCGGCGCTCGAGGCGCACGGCATCGGCTCGGCGCGCGGGGCGCTGGCGCGCGATGCGAGGCTGCGCGAGCAGGGGGTGGCGGGGTTCGCGGAGCTGCTCGCCTCGGCGACCGAGCTCGGCGTGCGGCTGATCGTCTGCGATGCCGGTCTGAAGGCGGAGGGGCTGCGCCCCGAGCAGCTCGACCCGTCGCTGAACGGCGAGGTTGCGGGCGTGGTGACGTTCCTCGCCGAGACCGAGAGCGGGCAGATCCTGACCCTTTGACACGGCGCGGTTGCGCTTGGCAGAGGAGGGCGATGCACCTCATCGCCCTCGTGCTCGCGCTGCTGTTCTGCGGTCCGGCGGCGGCGCAGACGCGCGAGCCACAGCATCCGCCTGCGGCATCCGACGGGAACGCGCCGGCCGCCGCTGCCGAGCCGGTGCGCGGGCCGGTGACCGGCCTGCCCCTGCCGCGCTTCGCCAGCCTGCGCTCGGACGAGATCAACCTGCGCGCCGGACCGGGCACGCGCTTCCCGGTGGAATGGACCTATCGGCGCGCCGGGCTGCCGGTGGAGATCGTGCGTGAGTTCGACACCTGGCGGCGCATCCGCGACGTGGACGGGGTGGAGGGATGGGTGCAGCAGGCGCGGCTGACCGGGCGGCGCACCTTCCTGGTGCGCGGCGGCACGCGCACGCTCAGGGCCGCGCCCGATGCCGGGGCGGCGCCGGTGGCGCGGCTCGCGCCGGGTGTGATCGGCACGATCCGCCGTTGCGAGCGGGCGAGCGCGTGGTGCGAGGTGTCGGTCGAGGGCAGGCGCGGCTTCCTGCCGCGCGAGGCGATGTGGGG
The DNA here is from genome assembly GCF_006704265.1 of Elioraea sp. Yellowstone. GTDB lineage: Bacteria > Pseudomonadota > Alphaproteobacteria > Acetobacterales > Acetobacteraceae > Elioraea. Next base: position 3,549 of record NZ_VIKA01000030.1, on the reverse strand, counting down.
GGTCTATCCCGGCGAGGAGGTGCGGTGAGCCCGCCCGCGCGCTACGGGACGATGCGGCGCCCCGAGTCGGGCCGGTTGAGGTCGGCTTCCGCGGCGGCGGCGGCGACGCCCGCCTTCGGCACCGGCGGCATCTGCGCCAGTGTGGCGAGGATCAGCGGCGCCGGCCGGGCAAAGTGCGGGCCGGAGAGCGCCGCCTCCGCGGCGGGACGGTTGCCCTCGCTGAGGGCGCGGGCGGCGCGCACGAACCCCTCCACCACCGGTCGTGTCGGGGCATCGCGCCGGACCCCGAGCACGTCGCGAAGCTCCTCCCGTCCCCAGTCCATCCGGATGGTGGTGAGTGGCGAGAGGCCGACGAAGCGCAGTTCCTTCAGCTCCGCGGCGGCGTACTCGTACTGGGCCGCCACCTGGGCGGCGAGGGCCGGATTGCCGCCGAGCCTCGCCGGGGCGTCGGCGTAGTAGGCGCGGGCGGATTGGACGGCGGTGTAGACCGGATTGGACCCGAAGGAGATGCCCATCTCGGCGCCGAGCGAGGGCGGCAGGACCCCGATGCCGCGTTCGGGCGGCGTGCCGGGCGCCTGGGTGCAGGCGGCGACGAGGACGGTGGCGGCGAGGAGACTGCGGCGCATGACGGCGGCCCCCCTGTCAGGAGGAATCGGCACCGTAATATCATCCGTCCGGGGGCGCGGGGCAATCCACAAAGTCGCGACGCGTCTCCTTCTCGTGCCCCTGCTCGCCGCCCTGCTGTCGGCCTGCGCCGCCTTCGCCCCCGAGGAGGAGCCGCCGATCCCCTACCCCGCGAGCGCGCGCGACCGGCTGGTGCGGATCGCACTCGCCGAGTGGGAGGAGTGGGGGCGGCAGTTCACCGACCATACCGGCTCGGTGGTCGGCGCGCCGGCGGAGCCGGGGCGCAGCGAGGACATGCTGGAGGCGTTCCCCGCCCTCACGGCCTACTGGTCGATGGTCCCGGGCGCCGAGACAACCATCGCGCGCAACCGCGCGGCGCTGCGGCACGCCGGCGCCGGACAGGGGCGGGCGGTCTCGCTCTGGAGCGAGGTGCCGTGGAGCGCGGCGTTCCTCTCCTTCGCGCTGCGCGTGGCCGGCTACGACCGGATCGACGTGCCGTCCGCGCCGGCGCACTGGATGGTGGTCGATCATCTGCTCGCGCGCGCCGCGCGGTGGCCGGCGAGCGCGGCGTTCCTGCCCTGGCCGCCGGATGGCCGCCCGCCCGCGGCGGGCGACCTGATCTGCGCCACCCGGGGCGCGGCGCGCGGCCGCTATCGCACCCCGGCCGAGCGGTCGGCGGAGGCGGGGCGGGCGGTGCCGATGCACTGCGACATCGTCGTCGGCACGCGCGAGGGCGTGGTCGAGACGGTGGGCGGCAATCTCGGCGATGCGGTGCGGATGAGCCTGCTGCCCGCGGACCCGCAAGGACGGCTCGCCGAGGCCGTGCCGCCCGGTGCGCCGGAGATGCCGGCGTGGTTCGTGGTGTTCGAGAACCGCGCCGGCCAGGCGACGCGGATGGCGGCGCGGGCGCGGTAGCGGTCCGGCCTCGCCTCCCCCGGCCATGCGGCGATGGCGCCGCCCGGCCGTCAGCCCGTGAAGATCGCGGCCGGAGAGTCGCGGCGCAGCTCGCGGCCGAGCTCGCGCCCGAGCCGCGCGGCATCCTCCGGCGCGCCGACGATCGCGCGCTTGAGCAGGAAGGTGCCGTCCTCGCTCGCGACCAAGCCCACCAGGCGGAGCGTGCCGTCGGCGCGGATCTCGGCATGACCGCCGATGGGGGTGCGGCAGGAGCCGTCGAGGGCGGCGAGCAGCGCGCGCTCGGCGCGGCTGACCGCGGCGGCATCCGGGTCCTCGATGCCGGAGAGCAGGTCGTGCAGCTCGGTGTCCTCGGCGCGCACGGTGATGCCGACGATGCCCTGGCCGGCGGCGGGCACCATCATCTCGGGGTCGAGGATCGCCGCGGCCTCGTGGGCGAGGCCGAGCCGGCGCAGCCCGGCGAGCGCCAGCAGGGTCGCGTCCATCTGCGCCGACTTCACCTTGTTCAGCCGCGTCTGCACGTTGCCGCGGATCAGCGTGATGGTGAGGTCGGGGCGGCGGTGCAGAAGCTGGGCGGCGCGCCGCACCGAGGAGGTGCCGACCACGCCGCCCGGCGGGATCGCGGCGAAGGGATCGGCCGGATCCGCCGGGCCGCAATGCGGGGCGAGGATCAGGACGTCGCGCGCATCCTCGCGCGCCATGCAGCAGGCGAGCACGATGCCGGGCGGCAGCTCGGTCTCGAGATCCTTCAGGCTGTGGACGGCGAAATCGACCCGGCCGTCCAGCAGCGCCTCGTGGATCTCCTTGGCGAACAGCCCCTTGCCGCCGAGATCGGCGAGCCGGCGGTCCTGGATGCGATCGCCGGTGGTGGCGATCGCGTGCTCCTCGAACGCCTCGGCCTGGCGCAGCACGGGGCAGAAGCCGGTCAGCCGCGCCATGAAGAGCCGCGTCTGCATCAGCGCGAGCGGGCTCGCGCGCGTGCCGACGCGCAGGGGCAGGGGGCGGCGGTCGTGCCGCGGCGCGGTGTGACGGCGGCCGGCGTCGCTCTCGCCGGCTGGGTGGCGTGACATGGCGGCGGTCCCTACAACGCGATCGGGACGGTGGGAAGGGCGCGGATGTCATCGCTGGATAACGGTGCGGTGTTGGGCATCGAGACCTCGTGCGACGAGACCGCGGCCGCCGTGCTGGCGGGCGACGGGCGGGTGCTGGCCGAACGGCTCTGGAGCCAGTCCGCCGAGCACGCGCCCTATGCCGGGGTGGTGCCGGAGATCGCCGCGCGCGCCCATCTCGCGCGGCTGCCGGGGATGATCGAGGCGGTGCTGGCGGACGCCGCGGTGGCGCCCGCGGCGGTGGCCGCGACCGCGGGGCCCGGGCTGATCGGCGGACTGATCGTAGGGGCGAATCTCGGCAAGGGCTTCGCGCTCGCCCGCAGGCTGCCCTTCTACGCCGTCAACCACCTGGAGGCGCATGCCCTCGCCGCACGGCTGCCGGGGCTGGCCGCCGAGCCGCCGGCGTTTCCCTATCTGACGCTGCTCGTCTCCGGCGGGCATTGCCTGCTGGTCGAGACGCACGGGCCCGGAGCGCATGCGGTGCTGGGACGGACGCTGGACGACGCGCCGGGCGAGGCGTTCGACAAGGTGGCCAAGATGCTCGGCCTCGGCTGGCCGGGCGGACCGGCGCTCGAACGCCTGGCCGCGGGCGGCGATCCGGCGCGCTTCTCCCTGCCGCGTCCGATGCTGGGGCGCGAGGGCTTCGACTTCTCGTTCTCGGGGCTGAAGACGGCGGTGGCGACGATCGTCGCGGGCTATCCGTCCGGCGCCTTGCCGGAGCGCGACGCGGCCGATCTTGCGGCGGGGTTCCAGGCGCGGGTGGCGTGGACGCTGGCCGACCGCGCGCGGCGCGGGATGCGCGCGGCGAAGGCGTGCCGGGTGCTGGTGGTGTCGGGCGGGGTGGCGGCGAACGCGACGGTGCGCGCGGCGCTGCGCGCGGCGGCCGAGGAGGAGGGCTTCGCGC
>NZ_VIKA01000309.1 GCF_006704265.1 Elioraea sp. Yellowstone | reverse complement strand
CCCTCGCTGCCCAAACCTTCGGACCGACAGCGAATCAGCACATCACGCCACAGGCAAGCCGTTTCGCAGAGGTCTCCTTATCGAGCTGGGTCTTCATGGAGAGCACCGCTTCCTTCGTCGGCTCCAGCACAGCATCGAGACGACGAATAACGGTCATGGGCAGAATGACATCTCGGTACTTCCCCAGGACGTAAACGTCTCGAAGTACATCGTCAGCAATATTCCAGATGAAGTTGCTGATATTCAAATCGCTCACGTGCCGCCCCTCACGCCTTGTTCTGCGCTGCTTTTTTTCTTCTGATCGATCCAGCTATCGAGGTCCGACCGCTTAAACCGCCATGCACCGGCGACCTTAAAGCCCGGCAGATCCCTGCGCTTGGCGAGCCTGTAAACGGTCTTCTCGTCGACGTTCAGGTAACCTGCCACGTCCCTTACGGTCATGGCCTGGTCAGGCGTATCCGCCATCATCCAGCCCTCACTGTTTTTCTGACCATAACAGGAGAACGCAGGGCAAACTAGTCCATTCTGGGCGCTCCAAGGTTGGCAAGGGATAAAGTCGTAACCCAGGAATCCGTCTCGCAAGCTGAACGTCGTCTTTCCGATCCAAAGATGGGCCGAAGGAGCAAGAGGACACCTCGAAAAACCCCTGGCGCTGACGGCTGCGGGCTGATTCGCTGCTGCTGGTGAGAGTGGGAGCGGCGGATGGCGGGACAGCCCGGGTTCTTCGACGCGGAGGAGCGCTTGGGGTGGCTGTCGGCCTCGGGCGATCCATTGGAACGGCTGCGCGCGGTGGTGGACTTTGAGGCGTTCCGCGCAGAGCTGGAGGCGGCGCTGCCGC
>NZ_VIKA01000308.1 GCF_006704265.1 Elioraea sp. Yellowstone | reverse complement strand
GGCCAGCTCTGGCTCGCCGCCGGGCGGCCCGATCGCGCCCACGCCGCCGCCACGCTCGGCCTCGCCGCCCGGCCGGGCGACCCCGAACTCCTGACCGACCGCGCGATCGCCGCGGCGAGCCAGGGCCGGTTCGACGAGGCGATCGAGGATCTCTCCCGCGTGGTCGATCTCCGCCCGCGCCACGCCGAGCCGCTGGTGCTGCGCGCCTCCGCCTGGCGCCAGCTCGGCCAGCCCGATCTCGCCGGCGACGACCTCGCCCGTGCCCTCGCCCTCGATCCGGCGAATGCCGAGGCCCTGCTCGAACGCGGACTGCTCAGGCGCGACCAGGGCGATCTCGCCGCGGCGCGGGCGGACTGGGAGGCGGCGATCCGGGCGGCACCGCGCAGCGCCGCGGCGGCGCTCGCGCGCGAGCATCTCGCCCGGCTGGATGGCGGCGCGGCGGCGGACGGGGCGGTCAGTCCGGCGGCAGGACGCGCACCGTGACGATCAGGCGGCCATCGGGCACGGTGTCGATGACGAAGCGGTCCTCGCCGGCGAAGCCGGGCCTGGGGCGATAGCTGACCGTCGGGTTGGCGACCGTCACCTCGCCGTTCGCCGGCCTGGCGGTGACGTGGATCTGCACGTAGTGCAGCTGGAACACCCGGTCCTGAAGCAGCGTGAAGCTGCACGCCCCGCCGGTGTTGCGCATCTCGATCCGGCCGGGCGCGCCGGCCGCCTTGTCCATCCCGGCATGGATGACGGTGACGCAGCCGGGATCGGCGGGCGCCGAGGCGGGCGGCGAGGCAGGTGGCGGGGCGGGCGGGCGCGCGAGCGCGGCCTGCTGGTCGGGCGCCGGTCGCGGGG
>NZ_VIKA01000307.1 GCF_006704265.1 Elioraea sp. Yellowstone | reverse complement strand
CGCCTCGGCCATGCGCGCGAGACGCGCGGGCTCGGCGAGCAGGCGGGCGAGGCGGTCGGCGAGTCCTGACGGCGTCAGCGCGGCCTGCGCATGCAGCTCCGCAGCACCGGCCCCGGCGAGCACGCGCGCATTCGCGGTCTGGTGGTCGTCGATCGCGTGCGGCAGCGGAACGAGCAGCGAGGGCCGCCCTGCGCAGGCGAGCTCGGCGACCGTCGAGGCGCCGGCGCGCGCGATCACGAGATGCGCGCGCGCGTAGAGCGCCGCGATCTCGGCGAAGAACGGCGCGAGCCGTGCCGACACACCCGAGCCGTCGAGCGTCGCGCGCACGCGCCCGATGTCCTCCGCGCGGCACTGCATGGTGAGCCGGAGCCGCGCGCGCAGCGCCTCGGGCAGAGCCGCGACCGCGCCCGGCACGAGATCGGCGAGCGCGCGCGCGCCCAGGCTGCCGCCCAGCACCAGGAGCTCCACCGGCCCCTCGGGCACGGGTGGCGCGTAGCCGGCGCCGGCGAGTGCGGCGATCTCGGGACGCACGGGATTGCCGAGCGTCTCGGCGCGCACGCCCCCGGGCAGGCGCGCGGTCGCGGCGGCCGAGAGCGCGAGCAGGTCGGCGAAGCGCGCGAGCAGCCGGTTGGCGCGACCGAGCACCGCGTTCTGTTCGTGCAGCACCACCCGCGGGCGGCGTGCGCGCGCCAGCGTCCGCGCCGCCAGCACCGGCGGGATCGAGGGATAGCCGCCGAACGCGACCACCGTCGCGGGCGCGAGCGCCGCGAGCAGGCCGTGCGCGGCCGGCTCGGTCGCCGTCGCGAGCCCTGCATAGATCGAGCCGACGACCGCGAAGAAGATCAGCATCGGGG
>NZ_VIKA01000306.1 GCF_006704265.1 Elioraea sp. Yellowstone | reverse complement strand
GGTCGAGCGCCGCCGCGCCGCCCGGGTCCTCGCGCGCCGCGTCCACCGCCTGGCGCAGCGTCGCCTGCGGCACCGCGATGGCCCGGCCCGGCAGCGTCACGGTCACCGGCGCGCTGTCGGCCTGGTCCAGGATCCGCTCCAGCACGGCGCGGCGGAACTGCTGGATCCCCTCCTCGAGCTCGATCGTGGTGGCGAAGGCGCCGCCCTCGCCGACCGGCGCGGGGCGCAGCGCGCCGCTGCCCGCGGGGATCAGCGCGGCCGCCTCGGGGCTCAGCGCCGCGGCGAGGAGGGCGCGTGCGGCGGCGAGATCGCGCGGGGCGAGGATCGCCTCGCCGTAGATCCGGCGGAAGATCGGCGCGGCCTCGAGCGCGGCGAGCGCGATCGCCGCATCGGTCAGGCCCTCGGGATAGAGGTCGAGGCCGTAGGGGCGGTCGAGCACGCGCGCGACCCAGCGGCGATAGTGCTCGGTGCCGATGCGGAACGCTCCCGCCGCGCCGATCAGCACCGCGCCGGCGAGGCCGAGCGGCCCGCCCACGGCGGAGGCGAGCCCCGCCGCACCCTTGAGCGCGCCGGCGAGCCCGCCGGCCGCCCCCGAGACGAGTTTCGCCAGCGGATCCTCGCCGCGGATCTCGGCCACGAGCGAGGCGGCGCGGTGCGCGGCCTCGGCCACCGATCCCCCGTCCGCGGTGCCGCCCGCGGCGCTCCGCGCGACCGCGATCGCGCTGTCGGCGAGGGTGGCGACGCGCGCGGCGGTGCGGGCGAGCGGCAGGTCGGGCGCCACCTCGGCGACCACCTCGGCGATCCTGCGCGCATTGTCCGCGATCCGCTCCGCCTCGCCGAGCGTGGAGCGCGCCTCCGCCTCGCGCTCGGCGGCGCGCGCGGCCTC
>NZ_VIKA01000305.1 GCF_006704265.1 Elioraea sp. Yellowstone | reverse complement strand
AAACGGCCCTGCTCGGCGATGCGGCCCTCGGCGAAGACCAGGATCTCGTCGGCGTGGCGCCCCGGGGGGGGGCGGGGGGCGGTGACGAAAGGCGTGGGGGCCCGCCTACCCGCGCGCCGCGCCCCCGGGCCCCCCGCCGCCCGCAGCGCGCGGGCGGGGGCGCCGCGGCCGCCTTCGCCGCCGCTGTCGCGGTGGCGGCCGCGCTCCTGGTGCTCGCCCAGGCGGCGCTGCCGCATCGCGCCGGCGAGGCGCGATGGCAGGCCGCCTATGTCCACGTCGCCGCGGGCTTCTACCTCGACGTGGTCGCCAACCGTCTCGCTCGCCGCCTTCTCCGCAACCCTGCCTCGGAGCCTGCCGCATGGACGCGCTGAACGTGACCGCGCCGGACCTCGATCCCGCGATCCAGGCCGCACCCGCCGGCGCGGCCGAGGTCGCGCTGCGGCGCGCCGTCGCCGCGGCCACCGCCCGCATCGCCCCGCTCTGGCCGCTCGACAGCTTCGTCGCGGTCAATCCCTTCCTCGGGCTGGCCGATCTGCCCTTCGCGGCCGCCATGCCCGTGATGGCGCAGCTCGTCGGCGCGCGCATGCTGATGCCGCGGCGCCACTGGCACGAGGCGCTGGCAGCCGGACGGATCGATCGCGCCGACATCGCCGCGGCGCTGGCGCGGCGGGGTGACGGGCGGTCGCCGGAGGCGATCCTGGAGGCCGACGGGGAGCCCGCCTGGCCGGCGCCGCTGCCGCTGGTCTCGGACCTTCTGGCGGCGGAAGCCGGCCTGCCCCCGCGGCTGTTTGCCGACCGGATCGCGCAGTGGTGCGCGGCCTACTGCGACGCGGGCCAGGCCGCCTGGCCGATGCCCTGGCGCGACCGCCCGCTCTACGCCGCCTGGCGCGCCGCCGCGCTGGTCGAT
>NZ_VIKA01000304.1 GCF_006704265.1 Elioraea sp. Yellowstone | reverse complement strand
GGATGAGGTTGGTGCTGATCGGCGCGACCTGATAGAGCCGCGGGTCGCGGGAAGTGCGCGCGGCCGGGGTATAAACCGCCGAGCCGCAGCCCCCCGGGGGGGGGACGCACAAAAAGGCCGCGGCCCCCGCCGCCCCCCCGGGGGCCCCGGCGGGCGCGATGCCGGCGGGACCGGTCTCGCTGACGGCGCGGCCGGTGCGCAACGCGCCCCAGCCCTCGGCGATCCTGCCCTTCGCCGAAACCACCGGCTTCGCCGTGCTGCGGCGCGGCGACTGGGTCTGGGTGGTGGCCGACGAGGCCCGGCCGATCGACCTCCGGCCCCTGCGCGCCGATCCGGTCTTCGGCTCGGCCGAGGTCGCCGTGACGGCGGGTGCCACCGTCATTCGCGTCCGCCTGCCGGGTGAGGGGGCGATCCGGCTGATGCGCACCGAGCGCGGTGTGCGTCTCGAGGCCCTGCCGGACGGCCTGCCGCCCGGCGATGCCCTCGCCGCGGAGGTGCGCGAGGAGGCGGGCCGCGTCGGTCTGACGATCGCGACGCCAGGGGCGGGCCACGTGGTCCACCTCAGCGACCCCGACACCGGCGAACGGCTGCTCGTCGGCACGCTCACCGAATCCGAGGGGCGGATCCCGGTCGGGCGCGCCTATCCCGAGTTCTCGCTCCTGCCGACGCAGCGCGGCATCGCCGTGCTGGCCTGGTCGGAGCACATCGCGCTGCGGGCGGGGGAGGGCGGCTTCGCGGTGGCGGCGGCGCAGACCATGCCGCGCGGGCTCGCCATCACGCCGGGCCAGCAGGGTGTCGACCTCTCGCTGGCCAGCCGTGCGCCGACGCGCAGCTTCGACTTCCCGGCCCTGCCCGAGGAGGCGCTGGCCGAACGGCTGCGCCTGCTGCGCGCCGAGGCGGCGGCGGCGCCGCCGCT
>NZ_VIKA01000303.1 GCF_006704265.1 Elioraea sp. Yellowstone | reverse complement strand
TCCAGCGTGGGGGGGTTGGGCGGGGGCCCCCCGGCCGCCCCGCCGGCGGCCGCCGACGGCACGGCGCTGGTCGCGGCGGCCGTGCTGGTGCCGATCGTGCTGCATCCGGCGCCGAGCGTGCTGCTCACGCTGCGCACCGCCCATCTTGCCCGCCACGGTGGCCAGGTGAGCTTCCCGGGCGGGCGCATCGAGCCGGCCGATCCCACGCCGGAGGCGGCGGCGCTGCGCGAGGCGCGCGAGGAGATCGGACTCGATCCCGCCGCGGTGGAGGTCGTCGGACGCCTGCCGACGCACGTCACCGGCACGGGGTTCAGGGTGACGCCGGTGGTCGGGCTGGTCGCGCCCCCCGTGACCCCCAGACCCGACCCTCGCGAGGTGGCGGAGGTGTTCGAGCTGCCGCTCGCGGCGCTGGTCGGGCCGCCCGGGCCGCGGCAGGAGGAGGCGGTGTTCCGCGGGCGGCTCAGGCGGTATTGGGTGGTGCCGCACGAGCGGCACCTGATCTGGGGCGCGACCGCGGCGATGCTGGTCACGCTGGGAGGACTGGTCCGGGAGGGCTGAGCATGCGCGGTGTCGTCCAGGGGATCCTGCTGTTCCTGATCCCCTTCGCGCTCTATTTCGGCTGGCTGTTCCTGATGCGCCGCGTCGGCCCCGATGGCGGCGAGGGCCGGCCCGCGATCGCCTGGCGCGATGCGCCGTGGCTGGTGCTGACGCTCGCCGGCGTCGCGGTGCTGGCGATCGGGCTCTTGTGGTTCGCCGAGCAGCGGTCGCTGCAGCCGGGCGAACGCTACGTGCCGGCGCGGCTCGAGGACGGGCGCATCACCGAGGGCGGCCGCGCGAACTGACGCGCCCGGCGCGTGCTACACCGGCGCGCCATGGACGCGCCCGCCTTCCGCATCGACCCGCCGCCGTTCCTGCGCGACCCCGCCGTCGCGGCGGTGCTC
>NZ_VIKA01000302.1 GCF_006704265.1 Elioraea sp. Yellowstone | reverse complement strand
GCGCCGATGCCGACCGCGCAGAGATGGGGTCGAGCGGGGTCCTCGGTCTCCGCCCAGGCGAGCGGAGCGGTGCCCCAGGGCCGCGGCCCCGCACCCGAGACCGCCGAGACGCGGAACCCGCCCGGCGCGCTCGGCGCGCGATAGGCCGCGCCGACGACGATGCTGTGCCGGCCGCAGCAGAGCGAGCCCAGCGTGCCGCGCGCATAGGCCGTGCGCTGCGCGAAAGGCGGCGGGGTGATGCGCGCCGGCACCGCGTCGTGCTCGCGCTCGACCCAGGCGTGCAGCTCCGCCGCCGGGCCGCCGCGATGCTCGAGCGTGAAGGTCCAGACGCCGTTCAGCCGCAGCGACCGGTCCCAACGGTCATCCAGTCCGGGGTCGATCCGCACGCCGATGCAGTCCGGCCGCATCCCTCCAGGATGGCGCGTGTTGCTCCACCAGCCGAATCCCGCCCGTTCCGGCGTCGGTCCGCGCAGCCAGCGCCCCGGCACGCCGTCGGTCGGCGCGAGCGTCCAGGGCCCGAATCCCGCCCCCCCCAGGTGCGGCGGGGCATGCAGGGTGACCTCGATCGTCGCGGCAGGATCGTGCCAGAGCTCGATCTCGGTCAGCGTCTCGTCGGTCGGCTGGATCTCCCAGCCGAAGCTGCCCGACCCGCCGGGCGCGAGCGGCACCGCGGCATGGGCGCGCGCATCGCCCGCATTGCCGGCGCAGACCACCACCGCGACCATCGGCATGCGCGGCCCGCCTCCCTCCACGGCCTCGACCAGGCGGTCGATCGTGCTCTCGACCAGCGAACGGCCGTCATGCGCGCCGGCATGGGTGGCGAGGCTGAGCGTGATCACCACGCCGCGCCGGCCGTCGGCGATCGCGCGTGCGAGGATCCAGTGCACCGCGTCGGCCAGCCGCGTGTTGTCGCTGAGCGCGCGCGGCGCCGGCGGGGCGGCGCCGCCGGCGAGCGA
>NZ_VIKA01000301.1 GCF_006704265.1 Elioraea sp. Yellowstone | reverse complement strand
GATCCTCGAGGCGCCGGCGCAGCCCGCGCGCGCGCGACCGCCCGCCCTCCGCGCCGCGCAGCCAGCGGCGCAGCTCCGCGGTCTCTGCCCCCGAGAGCGCGGCGGCGAACACCGAATCCGCGGCGTCGAAGAGGTGATGCCCCTCGTCGAACACGTAGCGGTAGGGCAGCCCGCTCTCGTCCAGCCCGCCCCAGGCGGCCTGCACCATCACCAGCGCGTGGTTGGCGACGACGATGCGCGCGGTGCGCGCGCGGCGGATCGTCCGCTCGATGAAGCAGGTGCGCCAGTGCGGACAGGCGGCATGGATGCACTCGCCGCGCCGGTCGGCCAGCCCGAGCGTATTGGCGGTGCCGACGAGTTCCGGCAGCCACCCCGGCAGGTCGCCCCCCGCCATGTCGCCGTCGCGCGTCGCCAGTGCCCAGCGCGCCATCAGCCCGAGCGCGATCGCGGCGACGCCGCCGCGCGTGGCACCCGCGGCCGCCTCCTCCATGTTGAGCAGGCAGAGATAGTTCTCGCGTCCCTTGCGGATCACGACACGACTGCGCCGTTCCGCCTCGTCCGGCCAGAGCCGTGCGGTCTCGGCATCGACCTGGCGCTGCAGGTTGCGCGTGTAGGTGCTGACCCAGACGGGCGCGAGGTTGCGCTCGGCCCAGAGGCTTGCGGGCGCGAGATAGGCCGCGGTCTTGCCCGTTCCCGTGCCGGCCTCGGCCAGCACCACCCGCGGCACGCCGGCCTGCTCGCGCGGGGCGAAGGCCGCGCAGGCGGCGGAGGCGAGGTCGGCCTGGCCGGGCCGGTCCTCGGCGGCAAGCCCGAGCATGTGGGCAAGCCGCGCCCGCGCCTCGCGCGGCTCGACCGGATGGTGCGAGGGCGGCGGCGGGCGCGCGGTCTCGTCCCACTCCGGCAGCACCTCCCAGACGCGGAGCGCACGCGGCGCCGGCGCGGCATCCGGCGTGCCGAGGGCCGCGA
>NZ_VIKA01000300.1 GCF_006704265.1 Elioraea sp. Yellowstone | reverse complement strand
CGACAACCCGTTGGAATCACAACCCGCCGTGACCTCCCAACCCTCGTTCCCACCGCATTCCGAAACAGCCTCTGAGATCCAGCGTCCCTTCGTGTGGGATGCGACAAAGGTCCGGAACCTGCTTGACTCCCTCTATCAGGGCTATCCGGTCGGATACCTCATCGCCTGGCGAAATCCATCTGTCCGGCTGAAGGACGGTACGACATCGTCCGGCAAGCGCATCCTGATCGACGGGCAACAGCGCGTCACCGCGCTTATGGCTGCGTTGCTCGGCCAGGAGGTGCTGACCAAGGACTACGAGACCGTACGCATTCGGATCGCGTTCCACCCGGTCGAAGAGCGCTTCGAGGTCTCGAATCCGGCCATCCAAAAGGACGCCTCATGGATTGCCGACTTGGCGACGGTCTTTGCACCTGACGCCAGCCTTACCAAGCTCACGCGTGAATATGCAGCGCGCAATCCAGAGACTGATCAGGACCAGATTTCATTGGTGCTGGAGAAGGTCCGCAAGATCATCAACAACCAGGTCGGCATCATCGAGCTGGCCGAAGACCTCGATATCGAGACAGTCACCGAGATCTTCATCCGGGTCAATTCGGCCGGCGCATCACTCAGCCAGGCGGACTTCGCCATGTCGAAGATCGCGGCCAACGACACCTACGGCGGCAACATGCTGCGCAAGGCCATCGACTATTTCTGCCATCTGGCCGTCGCGCCCGAGTTCCTCTCGCGCATCGAGAAGGGCGACAAGGCATTCGCTTCGTCCGAGTTCCTTCCGAAAATGCGGTGGTTGAAGGACGTCAACGACGGCCTCTACGACCCTTCCTACACCGACATGCTGCGCGTGGCATTCACGTCCGAGTTCCGGCGCGGCAAGCTGCAGGATCTCGTGGCCCTGCTCTCAGAGGCTGTTTCGGAATGCGGTGGGAACGAGGGTTGGGAGGTCACGGCGGGTTGTGATTCCAACGGGTTGTC
>NZ_VIKA01000002.1 GCF_006704265.1 Elioraea sp. Yellowstone | reverse complement strand
GCTTCGCGACCCTCGGCGCGCTCGCCGCGCTGACGCCGGCCGAGGCGGCGGCGCGGCTCGGCGAGCACGGGCCGGAGCTTGCCGCCTTCGCCCGCGGCGAGGACCGCCGTGCCGTGGTGCCCGAGCGTGCGGCGCGCTCGCTCTCGGCCGAAACGACCTTCGAGATCGACCTCGCCGGCCTGGCCGAGCTCGAACGGGCGCTCTGGCCGCTCGCCGAGAAGCTCTCGGCGCGGCTGAAGGCGAGGGGGCTCGCCGCCGCGGGGGTGGTGCTGAAGCTGAAGACGGCCGCGTTCGTCCTGCGCACGCGCCACACGCGGCTTGCCGTGCCGACCCAGCTGGCCGAGACGCTGTTCGCCGCCGTCCGTCCCCTGCTCGCCAAGGAGGCGACCGGTGCGCGCTTCCGCCTGATCGGCATCGGGGCCGAGCCGCTCGTACCGGGCGAGACGGCCGATCGCGGCGACCTCGCCGATCCGGACGCGCCGCGCCGCGTGGCGATGGACCGCGCCCTCGATGCGCTCAGGGCGCGTTTCGGCGCCGGCGTGGTGCGGCGCGGGCGCAGCCTGGGGTAGCGCGGGTCAGTCGCACTGGCCTGGCAGGCGCTCGAACTCGGCGAGCTTGCCCGCGACCGCGAACTCGCCGAAATCCATCTTCAGCTCGTCCGCCACCCCGTTCTCGAAGTAGCGGATGCCAACCTCGTAGTCGGGCTGGCTTCCGCCGCCGGGCTCGAAGAAGGCGATGCGCACGCGCCAGGAGCGCAGGTCGCGCAGCGCGGCATGGCCGATCGCCGGATCGGGCGGGATCGGCGAGGCGATCACCGTGTTGGTGTCCTGCGGCCCGTCGTCGGAGGTGCCGTCGAACAGCGGTGCGGCAAGGACCCGGTCGCCGCGCCGGGCCGCCTCGATCAGCCGCACCGTATGGATCATCGGGAACAGCGTGCCGCGCGGCAAGCCGAGTTCGCGGTCCTCGGGCGCGGTCAGCCGTGCCACCCCCGCCCCGCCGACGGCCTCGAGCCGGGCCTCGCCGGCGATCGTCTTGGTGACCGTCCCGTCGGTCGCCTGGCGCAGACGGAACCTGAGCCGCGTGCCGTCGGCCGCCTCCCAGGTCGCATAGTCGGACGACATCTCGTAGGCTTGGCCGCCGCGTCCCACCACCTGGAGGGTGAAGCGCTGTTGCACCGTCCAGGCGCCACAGCGGTCGACCACCTCGTAGAGCATGGCTCCCGAGGCGCTCTCGACGTCCTGGTTCGGGCGCGAGGTGTCGAGCGAGAGGCGGTAGGCGGCGCGGTGCGAGGCGAGCTCGACGGACTGCGCCGGCAGGGCGGCGAGGATGAGGGCTGCGGCGATCAGGCCGGCAGGTCCGGAAGGCGGGCGCATCGGCGGGGTTCCTTGGCGTGTCGCGACGAGACTAGGGGATGCCGGGTCGCGCGTCCAAGCCTGCCGGGCGGCGAGCGGTGCGCGCGGCAGAACCTGCCGGGTGGGGCATGGCGCGTGCGCCGCCGGCGAGGCGGGCACCGGCTCCGCGGCGGCCCTCTCGGGTCCAATGACCGGCACGCAGCTTGCTTGTTCTTCCTTGCCCGGTCGAGAGATTGACCGAGTCGGTTCTACTACCTAAGGTCGCGAATGCGTGTTGCAGCGCGTCCTGAGGGAAGGTCGGACACGTTTCGGGAAGGTGCCCCATGTCGGTCGATGCCGTCACCCTCGTTCCTCCCCCCGCGCGCGCGCCACGATCCGGCATGGAGCCGGGCCGGGCCGATCGCCCGCACGGGGGCCGACCTCCTGGTCTTGCGCTGATGCCGGCACCGGCCGTGGAGAGGGATCCGGTCACGGGGCTCTGCACACGGCGGACGCTGCAGCGCCGGCTCGAACGCCGGCTCGATGCGCTCGGCGCCGAAGGCGTGCCCGGCGCCCTGATCCTCTGCGATCTCGAGATGTTCGGCGCGATCGTCGAGCGTTACGGCACCGCGGCGGGCGAGGCCGCCCTGAGGCTGGCCGCGGAGGCGATCCGCAGCGCCGTGCGGGCGATCGACACGGTCGCCCGGATCGAGGGCGGGCGCTTCGCGGTGCTGCTGGGCAGGATCCCGGCCGACCAGGCGCTCGCGATCGCCGCGCGCATCAGCACCGCGGTGCGCAGCCGGCGCCTGAAGTGGCAGGACGCCTCGGTGCCGATCGCGGTCTCGGTCGGCATCGCCTCGTATGCCAGCGGCGAGGAAGCGGCCGCGCTGCTCGCACGCCATAGCGGCGACACCGCCGTGCCGGGCTGATCGCTCTGGCCCGCCGCCGGACGGCTCAGCCCTTGCGTGGCGGCGGCAGATCGAGGCGGATGTAGAGCTCCTTCAGCCGCTCGGGCGGCACCGGTGCAGGCGCTCCCATCATCAGGTCCTCGGCCTGCTGGTTCATCGGGAAAAGGATCACCTCGCGGATGTTGGGCTCATCGGCCAGCAGCATCACGATCCGGTCGATCCCCGGTGCCGAGCCTCCGTGCGGCGGCGCGCCGTAGCGGAACGCGTTGAGCATGCCGCCGAACCGCGCTTCCACCTCCTCGCGGCCATAGCCTGCGATCTCGAAGGCGCGGATCATGATGTCGGGGCGGTGGTTGCGGATCGCGCCCGAGGAGAGCTCCACCCCGTTGCAGACGATGTCGTACTGGAACGCCTTGATGGCGAGCGGGTCCATCGTGTTCAGCGCTTCGAGCCCGCCCTGCGGCATCGAGAACGGGTTGTGGCTGAACTCGATCGCGCCGGTCTCCTCGTTGCGTTCGTACATCGGGAAGTCGGTGATCCAGCAGAAGCGGAACGCGTCCTTTTCGATCAGGTCGAGCTCGGTGGCGATGCGCGTGCGCACCTTGCCGGCGAAGACGGCGGCCGCCCTCGGCATGTCGCAGGTGAAGAATACCGCATCGCCGTCGGTGAGATCGAACGCGGCCTTGATCGCAGCACAGCGTGCGGGCTCCAGGTTGCGCGCGATCGGCCCCTTCGCCTCGCCGCCCTCGAAGACGATGTAGCCGAGGCCGCCCGCGCCTTCGCTCCTGGCCCACTCGTTCAGCTTGTCGAAGAAGCTGCGCGGACGGCCGGCCGCACCGGGGGCGGGGACCGCGCGCACCACGGCGCCGGCCTCGATCGCGCGTGCGAACAGCCCGAACCCGCCCCCCCGGAACGCTGCCGTCACGTCCTGGATGCGCAGCGGATTGCGCAGGTCCGGCTTGTCGGTGCCGTAGGCGAGCATGGCCTCGTCGTAGGGGATGCGCGGGAAGGGCGGCGGCGTGACCTTGCGCCCCTCCGCGAACTCCTCGAACACGCCGGCCAGCACCGGCTCGATCGTCTCGAACACGTCCTCCTGCGTGACGAAGCTCATCTCGAAGTCGAGCTGGTAGAACTCGCCTGGGGAGCGGTCCGCACGGCTGGCCTCGTCGCGGAAGCAGGGCGCGATCTGGAAGTAGCGGTCGAAGCCGGCCACCATGCAGAGCTGCTTGAACTGCTGCGGCGCCTGCGGCAGCGCGTAGAACTTGCCGGGATGCAGCCGCGAGGGGACGAGGAAGTCACGCGCCCCCTCGGGCGAGGAGGCGGTCAGGATCGGCGTCTGGAACTCGATGAAGCCGGCCTCGATCATCCGACGCCGGATCGAGGCGATCACCCGGCTGCGCAGCACGATGTTGCGGTGCACCCGCTCGCGGCGGAGATCGAGGAAGCGGTACTTGAGCCGGAGCTCCTCGGGGAACTCGGCGTCGCCCGCGACCTGGATCGGCAGCACCTCGGCGGCCGACTGCACGGCCAGCGTCGCGGCGCGCAGCTCGATCTCGCCCGTGGGCAGCTTCTGGTTCACCGTGTCCGGGCTGCGCCGGACGACCTCGCCGGTGACGGTGATCACGCTCTCGGGGCGGATGCGCTCGGCCTCCGCCATCAGCGGCGAGCCCGCGTCGATCACCACCTGCGTCACGCCGTAGTGGTCGCGCAGATCGATGAACAGGAGGCCCCCATGGTCGCGTTTGCGGTGCACCCAGCCGGAGAGGCGGACCGTCAGGCCGGCGTGTTCGGCGCGCAGCGCGCCGCAGGTATGGGTGCGGTAGGGATGCATGGGGCGAGAACCGGTCCGGCCAGGTGCGAAGGCCCGGAAGGAACCGGCCGGCGGGCGGGAAGTCAAGCCGCGCGGCTTGGTCCGGGCCGGAACGCCGTGTAGAAGCGCAGCCCCATGAATCGTCCTGCCAAGGTGGCCCTCCCCCCGCCGGTCCTGATCGAGACCACCGAGGCGCTCGCCTCGCTCTGCGATCGGCTCGCCGCGGCCGATTTCGTCACCGTCGACACCGAGTTCATGCGCGAGCGCACCTACTGGCCCGAACTCTGCGTGATCCAGATCGCAGGGCCCGAGGACGTGGCGGTGATCGACGCCCAGGCCGAGGGGCTGGACCTCGCGCCGCTCTACGCGCTGTTCGACAATCCGGCCGTCACCAAGGTGTTCCACGCCGCGCGCCAGGACATCGAGATCTTCGTGCTGCGCACGGGGCGCGTGCCCGCGCCGCTGTTCGACACCCAGGTCGCGGCGATGGTGGCGGGGTTCGGCGACCAAGTGGGCTACGACGCGCTGGTCGGCGCGCTGACCGGGGCGGTGATCGACAAGGCGTTCCGCTTCAGCGACTGGTCGGCCCGTCCGCTCACGGCCCAGCAGATCGCCTATGCGGCGGCCGACGTGACCCATCTGCGCCGGGTCTACACCAAGCTCCGGGCACGGCTCGAGCGCGAGGGGCGGCTTGACTGGGTGGCGGAGGAGATGGCCGCGCTCGCCGACCCGGCGACCTACCGCACCGCGCCCGAGGACGCCTGGCTCCGGCTGCGCAGCCGCAGCGGCAACCGCCGCTTCCTCGCCGTGCTGCGTGCGGTCGCGGCCTGGCGCGAGCGCGAGGCGCAGCGCATCAACATCCCGCGCCAGCGCCTGGTGAAGGACGAGACGCTGCTCGAGATCGCCGCCCAGGCGCCGGCCGATGCGGCGGGGCTGGCGCGGGCGCGCGGCTTCCCGCGCAGCCTCGCCGAGGGCAAGGCGGGGGCCGCGCTGCTCGCCGCGATCGCCGAGGCGAAGGCGCTGCCCGACGATGCGCTGCCGCCCGCGCCCGAGCGCAACGGCATGCGGCCGAGCCCAGCGCTGGTCGCGCTGCTGAAGGTGCTGCTGGCGGCGAAGTGCGACGAGCACCACGTGGCGCAGAGGCTCGTCGCTTCCGCCGACGACATCGAGCGGCTGGCGAGCGAGGACGAACCGGACATCCCTGCGCTGCATGGCTGGCGGCGACGCGTGTTCGGCGAGGATGCGCTGGCGCTGAAGGGCGGACGGGTGGCGCTGGCGGCCGAGGGGCGGCGCATCCGGCTGGTGCCGCTCGGCTGACGCCGGTCAGGGGGCGGCGCGGGACCGCGGCGGAGCGGCGAGCCGGTCCCAGCAGTCGTCGAGGCGGGGCGAGAGCGCGTGCTTGGCGATCCGCTCGCTCGGCGTGCGCGGGAAGGCCTCGACGAAGGCGATGTAGCGCGGGGTCTGGTAGGGCGCGAGCCGTTCGGCCAGCCAGCGCGCGAGCTCCGGCGCCGTCAGTGAGGCGCCCGGACGGCGCTGCACGAACAGCTTGATCTCCTGCTCGCCGATCTCGGCCGCGACGCCGATCATGGCGCAGGCCGCGACCGCCGGGTGCGCGGCGGCGACCTGCTCGACCTCCCAGGCCGAGACGTTCTCGCCGCGGCAGCGCACGCTGTCGGAGAGACGGCCAGCATAGACGAGATTGCCGGCCTCATCCCAGGTGCCGAGATCGCCCGTGTGCAGCGCGCCGTCGCGCAGGGCGGCGGCGGTGACGTCGGGATCGCGGAAGTAGCCGGGGAAGAGGGCGCCCGGCAGGCGCGTGCGCACGACGATCTCGCCCCGCCGGGCGACCCGCCCCTCGGCATCATGGAGCGTCACCGTGAACCAGGGCACCGGCTTGCCGATCGCGCCCGGCGTGCCGTCGGCGTTCCAGGTGGTGATGCTGGAGGCCTCGGTCATGCCGTAGCACTCGCGCAACGAGAGGCCGAAGCGCGCCTCGATCGCGCGCCAGGCATCGGCCGGGCAGCCCGCACCCCAGGCGACGCGCACGCGGTGCGCGCGCTCGTGCGGGCCGGGCGGCTGCGCCATCAGCATCTGCAGGATGCCGCCGAGATAGTGGATATGGGTCGCCCCCGCAGCCGCCGCGTCATGCCAGAACCGGCTCGCGCTGAAGCGCGGCACGAAGGCGAGCTCCACGCGACGGAGCAGCGGGACGACGATCAGCTGCGCGCCGCCGATGTGATAGAGCGGTTCCCACACCAGCATCACGTCGCCGTCGGTGACATCCGAGACGATCGCCACCGCCTCGCCGGCGAGCCGCAGCATCCGGTGCGTGACGATCACGCCCTTCGGGCGGCCGGTCGTGCCCGAGGTGTAGAGAATGCCGAACGGCGCGTCGGCCGGCGGCGCGGCGGACTCGAAATGATCCGTCGCGGCGAGCCAGGCGCGCACCTCCGGCGCGGCCGCGTCGAGCACCTGGGCGCCCGCAAGTGCGGCGCCGGTCTCCGCGATCACGGGCAGACGATCGGTCTCGGCCAGCACGAGGCAGGGCTCGGCGTGGTCGAGCACGTGGCGCAGGCTTGCCCCGCGCGCCTGCACGTTCAGCGGCACCCAGACCGCGCCGAGCGCGGCGAGCGCGTGCATGAGCGCGAGCGACAGCCGCCCGTTGCGCAGCATCGCCGCCACCCGGCTGCCAGGAATCACGCCGCGCCGCGCAAGGCCGTGCGCGACACCGTCCGCCATGCGCCTCAGCGCACCGAACGTCACGGCGCCGTCGATGCGCGCGAACACGCGCTCCGGCTCGGCCGCGGCGGCGGCGCGGAACCGCGGCAGGAAGCCGTCCTCGGTGTCGGGGATCACGGCGTCAGCAATCGGGCGTGGCGCGCCGGTGCGCGCGCGCGTCGAGGAAGCGCTGCATCGTCGTCGACGGCTCGTCGGTGGCGTAGGCCTCGCGGTGGAAGCGGATCGCGGCCTCGATCGCCTGGCGGAAGCCCGGCTCGGTCATCTCGCGCAGCCACGCCTTGGTCAGCCGGAGGGCAGTGGGGGGCTTGCCGGCCAGTTCCTCGGCGAGCGCGAGGGCCGTGTCCATCACCGCCTCGCGGGGAACCAGTCGGCTGATCAGGCCGATCGCGTGCGCCTCCGCCGCATCCATCATCCGGCCGGTGAGCGCGAGGTCGGTGGTGCGCGCCAGCCCGAGGATCTCGCGCATGATCCAGGGGCCGGTGATGCTCGCGAAGCCGGAGGTGATCTCGGGCTGGCCCATGGTGACGCCGGGGTGGCCGACGCGCAGGTCGCCGAGCAGGGCGACCTGGAAGGCCGAGCCGGCGGCGAGCCCGTTCAGCGCGATCACCAGCGGCTTGGTGAGCGACCGCAGCAGGCCGTAGAGCCGCTCCCACTCGCGGATCCAGGCCTCCGCGCCGTCGGGATCGAAGGTCTTGCTCTCGTTCAGGTCCTGGCCCGCGCTGAAAGCGCGCTCGCCGGCGCCGGTCAGCACGATCGCGCGGATCGCCGCGTTGCGCTCCATCGTCTCCAGGGCGGCGACCAGCCTGTCGCGCATCGGCCGGTGCCAGGCGTTCAGCACTTCGGGCCGGTTCAGCGTGATCACGCCGATCGCGCCGTGCGTGTGGCTGAGGACGAAGTCGCTCATGCTGGTCCTGCCATGCTGGTCGGGACGGGGCGGCAGCCTGGGCGCAGGGGCGCTGGCGGTCAACGCCGGCCCGCCGTCGAGCCGCACGAACCCTCGTCGTGGCCACGCCGGCGTGCTACCTCCACGCTCCGATGATCATCGGTCTCGGCAGCGACATCTGCGACATCCGCCGGATCGAGGCGACACTCGCCCGCTACGGTGCCCGCTTCACCGCCCGCGTCTTCACGCCGGGCGAGCAGGCGAAGGCCGACCGGCGTGCCGCCCGCGCCGCGACCTATGCGCGGCGCTTCGCCGCCAAGGAGGCCTGCGCCAAGGCGCTCGGCACCGGGCTGCGCCAGGGGGTCTACTGGCGCGACATGGAGGTGGTGAACCTGCCCTCGGGCCAGCCGACGATGCGCCTCTCGAATGGCGCGGCCCGCCGCCTCGCCGCCATCACGCCCCCCGGCATGGCCGCGCGCATCGACCTGACCATGACCGACGAGCCCCCCTACGCCCAGGCGATCGTCGTGATCAGCGCGGTGCCGTCGGCGTGAGCCGTCCCCTTGCTTGACAAGCCCTCCACCGCCGGGCAATCCGGCGCGACCGCAGCGCCTGGGACCACGGGCGCCCCCTCGTCGCAGGCCCCCGGGAACTCCATGGCGAAGCGCAAATCGGGCGGCTGGCTCGAGACGGTCAAGACCGTCGTCTATGCCGGCCTGATCGCGATCGGCATCCGCACCGTCGCCTTCGAGCCGTTCAACATCCCCTCGGCATCGATGGTGCCGACGCTGCTGGTGGGCGACTACCTGTTCGTCTCCAAGTACTCCTACGGATACTCGCGCTTCTCGATGCCGTTCTCGCCGCGGCTGTGGGAAGGACGTCTGCTCGGCGCTATGCCCGAGCGCGGCGACGTCGCGGTGTTCCGCTGGCCGCGCGACGACAGCACGGACTACATCAAGCGCATCATCGGCTTGCCCGGGGACCGGATCCAGGTGATCGGCGGCCTGCTCTACATCAACGGCACGCCGGTGCGGCGCGAGGCGGCCGGCCTGTGCGAACAGGACGGCACGGGCGTGCGCATCCGCAGCCGGCGCTACCGCGAGACCCTGCCGAACGGGCGGACGCACTTCATCTGCGAGTTCTCGGACCAGGAGCGCTTCGACAACACCGAGGAGTATCGGGTCCCTGCCGGCCACGTCTTCGCGATGGGCGACAACCGCGACAACTCCTCCGACAGCCGCGACTTTGGCCCGGCCGGCGTCGGCTATGTGCCGATCGAGAACCTGATCGGCCGGGCCGAGATCATCTTCTTCAGCCACGAGGGCCCGTTCTGGCAGGTCTGGAACTGGCGCTTCGGCCGTTTCCTCGACGTGATCAGGTGAGTGCGGCGTTCGTCGACCGTCTCGCGCACCGTTTCGCGGATCCGGGCCTGCTGCGCCAGGCATTGACCCATCGCAGCCTGACCCAGGGGCGCGACCGGGGACTGGCCAGCAACGAACGGCTGGAGTTCGTGGGCGACCGGGTGCTCGGCCTGGTGATCGCCGAATGGCTGGTCGAACGTTTCCCGCAGGAGCGGGAAGGGGGGCTTGGCCGAAGGCTGGCCCATCTGGTGAACCAGGAGACGCTCGCTGCGATCGCCGGCCGGATCGGCCTCGGCGAGGCACTGATCGTGCCGCCCTCCGAGGCTGCGACGGGGGTGAAGCGCCGCGCCACCGTGCTCGCCGACGCCTGCGAGGCGGTGATCGGCGCGCTCTATCTCGACGGCGGGCTCGAGGCGGCGCGCGACTTCATCCGCGCCCACTGGGCGGAGGAGGTCGAGAGCGTCGCGGTCGCGCCGCGGGACCCCAAGACCGCGCTGCAGGAATGGGCGCAGGCGCGGGGACTGGCCTTGCCGGAATATCGCACGCTGTCCTCCGAGGGGCCGTCGCACCGGCCGCGCTTCACGGTCGCGGTGACGGTCGGCGAGACGAGCGCGGACGGCACCGGCGTGACCAAGCGCGAAGCCGAGAAGGCCGCCGCCGCAGCCCTGCTCGCGCGGCTGGAGACGCGCCGATGACGGCGACGCGTGCGGGCTTCGTCGCCATCCTCGGCGCGCCCAATGCGGGCAAGTCGACGCTGCTCAACCGGCTGGTCGGTGCCAAGCTGGCCGCCGTGTCGCCCAAGGCGCAGACCACGCGCTTCCGCATCCGCGGCATCGTCCTGCGCGGGACGAGCCAGATCGTGCTGGTCGATACGCCCGGCATCTTCGCGCCGCGCCGGATGCTCGACCGGGCGATGGTGCGAGCCGCCTGGTCGGGGGCCGCGGACGCCGACATCGCGCTCCTGCTGGTGGACGCGAAGGCCGGGCTGACGGACGCGGTTCGCATGATCGTCGAGCGGCTGCGCGAGGCCGGTCGGCCGCTCTGGCTCGCGCTGAACAAGGTCGATCTCGTTGCCCCGCCGGCGCTGCTGCCGCTGGCGCGCGACCTCAACGCGCTGGCGCCCTTCGCCGAGACCTTCATGATCTCGGCCGAGACGGGCGACGGGGTCGAGCGTCTGCTCGACCGGCTCACCGAGGCCGTGCCCGAGGGGCCGTTCCTGTTCCCCGAGGACGAGCTCTCGGACCAGCCCGACCGGCTGCTGGCTTCCGAGATCGTGCGCGAGCAGATCTACCGCCAGACCCACGAGGAGGTGCCCTACGGCACCACGGTCGAGACCGAGACCTGGGAGGAGCGGCCCGACGGTTCGGTCACCATCCGCGCGGCCGTGGTGGTGGCGCGCGAGGGGCAGAAGGCGATCGTGATCGGCAAGGGGGGCGCGCGGCTGAAGGCGATCGGCGCGGCCGCGCGGGCCGAACTCGAGCGCGAGCTCGATCGCCGCGTACACCTGTTCCTGCATGTGCTGGTGCGCGAGCGCTGGGACGAGGAACGGGCGCGCCTGCGCGCCATGGGGCTTGAGCCGGAGTAGGGTGTGCCGATGCGTGCACGCCGTGTCACGGCGTGGCTTGCAAAGCCGGCTCCGCTCCGTATAGTGCGCCGCAACGTCGCGGGTAGCGTCTTGCGACCGGGCGGGCGTAGCTCAGGGGTAGAGCACAACCTTGCCAAGGTTGGGGTCGAGGGTTCGAATCCCTTCGCCCGCTCCAGTCGCCGTGTATCCAACCCTTCTCCCGGCCGGTGACCGGCGCCGAAAGGCGCAGGTTTCCTGCGCCTTTGCGCGGGGGGCTTGATACTGCGCAGGCGGAACGAGCGCCGTTTTCGCTCTCCGGAGGGCGGGTTCTCTCCGAACCTTGGGACTTGGCCGATTTAGTCTACAAGGTTAACACATTGATTTGACTGGGCAATATGTTTTGATGGCGGTACGGAAGTTCGCATTTCGATCGCCCCTCCAATAGACCTCGCACGCGAACCCGTAGGGATCACCCCCAAGCCGCCGCATTGAACCGCCCCGGGTTTGCCGGAGGCTCCAACTCCTGAGAGGCTGGAGCCTGCATGAGCAAGACGACGAACAAGTTCTCGCCTGAGGTCCGCGAGCGCGCGGTGCGGATGGTGCGGGATCCGTCCGCGACGCACCGTCGTAGATCGCCGCCAGCGCCAGCAGTCGGCGCGACTGCGCCGCGTCCTTCGAGCGCCGTGCCAGGGCGCGCAGATCCGGCGCATCGTAGTCGGGACGAAGGGGAAGCGGCTGACCCATGGCGAGACTCCGTTGCTCGCCAGCTTGAATCAGATCCGGCCCGCGTCGGGGAATCCCCCCTCGTGAGTCAGAGCCAGCAGGAATCGGTATGAGAGGTGGGCTCCCGCGGCACCGCGGCGGCGTCACGGCGCACAAAGCGTCAAGGCGATCTCGCCCCGGACGGGCAGTGCGATCGCCAGCGTAAACGTCTTCCCTCGACTGCCTTGCGGCGTGCAGCGCTGATCGGTTGACGTGCCTGGCTGCGGGGTGGAGCGGAAGTCCGTTATCGCCCTTAAGCCTAGGGGTAAGGACGGTGGCGGACGGTCGTGTGAGCGAGGTGATCAGCGTTGTGGCGCGCCGTCGTCGCTGGACGCTGGAGCAGAAGCTGGCGCTGTTGGAGGAGGTGTTGCGGCCGGGTGCCTCGGTGGCGTCGGTGGCGGACCGGCATGGGATGAGCCAGAGCCTGTTGTTCGCGTGGCGGCGCCAGGTGCGCGAGGGGACGATGCCGGGGGTGGTGCGCGCCGAGGGGGCGCCGGCGCTGGTGCCGGTTCGCGTCGTGGCGGCCGCATCGCCGAGGGAGGCGTCGCGGCCGTCACCGCCATCACGCGGGCCTGGCGGGCGGCCGGGCAAGTCGGCGGCGACGGTCGAGGTGGTGCTGCGGAACGGCCGGGTGCTGCGGGTAGCTGAGGCGATCGGGCCGGAGGTGCTGGGGCGTCTGGCGGCGGCGCTGGACGGCTGATGCTGGCGCTGCACGCTGGTGTGCGTGTGCATCTCGCGCTTGGCGCGACGGACATGCGCAAGGGCTTCGACGGTCTGGCCGCACAGGTGCAGACGGTGCTGGGGGCGGATCCGTTCTCGGGCCATTTGTTCCTGTTCCGTGGCAAGCGTGGCGATCTGCTGAAGGCGTTGTGGTGGGACGGCCAGGGCCTGGTGCTGCTGGCGAAGCGTCTGGAGAAGGGCCGGTTCATCTGGCCGACGATCGCGCGCGAGGGTGTGGTGACGCTGACGGTGGCGCAGCTGGCGATGCTGCTGGAGGGTCTGGACTGGCGCACGCCGATGCCGAGTTGGAGGCCCGAGATCGCGGTGTAGCCTCTTGCCGCGACGCGGCGGCGTCTGGGACGATTCCGCCATGACGCCGCATGCCGAGAGCGCCCTGCCCGAGGATCCCGCCGCGCTGGTGGCGATGATCGCGGCGCTGCGCGGGGAGTTGGCCGAGGAGCGTACGGCCCGCCGCATCGCGGAACTCGGTCTGCAGGCGAAGACGCTGGAGGCGGAGCGGCTGCGGGTTCAGATCGCGCGCCTCCGGCACGAGCGGTTTGGTCGGTCATCGGAGCGCCTGGCGGGCGAGGTCGAGCAGTTGGAGCTACGGCTCGACGAGGTGCTGGCCGAGATCGCCGCGTCGGGTGGCGCGGACGACGCCGAGGACGAGGCGGCCAGCGCCAAGGCGCCGGAGGAGAAGGCGCGGCGACGCGGCCGCAAGCCGCTGCCGGACAGCCTGCCGCGGCGCGACGTCGAACACCTGCCCGTCGAGGGCTGCGCCTGCCGCTCCTGCGGCGGCGCGCTGCGCAAGGTGGGCGAGGACGTGACCGAGATCCTGGAGTACCGCCCCGGCCGGTTCGAGGTGGTGCGCCATGTTCGGCCCGCCTTCTCCTGCCGGACCTGCGAGGCGATGACGCAGGCGGCAATGCCCTCACTACCGATCGAGCGCGGCCGGCCGGGCCCGGGTCTGCTGGCGCACGTATTGGTCTCGAAATATTGCGACCACCTCCCGCTCTACCGCCAGGCGGAGATCTACGCCCGCGACGGCCTCGATCTGCCGCGCGGGCTGCTGGCGGGTTGGGTCGGCAGATCGGCCGAGCTGGCGGAGCCGATGGCGGCGTTCATCGGTCGCCATGCCCTGGCCGGGCCGCGCGTGCATGCCGACGACACGCCGATGCCGATGCTCGCGCCCGGCCGCGGCCGGACGCAGGCGGCACGGTTCTGGGCCTATCTGCGTGACGACCGACCCTTCGGCGGGCGTGACCCGCCGGCGGTGTTCTACGAGTTCACGCCGGACCGGAAGGGCGAGCATCCGCAACGCCGCCTGCACGCGTTCCGCGGCATCCTCCAGGCGGACGCCTATTCCGGGTTCAACGTGCTGTACGAGAGCGGCCGGGTGGTCGAGGCGGCGTGCTGGACGCATGCGCGGCGCCACTTCCACGACGAGCTGCTGGCGAATGGCAGCCCGGTCGCGCGCGAGGCGATCGAGCGCATGCGGCCGCTGTTCGCCATCGAGGCGGAGATCCACGGCCAGCCGCCCGAGGCGCGCCTCGCCACCCGCCAGGCGCGCGCGGCGCCGCTGATGGCCGAGCTGCACGCCTGGCTGGAAGCGACGCTGCGCCGCATCTCCGGCAAATCGGACCTGGCCAAGGCGATCCGCTACACGCTGGCGCAGTGGACCGCGTTGACCACGGTGCTGCGCGACGGCCGCGCCTGCCTGCACAACAACGCCGCCGAGCGGCAGATGCGTCCGCTCGCGCTGGGCCGGAAGAACTACCTGTTCGCCGGATCGCTCGACGGCGGCAGGCGGGCCGCGATCATCTACACCCTGGTCGGCACCGCGGAGATGAATGGCTGGGATCCGCAGGCGTATCTGCGCATCCTTCTCGACCGCATCGCCGATCACCCAATCAACCGCATCGGCGAACTCGCGCCCTGGATCCTGCGGCCCAACGCGGCCTGACCTCCGCCGCGCCACCGATGCCGTAGCCGTCAATGCACGCTTACCACCGGTGCGGGTTGGCGGGGACACCGCTCACCCGGTCCGAGCTGAATGCGAACGGAACTGCCTTCTGACTCCGATTGCCCGGCGCCGGAGGCTCAAGCTCCGCTCAGGCGGCCTCTGCCGCGGCATCGTCGACGATGAGCCTCGGGGCGACCTCCTCGCGAATCCTGCGTGCGGCAAGAGCGCAGTAGTCGTCATTGATGTCGATGCCGACCGCCGACCGTCCGGACTTGAGGGCGACCAGCATCGTCGTGCCCGAGCCGACAAACGGATCGAGGACCGTACCGCCGGGCGGGCAACCACAGGCCAGACAGCGTTCCACCAGCTCAGCTGGGAACGGCGCGCAATGCGCGTAGGGGTTGTCTGGCCGCGCTTTGATCGTCCAGATGTCCTCCTCGGCACCGAGCGCAGATCGATCGAACCAGTATCTTGGCTGTTTGGCCAGGATGAACACGAACTCGTAGGTCCGCCACGGCCGATCGTGGCTTGTCGGCTCGCCCAAGGAGTTCGGCCTGTGCCAGATGACCGCACTGCGGAGAATCCACCCCTTTGCCTGCAGGCCGAGGGCAACCCGCCAGGGCAGCCCGATCAGGGACTTCCTAGGAAGCCCAAGGCCAGGCCCATCCACGGCCCGAAGCTTCCGCCTGGCCAGCTGCCGCGCCGCATGCTTTCGGTCGCGCCCGTGGGGCTGTCCCTTCGCGTTGTAGAAGACGTCGCCGAGGTTCAGGAACAGCAGCCCATCATCGGTCAGGACCCGCTTGGCTTCCGAGAATGCCGTCACCAGGCTCGACACGTAGCCTTCGATCGTCTCCTCGTGGCCGATCTGGCCGTCCACGCCGTAGTCGCGCTGCCAGAAATAGGGGGGCGAGGTGCAGATCGTGTTGACCGATCGGGCCGCCAAGGATCGGAGTCCGGCCACCACGTCGGCAGTCAGAAGCGAATAGCACACACCTCTGCCGACGTCCCCCTCTCGAGTCTTCCGGACGCCTGCTACCGGAGCAAGCACCGCGCTGGGCTGGTGTAAGCGCCGTTTGTCGCTCGGGTCCGCCGAGCTTGGAGCCGAGGACCTACCCGCCAGCCATTCCTCGACCGCGGCTTGGCTGATCCGGATCTGCCGGCCTTTTCCGGCCCTTACGCAAGCTAGATCGCCCGACCGGATCGCGCGGCGGATGGTGGACAACGACAACTTAAGGGAGGCGGCCAGCTCCTTCGGGGTGTGCAGGGTCTGAAGCAACAGGAACTTCCTCCGACTCGGGCCGCAACGACGCGGCTCCAGGTCAGGGTGCCAGGTGAGTTCAACAGCGGTCAACAGTGGTCATTTCTTGCCGACGTATCTGCCAGCTACGTGATCTCGAGCCCTAGGCGGGTGGCGATTGCTCGGGCGAGGACCGGCCGGTCGAACGAGTGCACGAGCGCCACCTCAAGGACCCGGAGGTCGGCCGCGGGGCGGGGGGACACCCGCTCGGGGAAGAGCACAACGACCTTCGGGTTCCCCGGTGCCTCGTCCCAGAGGGCATGGAAGTCGTGCACGTAGCCCATAGTCTTATACACGCTGTCGCTCATGTAGCCGGCGTCCGCGGATTGCTTGGCCTCGACCAGGATGGCGACCCGATGGGCACGCCCGACCCGGACGACGGTGACGTCCGGCCGCCGGGGGCTGCCGCTGACGCCCTCGTGCGCGTCGAGGAGGCCGAGGTAGCGCGACGGGACGCCAAGCACAGATGCCGGCGACTGGTCGAAGAACACCAGCACCTCCTCGTCGGACGGTGCACGGAACCGGGCGACGTGGTCCCGTCCACTAACTGCCAGCCCGAATTCGACAGGCGCGCCGAGGCCAAGCTCGTGCTCCAACACGTCGAGCACCAGCGTGAGCGTGTAAAGCTCGAAAATCTCGTCGTCGCTGACGGGCTCTAGCCATTCCGCGGCCAGCAGATCGAGCGTCCGGAGGTGCCTCGCCGCCCGCCCGCCGCTCTCGCGCGCCGCCCGGCGCGCTGCCAGTGTTGCCGCCGCCCGGTAGGCGGGCAGCCGCTGACGGGCAGCTGCGAGCAGCATCGAGGCCGAGGGGACAGCCACTTCAGGCACAGCGCGAAACCATTCGTGCCCGAGCGCATCGGCGCACGCCCTCCGGATCACCTCGTGGCGCGCGGCTATGCCAGACGAGCCGAGGCGCCGCTCGAGCGACGCGACGCCGCGCGACAGGGAGCCGACGAGCCAGCGCACCACCATGTTCTCTGCCAAGGCGAAGCTGCGGGCGGGGAGGCAAGCAACGAACTGGTCAGGGCGAAGCCGGCCCGAGCGCCTCCCGACCGCCGTCAGGTCCCAACGGGGGGCGCCGCGGAGGGCCGGGCCTATCACCTCTTGCCGGACCGCTGTCTCGTTGGCCAGGGAATCGAGGAGGCCTACGAGGTGCCTACGGCAGAACTCCTCGTAGCCCGGGTGCGCCAGATCGATCGCGTCTGCGAGTAGCTCGACGGCATCTGGACCGCGCCCGAGCTTCTCCACGAAGCGCGCGAGGACCTCTGGTTCAATGGGCGGGCCAGACGCCGCTGCCGACGCTCGGCCCAGGCCGCCCAGGTGCCGTCCGGCGCGGCCTGGGTCACATATGAAGTCGCGCCATCGCCGCCGCAGTGTCATTCCACATAACCGGTCCACACCGCCAAGCGGCGGCCGAATTCCCTGCGGGGGCCGTCACCAAACCACTCGATCTTCTTGAGCAGGTCCAGCAGCTCGGCGTGCCTGTCGGCGCGACCCTGGAACTGCGGTGCAACGTAGAGCTCCAACGTCGAGGCCAGGAGCGCGGCCTCACTGCGCTCGGCATCGAGGGCGACCTCGCTCCTGGCCTGTCGCATCATGGCCTGCGGGATCGCGAAGCCCATCGGCATGCCGATCGAGGCCAAACCGTCCTTCGTAGCGAAGAGCGACTGCACGGCCTGGACGAACCGGGGGTGGGTCGCGCCAAGGCCGCCGCCGCCCTCGCCTGCGGCCGCGGTAAGAAGCGCTGCGTACTCGCCCCACGGCGGAAGGTCGAGGGGGACAAAGGCAAAGCGGCGGACGAAGGCGAACGAGAGGCGCTTGAGGCTGGCCTTGTCGGCGTCGTTCATGGCGCCGATCAGCCGCCACCAGGACGGCATCCGGATCTGCTCCACCCCCGGTTCGGCCGCCGCGTCGCGGACCACGAGCCGGATGCGGCGCCCAGACGCCCCCTCCTCGGCGCTACCGTTCTGCCGGAAGGGTAGGTCCACGTCGTTTCCCGAGAGGAGCGTGAACAGCTCGCCGAACGCCTTATCGATGTCGGCCCGGTTGATCTCGTCGAGGATCAGGATGCGCTGGGCCTGCATCGCGGCGACGATGGCGCCGGGCATGAAGTCCAAGCGCTCCCCGCCCGTGGCGGTAGGAAGCGGGAAGTAGCCGCCGATCGCCTCGAACGTTGTCCAGGCGTCCGTAGCCGTGCTCAGCGACCAAGCGAAGCCGCTCGCCCGGCAGAGCCGCTGCGCCAGCTGCGTCTTGCCGCAACCTGGGGGGCCAGTGAAGACGACGTGCATGCCTGCACGCAGTGCAGCCATGGCGCGCAGGGCAGCCTCCTCCACGCCCTTGAGACCGTCGATGGCGCGCAGGACTTCCGTCTTCGAGATGTCCCACGTCCCAGCGACGACCGGCGCGGCCTCGGCGGGCGGCGGTGTACCCGCCGCCTCCTCACCTTCCTCTTCTTCGGCATCCGGGAGTGGCGCAGCAGGGGCGGCCCCGAGGGCAGCTGCTGGGGCGGGGCCGCCGATGAGGTCGAGAATAGCCTGGTCAGTGAGCGGCGCGGCGCCCATCGCGATGACGCTGAGTCCCGGGTCCGGGGCCGTCGTGAATACGGAGCCGATGAGGCCGTAGTCGCTCAGTCGGAACTCCTCAGCGAACCTCGTGATCGCCGCGGTCTGGTCGGGAAACTCTTCCGTGCGGTAGAACCAGACGGCCAAGTTGTGGACCGAAAGCGGACGGACGCCCACGATCGATCTGTGGTCACGTGCAAGGATTTCCCGGAAGTTCTCGGCGAGTCGGAAGAGCTTCCGCGGGGAGCCCGCTACGGTTTCCTTCTTGAAGAAGTCAGGTCGCCCAGTCCGCATCCGCTGCAGACTTGTCCCGCCATAGTTAGCCGGCTTCCACCGGGGATCGCCCTCCCTTGGTGGGCCAAACGGCAGATAGTATGGCCGCTCCGGCGTGCCGCCTTGGGGCCTGAAGTACTGGCCGAGCAGATCATGCTCCTGTGGCGCGCCGAAGGGCAGCCCAGGGGGGCCGTCGCCGACCGGGATCTGCAGCCGCAGCATGGCGAGAAAGCTGATCAGCAGCGGGTGTGTGCCGTCCGCCATGTAGTCGAGGGCGTGGCGAAGGTGGTCTTCGACGAAGTAGGGCATCGGGGCGGTCCCGGGCGGGGCTGGCAGCCGAATCGCTCGGCGCGCCTGCAATCGTGGCGGAGGATGCTGGGTGCGCGCAATCTCCAGCACAGACCACACCTTGCGGAGCCACGACGGACGCTCCCGAGGATCGTGCCGCTCAGGAACCACCGGACGTGTCCGGCGCCGGGCAACCGCCCTCCGGCTTCCAGCTCGGCTTGCGTAGGTGGGCTCCTCTCTTATTCATTGGATGCCTATGAGTACCGCATCGTCCCCCTTTGCCTACCCGACCGAGCAGTGCGACGTGCACGACTGCCTGGGTCTCCTGGCGTACCGCCGCAAGCGGACCGCATGGCTCGGCTGGCTTCAGGGAGACCCGCACAACAGCATCAACAGGCAACTTTACGGGTTGATGTAGGACGATGCCGTATTCAGGCTGCTGAACGAGGCCCGGCGCTTTGCCACGAAGGAACAGCCGACCTCTGCGGTCGCGCCGATGCTTGCATCCATGCTCGACCAGGGTTTCGTGGCGACGTAGATCCTCGCGGTCAGCAGGCTCGTGGACAAGCGCAAGGATGTCATCAGCCTACGCCGCCTTCTCGACGACATTGAGGCCCACCAGCACTCGTCACGCGCGAGGTGTTCGTCTGCCACGACGGACTGCCGTACGAGGCCGCGGCAGCGGAGCGGGCGTTGTGGGCCAAGGCGCCGCGGCCGACCACGGGTGTGGTGACGATGTATCTGCCCACCGAGGGCCCGGAGGCGTTCGACACCGCCGAGAGGGGCCACAGAGCCTTCGATGCGCTGTCCGGGAAGGCGCCGGCGGACCGGTCGCGCACGGACACCATCCAGCCCGCGATGTTCGATGGAATCCGCGCGTTGCTGGAGGACCAGACGGTCACCTCGTTGGTCGAGTTGCGGCACAAGTTCGTGGTGCAAGCCGCCGACGAGTTATCGCGGCGGCGTGCCGGTATCGAGCGCTTTGGCGTCACCCTCAACGGGCTGGAGGCTGCCCAACGCTCGCTGGTGCAAGCTGCTCAGCGCATCGAGCTCGACCTTCTGTGGGGTAGCAGCCGCGGTGCGGTCCCAGTGCCGCAGCACGATCACTTCCGGTATCTGGACCTACCGTTCGCGCCGGCCGACCGGCTCCAGGAGCTCAGAGACTGGTGGCAGAGGCACTGCGAGGCGCGGGAGGAATGGACCAGCGCCCGTAGCTAGACTGCGGTAAGCGGGGGCGCGGTTGCATCCGCCGCAAAACGCAGGGCGAGTATCTCGGCGAGCCGCACTGCCGCATCCTCGGACGTGGCCTTGGCGAGCACCGAGATGCCGGCGGAGCGCGGCCGCTCATCCACTTCGTATACGAAATAGCCGAAATCGCTACCGAACGCCTCTACCTCGCACTGCGCGAGCGCGGCTTGAGATAGAGTCGATACGCAGAGCGTCCGATTCGCGCCGAGCGGTGCAGACCAGAAGAGGTCGTCCATGGCTAGATCCCCTATCAGGGAGCGCAGCACGCCCACAATCTCCGCGAACGAACTGGCCGCCTACATGGTTGCCAGCGACGTGGGGAGGGAGGGAATCATCCAGCGGGCGCGTTGGCAACCTGCGGCTCCGGTCGTGCGGTATCGCGATGCGAGGCGCGCCATTGTTCGCTTCTTGGCGGATCCTCACCGGAGCGCGCAGATCCTTCTCGAGGCCAGAGCCCGCCTTGAGATGCTGGCCGAAGATCCCACGGGGCGCCCTTTCGCGCGTGAGGACGCGCGGGCCTCGATCGGCGCCATCGATGCCTTCCAGGCCGGGCTGAACAGCTTCGGCTTCGGGGGGATGTACTTCGAGGCCCCGCCGCAAGGTCTCGGCCCGTTGGACATTGAGGGCGTGGCGGTGACCGTGTCGCTGGACCTCGTCGTCAGGGCGAGCGATCGGAGGCGCGGAGACCTGACGGGCGGCGTCCTCCTCCGGCTCTCCAAGGGGGCGGACGGCGAGAGCGAGGCGGCGAGCGCACGGCGTAGGGACGTGGGGATGTACGCCGCGACACTGGTGTACATGGCCTGCGCGGAGCAGCTCGCCGGGCTAGGTATGCCCTCTCCCGCGCATTGCTTTTCGGTGGACGTCCAGCGGCGGGAGCGGCACCGGGCGTCGAGCCAGTATCTCACCCGCGAGGCCAATCTGCGCGCCGCCTGCCGTGGCATCCAGCGAGCCTGGAGCAGCGTCGCGCCGCCCCCGGGCGCATGATACGGCGGGCGCGGCTGCGCAGCCTTGTCGCCTCGCCGGATGCTCACCGCAGCGGCGGCCAGGGAGGGGCAGGCGCGCAAGCTGCTGTGCCAGGCGGGGAAGGCCGGACCCGCGTGAGCCGGGGGGCGACTCCGCAGTCAGATTGCACAGCGAGGCGCTGCTCCGACCAGGCCACCGGAAACGGCTCCATCAACTCCGGCAGCGTCACTCCCTCCGCCTGCCTCCTCTCGACGATCGCCTCGACGATGTCCGGTGCGAGCAGGGTGAGTTGGAGCAGCCGTCCGAGGTAGCCGCGATCCAGCTTCTCCGCCGCGGCCATCTCGCTGATCGAGGCGTAGCGCCCATCGTCGAGCATGCGCTGGTAGCGGAAGGCGCGGGCGAGCGCCTTCAGCAGCGCGGGATCGGCGCGGGTGGTGGCCTCCGCGGGCAGTCCGTCCACTACGGGCGTGACGACGGTCTTGCGCCCGGGCCGGCGGCGGATCCTGAGCGGCACGCGGACGGTGATGTGCGTGGGTCCGGTCACGCCGCTACCCTCTCGGCACCGACCAGCCCGAGATCGCGCACCAGGCTCGCGAGGCCCTCGACCCGGAGGCGGATCTCCGCACCGTCGAGCCCGACCGTGACGCGTTCGACCAGGGAGCGGACGATCCGCTGCTGCTCGGCGGGGAACAACTCGTCCCACAACGGCTCGAGCCGCCCGAGCGCCTCGCGCACGTCAGCTTCTGTCAGGTCCGGATCCTCCACCTTCGCCGCCATCCACGTGCCCACCACCACCTCCGGCTGGCGCAGCAGGGCGCGCAGCTGCGTCATCACCGCTGCCTCGATCTGCGCCGCCGAGACGCGCCGGACGATCCCGTCGTCGGCCTCGCCCTTCAGCGCGCGCTGCGCCACGTAGTAGCGGTATAGGCGGCCGTTCTTGCGGCTGTGCGTGGGCGAGAGCGCGCGGCCGTCGGCGCCGAAGATCAGCCCCTTCAGCAGCGCTGGCGACTGCGACCGGTTCGCCTGCGCCCGCGCGCGCGGACTGACCTGCAGGAGCGCGTGCACGCGGTCCCAGAGCGCGCGCGAGACGATCGCCGCGTGCTCGCCGGGGTAGATGCTGCCGCGGTGCGCGACCTCGCCGACGTAGGTCCGGAGATGCAGGATCTTGTAGACGTCGCCCTTGTCGATCAGGCGCCCGCTCCTGGTCGCGATGCCCTCGGCCCGGCACCGGCGCATGGTCTCGATGCCCGAGCCGGTCTCGGCGAAGAGCTCGAACACGCGCCGCACGCGCGCGGCTTCGGCCTCATTCACCAGCAGCTTGCGGTCGCGCACGTCGTAGCCGAGCGGCACCTTGCCGCCCATCCACATGCCCCGTGCCTTCGAGGCGGCGACCTTGTCGCGGATGCGCTCGCCGATCACCTCGCGCTCGAACTGGGCGAAGGAGAGCAGGATGTTCAGGGTCAGCCGGCCCATGCTGGTCGTGGTGTTGAACGACTGCGTCACCGAGACGAAGGTCACCTCGTGGGCGTCGAACACCTCGACCAGCCGGGCGAAGTCCATCAGCGAGCGGGAGAGGCGGTCGATCTTGTAGACTACCACCACGTCGACCAGGCCGCGCTCGATGTCGGCGAGCAGGCGTTTCAGGGCGGGGCGGTCCAGGCTCCCTCCCGAGAACCCGCCGTCGTCGTAGCGGTCGGCGACCAGGGTCCAGCCCTCGGCGCGCTGGCTGGCGATGCAGGCCTCGCAGGCTTCGCGCTGGGCGTCGAGGGTGTTGAACTCGCGGTCCAACCCCTCCTCGGTGCTCTTCCGGGTGTAGACCGCACAGCGCTTGCGGGTGACCGACGCCGGCAGGTCGGGGAGCTTGCGGCGGCTCACGACGCGCTCCCCTTGAGACCGAAGAAGGTCCAGCCGTTCCACCTCGTGCCGGTGATGTGGCGCGCGATCGCGGAGAGCGAGGCGTAGCGGCGGCCCTCGTACTCGAAGTCGTCGGCGCGCACGGTGACGACGTGCTGGACGCCGCCGTACTCGCGCACGAGCCGCGTGCCGGGCAGCGGTCGGCTGTCGGCGCGGATCCGCCGCAGCACCGCGTTGCCGCCGTCGAGCTGCTCACCGAGCGCCTCGAGCCGCGCCCGCGTCTCGGGCTTGAGGCCGCCATAGGCGAGTTCCTGGATCCGGTAGGCGAGCCGGCTCTGCAGGTAGGCGCGGTTGAACGCCGGCGGCTCCTTGCCGAACAGCTCGCGCCACTGCTGCTTCAGTTCCGGCGTGGATGCCGTCTGCAGCGCCGCCAGCCGCGACAGCACCTGCGCCGGCGGGATGGTGGGGAACACCGGGGCCTCCGCTTCGGCCACCGGCGGCTTCGATCGTCGTGTCATGCGTCCTCCGTCTCTCGGGGGTTCGCATGACGGCGCTGGCGGGGAGTCGCGGGTAGCGAACTCTCTCCGCAGTCCCGAGCCTGGGCATCGATCGCGGCGATGCTGCGGCTCCTGAGCCGCACGATCCCACGCGCCAGGATCTGACACACCTCGCGCAGGTGGGGTGGGAGGTGGTGATTCGTGCTCGGCAGGGCCATCGTGATCCTTCACGCATCGTCCTGCCTGTCATCTACGGATCGAGCCCTCTCCCGTTCTCACCGGCCAAGCGCGGCCCCGAGGTTACGCTGCCTTCTGCGTCGCCTCCGTGCCGAACACCGCCCAGATGTCGCGGAGCCGGCGCTTCAGCGTGCTCTCATCCGGAACTCTGCCTCCCTGGCGGGCGAACCACGCCTGGATGTGACGGATGAGAGCGCCGAAGGACTCGGGAACCCCCTCGAAGTAGATCCGGCGGAACGCTTCGAGGCGCGCGGCATCCCAATCATAGTGGGGCTGCGATCCGCGACCGCCGGCCCTTGCACCATGCCCGAAATCGTCGAGCGACTCCTCCAGAGCCACATAGCGCTTGAGCTCCTCGTGACGCACGCCGACTTCCTCGCGGATCACCGTGTACCCACGATCGTCCTCGCTCGTGCTGATCAGGCGCCGATAGCGGCCAGCTTCGGCAGCGAGCCAGAAGATCACCTGCGATCCGGAACGCAGCACATACCAGGCGTCTTCAGGGCGAAGATCCACCAATCCGCGGACGTAACTCTCGACCGCCGCGATCCACGTTGTGCTGCCATCCGGGGCGATCTCGTAGTGCCCTTCCTCGACCCGCACGCCGGGAACGGCCGTGCAGAGCCGCACTTTGCCCTCCGAGGCGAGTACGGACATGTCCAGCAAGGAGAGGCCGAGCCGCTCGCAGACTTCGTCGATCTGATAGAACACTTTCTTCTTCGGCGCGTTCGCCATCACAGGCTCCGTCGGCCGGCGCGGAGGGTGCGCATGCGCCGATAGGCGAGCACCACGCTGCCCATGTCGCTGCGCATGTCAGGCGGCAGGCGCTGCGCCTCAACGAAGAGCGCGTCGAGCGGGATGCCGAGGATCGCCGCCACGCGCTGGACGATCTCGTCACTCGGTGGCTTGTCGAGATTGCGCTCGACCCGCGACAGATAGCCTGGGGAGATCTCCAGCCGCTCGGCCAGCTCGTTCAGGCCGATGCCAAGCTCGGTGCGTCGGGCTCGCACCACGTCGCCGAACGCCATCACACCCCTCCTTCCACCAGGCCGTAGCGCGACAGACGCACGGCGATGAACCGCTCCGAGACGCCAAAATCTGCCGCGAGCGCAGCGAGCACACCGGCCAACGCCTCTGGGCAATTGCCCGCAGCAACGACCGGACTGCCCGGCCTGCCGTGATGCGGCCGGCGACAGAGGCGCAACGCCTCGCTGCGCGCATGAGCCAGCAACCGTGTGTGCAGCGGCACTGGCGGTGCCAGCAGCGCACCCATGAATTCGTTCGCCCGCGCCTCGGCGCCCCGGCCAAGGCGATCGAGAGCGCGTGGGGAGCGCGCCACGGCGTGGTAGCGCTGCTCGCCGCGCGCCAAGGCTGCGGGCACGTCGAACAGAAGATGCGCGAGCTCGTGCGCCGCTGTGCTCAGTGCGAGGTCCGGTCGGTGCGCCGTCATCGGCCCGTTGACGGCGATGTAGGCCCACCCCGGCTCATCGGCATCGATATCGCAGAGGCCGAGCACAGCGTTGCCGACCTCGTCGTGCAGCGCGCGGCCGAGGTCCCACGAGACCGCGAGGCGCCGCCCGTTCACCGCGACAACCCGGCAGGCATCGATCAGCGCTGGCAGCGCCAGCGCGAGACTGTCCGGGTCGCGCGGGACTTGGCGCCGGACCTGCGCGGCGACGGCACGGATGGTCCCGGCCGCAGCGTCGGCATGCGGGTTCAGAGCCGCTTCTGGGCGGTAGGCGATCGCGATCGGCAAAGGACGAAAGTCCCTCGATTGGAGATGATCAGGAAACAGCGTGTTCACTCTATGTTCCGGCCCAAGGGGAAGTCCAGCGCCTCAGGCGGCAGGGGGTGCGGTGATCGAGCACCGCCGCACCCCATCACGGCCAGGACACGATGCAGCACGCCAAGGCATTGAATTTGCGAAGGGTGCGATGATCGCTGAGGGTCTCAGCGCACCCCTGCGCACCCCTCGGCACTAGCTGCACCCCCCGCCCGGGCGGTCATCTCGGCGCATCGCAACCGACCGAGCCGAAGGTGCCGCATGGTGATCGAAAAACAGGAGCCCCGCACACACGCGCCGCAGGCGTGGGACCATAGTCAGCTGCGCGTGGCGCTTGGCTGTGCCCGGGCCCTGGCCGCCCGATTCGCCCGACAGCGTCGCCTGTCGCGAGCGGATCGGGAGGATCTGATCCAGGACATCCTGCTCGCCATCGTCGAGGCGAGCCCGCGATTCGATGCCGCGCGGGGCTCCTGGG
Source organism: Elioraea sp. Yellowstone (assembly GCF_006704265.1). Taxonomy (GTDB): domain Bacteria; phylum Pseudomonadota; class Alphaproteobacteria; order Acetobacterales; family Acetobacteraceae; genus Elioraea. The sequence goes on along the minus strand of NZ_VIKA01000002.1, from coordinate 69,393 downwards.
CGACCTTCGTCGGGGTGCTGGCGCGACGCGTCGTCATCGACCGTGCGCGACAGCCACACCTACCGCCGCATGTGAGCCTCGACGCCGAGGAAGGGCGCGATGCGCGACGCACGCTGCGCGCGGACCAGACGGATGTGGACGCGCGCCTCGCCTTCCTGAGCGCAGCGGCTGACCTGCCGAGCGGACCACGCGGGCTGCTGCGCGAGATCCTTGCGCACGCCGACGTGGTGGATGCGCGCGAGGCGCACTCGGCGTCATCGGCCAGCTTCTATCGCGAGCTCACGGAGCTCCGCTTCTGGCTGCGCGCGCGCGGTGCACGGCCTCAGCGTACCACCGGCGTTCGCCAATCGAAACGGCGGACGCCGAGGGCGTGAGAACGGCGCCGCGCTGATCCGTAAATGACTGAGTGAGCCCCCACGCGTCGCAGGGAGACCAGACGATGCGCCTCACGTCCTCCGCTACCCCGTCCAAGGCGACCCGGCTGAGCACGGCCGATCTGGCTGCCCTCGTGCTGACCGAGAACGAGCTGTGCGACCGCTTCGCCGACGCATCGCCCGGCGATCCGCTCGTCTATCACATCGGCCACCTTCCGGCCGATCGCGACGCGATCGTCTCGACCTTGCCGGCACCGCAGCGCGCCGAGCTCGATCGCCTCGCGCGCCGTGCGTGGCGGATGCACGAGGAGGGGCTGGTGCATCTCGTGCAGCGCCGCGTCGCGCCTGACAGCGTCGCGTATCTCGCGGTGATCCGCCCACGGCCCCGGCGCGTCGCAGGACGGCGCGCCGCCTAGCCGGAGGCCTTCACGGCCCCCCTTCGCCCTCGATCCGAAAGGAGTCCAGTCGTGACGCTGGATGAGCTTCTGCGTGACCTCGATCTGCTCGGTGATCCGGTCCAGCTCCCGCCATTGCTGCGCCAGCTTGCGCTGCGTGGCCTCGTCTCGGTGCTGTCGGACCTCGTGCCCGCGCAGGGTGAGATGGTGTTCGCAGATGAGGCCGCGGACCTTGCGCAGCGCGGTGAGGCACTGATCCGCGCGGCAGAGGAGAGCCGCCGCCGCGGCGATCAGCTGATCTGCCTGGCTGCGCTGATGACGCGGCTGCGGTGAGGCCGGCCATGGGCAAGTCCTCCCGCGACAAGGGGCTGCGGCGCGAGCGCGCGCTGGTGCAGCTTCACACCGCCTGCGGCATCCGCGCCGAGCGCGTGCCGCTGTCCGGAGCCTTGCACTACCAGGGCAACGGGGCCGACCTCGACCTGCATGTGCGCGGGCCGCAGGCGCTGAAGGCGGAGGTGAAGGCTCGCGGCGAAGGCGGTGGGTTCAAGACGCTCGAACGCTGGCTCGGCAAGAACGACGCGCTGTTCCTGTGGCGTGATCGGGCCGCGCCGCTCGTCGTGGTGCCGTTGCACGTCTGGCTCGAGATCGCCGGCCGCAGCGCCCGCCTCGATGCCGATTCGGATGCGCAGCGTCGCAAGCGCCGCAGCGCCATCGAGCAGGGGCCGACCCCGCCCGCCGACGCCATCACGCGGAGTACCGCGTGAGGCACAGCCGGTTGCGCGAACCGTTCCGTCTGCTGCTCGGCGGCATGCTGTACGTCGCGAGCTGCCTCGCCCTGCTGTGGGTGATCGGACTCATGAAGGTGACACGATGAGCATCCCCAACCGAACCACACTCGCGCAGTTGCGCGCGATGACGGCTGCCGAGGTGGCGCGCCTGCCGCTCGACCAGCTTGCGCTGCTGCTCGATGAGGTCGGCGACCTCAAGGCGGACGCGAAGCGTCTCGGTGATCTGCTGCACGACGCGCTGCATGTGCGCTTCGGCGAGGCGGCCACGGCAGCGCGCCGCGCGGAGGGTAAGGACACCGGCCGTGTCCGCCTCGAGCAGGATGGGTTCGAGATCCTGGCGGACCTTCCCAAGAAGGTGCGGTGGGATCAGCCGAAGCTGGCCGAGGCGATCGCCACGCTGCGTGGCTGGGGCGAGGACCCGGCCGACTACGTCGCCACCGAGCTGCGCGTCCCCGAGGCCCGCTTCAGCGCCTGGCCGCCGCGCATCCGCGCCCTGTTCGAGCCAGCCCGCACCGTCGCCGCCGGCCGTCCCTCCTACAGCCTCGAACTGAAGGATCCTGCCTGATGGCCCACGAGCTCCGCATCCTCGTTGCGATCCCGCTGGGAGGCGACGCCATGGCGCGTGCCAAGGACGTCGCTGCCTTCGAGCCGACGCTCGATGCGTTCGCCGAGGCGGTCGCCCGCGCCGGCGGCGAGATCAAGGTCGACGTGATCAAGGCCAAGCCGCGCGCAGTGAAGGAGACGCATTGATGGCGATCTCGCTTGCATCGCTGCGGCGCGGCGGCGCGACGCGTCCGCCCAGCCTGCTGCTCTACGGCGTCGCCGGCGTCGGCAAGACGCTGTGGGGCACCTCGTCGCCGAACCCGATCGTGCTGCAGACCGAGGATGGGCTCGGCCTGATCGAGGCGCCGACCTTCGGCCTGCTGCGCAGCTTCGAGGCGGTGATGGAGGCGTTGGCCTGCCTCTACAGCGAGCCGAACGACTTCAAGACCGTCGTCATCGACAGCCTGGACTGGCTCGAGCCGCTGGTGTGGCAGCACACCGCGCAGCTTCACGGCCAGCCGAACATCGAAGCGTTCGGCTATGGCAAGGGCTATCTGGCGGCACTGGATACCTGGCGCAGCTTCCTCGACGGCATCAATGCGCTGCGCGACGAGCGCGGCATGGGCGTGATCATGATCGCCCATGCCGAGATCCGGCGCTTCGACAGCCCGGAGACCGAACCCTACGACCGCTACCAGCCGAAGCTGCACGCGCGGGCCTCGGCGCTGGTGCAGGAGCACGTCGATGCCGTGCTGTTCGCGAACTATCGCGTCACCACGCTGAAATCGGAGGTCGGCTTCAACAAGAAGGTGGTGCGCGGCGTCAGCGGCGGCGACCGGCTCCTGCACACCGTCGAGCGCCCAGCCTTCCTGGCGAAGAACCGCTTCGGCCTGCCGGAGACGCTGCCGCTCTCCTGGCCGGACTTCGCCGCTGCCGTCCCCTTCTACGCCGACGCCACCCCGAGCCCGCGGAGCTGATCCATGGCCCAGCTGCACGACACCTTCGACGCCACCGGCGTCGCTCCCGCCGCCCCCCTCGAGCTGCTGCCACCCGGCCGCTATCCCGCGCAGATCGTCAACAGCGAGATGCGCGCGACGCGCACCGGCACGGGTCAGTACCTCTGGCTCGAGCTGGACGTGATCGAGGGGCCGCACCAGGGCCGCAAGATCTGGGACCAGCTCAATCTGGTGAACCCGAACCAGCAGACGGTCGAGATCGCCCAGCGCACGCTCTCGGCGATCTGCCATGCGGTCGGGCAGATGCAGGTGAGCGACAGCGAGCAGCTGCACTTCCGCCCCTTGCTGGTGACGCTCGCCGTCGAGCCTGACAGCCGCGACAAGCACCTGCCGCCGCACGAGCAGCGGAAGCAGAACCGGGTGAAGGGCTATGCCGCGCTCGGCGGCGCCGCGCCAGCGCGGCCGGCGCCGAACCCGGCTCCCGCGCCGCGGCCCGCCGCGCCGCCCCCGGCGCGTCCCGCGCCTCCCGCCTCGGCGACACCGCCCTGGCGTCGGGCGGGGTGAGCATGGCTCCGCTGCCGGCGCCGTCCAGCCCGACCGTCCAGGCGATCTATGCCGCCTACGAGGCAGCTTCGGACGATGGCTATCGCGACCATCTCGGCGCCTCGCTGATCGGCGGCGCGTGCGAGCGGGCGATCTGGTACAGCTTCCGCTGGGCGACGCGGGCGCGCCACGCGGGCAGGCTGCTGCGGCTGTTCGAGACCGGGCACCTCGCCGAGGCGCGCTTCGTGGCGGATCTCCGCCGCATCGGCGTCACGGTGCTCGACGTCGATCCGGCGACGGGCCGGCAGTGGACGCTGCGCGACGCCAGCGGCCATTTCGGCGGCAGCATGGACGCGGTGGCGCTCGGGCTGCTTGAGGCGCCGAAGACCTGGCACGTCTGCGAGTTCAAGACGCACAGCGTGAAATCGTTCGCGGCGCTGAAAGCCGAGGGCGTCGCGGCGGCCAAGCCGCTGCACTGGGCGCAGATGCAGGCCTACATGCAGCTCGCCGGCCTCGATCGCGCCTTCTATCTCGCGGTCTGCAAGGACACCGACGAGCTCTACCAGGAGCGCATCCACCACGACACCGAGGCCGGTGCGGGGATCCTGGCCAAGGCGGCGCGCATCATCGCCGCCGCACGCCCGCCGGCGCGCATCAGCGACGATCCGACCTGGTGGGAGTGCAGGCTCTGCGACCATCACGCGGTCTGCCATGCGGGTGCGGTGCCGGACCGGCATTGCCGCTCCTGCCTGCACGCCACGCCCGTCGCGCATGGCGCCTGGCAGTGCGCCCGGCATCAGCAGGTTCTGACGCGGCACGAGCAGCGCGCCGGCTGCGGCACGCATCTCTTCATCCCTGACCTGGTTGCCGCCGAGCAGATCGACGCCGGTGAGGACTGGGTCAGCTACCGGCTGCCCGATGGCACCGTCTGGCAGGATGGCGTGCCGGCCGAGACGGATGAGACGCGCATCGTCACGCATGGCGCGTGCCATCGCTGCGGCGGCGATCGCTACGCCGTGCGGCCGGGGAGCGGTCCGCATGCCTTCGGCCTGACCTGTATCGGCTGCGGCCACCGTGGCCGGTGGCTCGCGCGAGGCGATGCCGAGGCGTTGGGCATCGCCGCATGAGCCTCTCGCTTCGCCCCTATCAGCGCGCCGCCATCGACGCGCTCTACGACTATTTCGGCGGCAACACCGGCAATCCCCTCGTGGTGATGCCGACCGGCTGCCATGCGGCTGGCACCATGATCCTGATGCACGACGGCTCGACCAAGCGCGTCGAAGACGTCGCGCCGGGCGACTGCCTCATGGGTCCGGACAGCAAGCCCCGCCGCGTGCTGGCACTCGCGCGCGGCAGAGAGCGCATGTGGCGGGTGACACCAAAGCGGGCCGGCGATCCGTTCGTGGTCAACGAAGGGCATATCCTGTCCCTCGCCACCACGAGTGAGGGAAAGCCGCATCGCTGTGCACAGGACGGCACACGCATCGACAACATCACGGTGCGGGAGTTCCTGACGAGGTCCAAGTGGTGGCGCCATCTCCGGAAGCTCCGGCGTGTGGCCATCGACTTCCCTCCGCGTCCCGCCCCGGAGCTTGACGCTTGGGCACTCGGCGCCCTGCTCGGCGATGGGTGCCTCATCCACGGGGTGGCGATCAGCAGTCCCGACGTCGAAGTGCTGGACGGCCTATGGGCCGAGATGGAGCGCCTCGGTCTGCGATACCGAGCGAGCGAGAACGATCGCTCCACATGCTGGCAGGTCGCATTCGCCGACGACCAGGCGAGCCGCAGCACGCCCAACAGGGTGACTGCGATCCTGCGGCAGCTTGGCGTCTCCGGTCGTAACGCAGCCGAGAAGTTCATCCCTGACATCTACAAGCTGGGCAGCAGGGATGTCCGGCTCGGTGTCCTCGCGGGGCTTCTCGACACCGATGGGCATCTGTTCGGCGGGACCGGCTTCGACTTCATCAGCAAGTCGGAGAGGCTGGCCCGCGATGTGACGTTCGTCGCGCGCAGTCTTGGACTGGCCGCATCATGCCAGCCATGTCGCAAGTTCGATCAGAATGGATCCGGCGGCACCTACTGGCGCGTCACCATAAGCGGCGACACGGACATGATCCCGACCCGCGTCGCACGGAAACGCGCTGCGCCGCGACGCCAGAAGAAGAACCCGCTGGTCACCGGATTCGATCTACGGCCACTGCCGGAGGATGACTTCTTCGGCTTCAGCCTCGATGGCGATCATCTCTACCTGACCGCGGATTTCACGGTTCACCATAACACCGGCAAGAGCGTCGTCATCGCCGGCTTCATCCGCGAGGCGATCGCGGCCTACGCCGATACGCGTGTGCTGGTCTTGACCCACCAGCGGGAACTGATCTCCCAGAATTTCCAGGCCCTCATTCGCGCCTGGCCTGAGGCGCCGGCCGGCATCTACTCGGCCGGCCTGTCCCGCCGCGACATCCACGCGCAGATCCTGTTCGCCGGCATCCAGTCGATCCACCGTCACGCCTACAAGGTGCAGCGCTGCGACCTGGTGCTGATCGACGAGGCGCACCTGCTCGGACGCAGCGACAGCGGCATGTACCGCTCGTTCCTCGCGCAGCTGAACGAGATCAATGCCGGGCTGCTGAAGGTCGTCGGCTTCACCGCCACGCCGTATCGGCTCGACAGCGGCCTGCTGCATGAGGGCAAGGATCGCTTGTTCACCGACATCGCCTACGAGGTGCCCGTGCTGGACATGATCCAGCAGGGCTATCTCTGTCCCGTGGTGCCGAAGCAGACCGAGACCCAGCTCGACGTCGCGGGTGTGGGCACGCGCGGCGGGGAGTTCATCGCCAAGGACCTCGAGGCGGCAGTGGACCGCGACGAGGTTACGCGCGCCGCCGTCGCCGAGATCGTGCAGCACGGCGAGGGCCGCGGATCGTGGCTGGTGTTCTGCTCCGGGGTCGCGCATGCGCGGCACGTGCGGGACGCGATCCGCGAGCACGGCATCTCCTGCGAGGCCGTCACCGGCGACACGCCAGCGCCGGAGCGTGACGGCATCCTCGCGGCCTTCAAGGCCGGGCGGTTGCGCTGCGTCACCAACGCCAACGTGCTGACCACCGGCTTCGATGCGCCGGGCACCGACCTGATCGCGCTGCTGCGGCCGACGAAGAGCGTCGGGCTCTACGTGCAGATGGTCGGCCGGGGCACCCGCCTCGCCGAGGGCAAGGACGACTGCCTCGTTCTCGACTTCGCCGGCAACACGTCGCGGCACGGCCCCATCGACATGGTGGACGGGCGGAAGAAGGAGCCGGCCGGCGACGGCGAGGCACCGATCAAGGTCTGCCCGGAATGCCAGACCATCAACCATGCCAGCGTGCGGCGCTGCATCGCGTGCGATCACGAGTTCCCGCCACCGGTGGTGAAGGTGGCACCGCGGGCGGCGGCGGACGCGCTGCTCTCGACGCAGATCCAGGCGGCGTGGTGCGACGTCACCGGCGTCAGCTACGCCCGCCACGAGAAGCCCGGCAGGCCGCCCTCGCTGCGCGTCACCTACGAATGCGGGCTGGCACGACACAGCGAATGGGTCTGCCTCCAGCACACCGGCTATCCGCGCGAGAAGGCGGTCGGTTGGTGGCGGAGGCGCGCACCGCACCTGCCCGTCCCGTGCTCGGTCGACGAGGCGCTCGCGGCGTCGAACGCCCTGCGCCAGCCCGTCGCCATCCAGGTGCGCCCCACCGGGCAATACACCGAGATCACCGCGGCGAGGTTCGGGTGAGATGCAGCGCGTGTCGGCTCAGAACCGCGCGCGGCTTCGGCTGGTTCGACCCGCTGGTGCTGCCCTCCACGATCCTGCCGGCCTGCTCCATGCGCTGCATGAACGCGCTCTGCCGGAGCTGGGGCATGGTTGACCCCGACGAGCACGAGATCGCTGCGATCGCCGCCGCCAGCCCGCTGGCCGGCGAGTACCTGGAGAGCATCGGCAAGACCGATCTCGCGCGGCTCACCGAGGCGGAGTGGCTGACGCTGCTCGAGGTGATCGTCACGGCCTACCAGGACGAGCTTGCGCGGCGTCTGGAGCAGGGGCGGCATCTGGCTCTGCCTCACAGGGGGCAGGCCCTGCCATGACCGATCGCTGCTTCATGGCCGAGCACGGCGCGCGCCTCGCCGACAACGGCTATCCGGTGATCCCGATCATGCCGGCGAGCAAGGTGCCCGGCCGGTTCCGCGGCGGCGCGTGGCAGCCCTATCCTGGCTGGGCCCGGCACTGCGACCGCGCGACCACCAGCGCCGAGATCGAGATCTGGTCGCGCTGGCCTGGCTGCGGCATCGGCATCGCCACCGGTTCGGTGGTCGGCATCGACATCGACGTCCTCGATGCCGCGTTGGCGATCGAGCTCACCACTCTTGCCACCACCATGCTCGGCGAGACGCCGTGCTGGCGCATCGGCCGCGCGCCGAAGCGGCTGCTGGTCTATCGCGCCGAGAGCGCGTTTGCCGGCCGCAAGCGCCACCCGATCGAGCTCCTGGCGCGCGGCCAGCAGTTCGTCGCCCACGCCATCCACCCCGACACCGGCCAGCCCTATGCCTGGCCGGAGGCGAGCCTGCTGGACGTGCCGCGCGATCGGCTGCCGGCGGTGGACGAAGCCGCCTGCCACGCTTTCCTGGATGCCGCCAGCGCGCTCGTGCCGGCCGAGGCCAGAACGGCATCTCTGCTGCCCCAGGACGCTGCGAGCCGGCCCTGCAATGGCCCGGGCGATCCCAAGGGCACACGCGAGGCGATCGCCGCGGCGCTGGCCTGGCTGCCGAACCATGACCTGCCCGGCAACGAATGGATCACCATCGGCAACGCCATCAAGGCAGCGCTCGGCGAGGACGGGCGCGAGCTCTGGCTCGACTGGTCGCGCCAATCACGCAAATCCGGCCAGTCCGGCCGCGCCGACACACCGGAACGCCGCTGGGCCGGCTTCCGGCCCCACAGCGTCGGTGCGGGCACGATCTACCAGCTCGCGATCGATCGTGGCTGGGTGCCGGAGCCAGCGATGATCCTCAACGGCAGCGTGGCCAGCCAGATGGCGCAGCCGCATCCGGCGGCCGCGCTGCTCGCCAGGGCAGAGCTGACGCCGCACGAGAACGCGATCCATCCCGCAGCACCGTTCCTGTCCTCGCTGTACGCAAGCCGCGCCAAGCAGCAGGCCAAGCCGCTGCCCGTTCCGGCCAACATCATGCAGCCCGGCGGCGTCTTGCAGATGCTCGTCGACGAGTGCTGCAGGACCGCGCTGCGGCCGCAGCCCTTCCTCGCCCTCGGCGCGGCCATCTGTGCCGTCGGGGCACTGGCCGGACGGAAGTATCGCACCCGCACGGACCTCCGCACCAACGTCTACGTCGCGGCCGTCGCCGAGAGCGGCGGCGGGAAGGACCATGCGCCGGAGGTGATCCGCCGCTGCTTCGATCTGGCGAAGCTGGATCACTACCTCGGCGGCGAGAACCTCGCCTCGGGGCGCGGCATGCTCTCCGCCCTGGAGCAGCATCCGGCGCGGCTGTTCCAGATCGACGAGTTCGGCCTGTTCCTCGGCACCGTCACGGGCGGCAGGGCCCCGGCGCACAAAGCGGACATCTGGTCCGAACTGATGAAGCTCTACAGCCGGGCGAAGGGCATCTATCGCGGCACGGAGTACGCCAACAAGAAGGACGCGCCCCGCGTCGACATCCACCAGCCCTGCGTCTGCTTCTTCGGCACCACCACTCCCTCGACATTCTGGAAGGCGCTTGAGGGCGGCGCGATGATGGACGGCTCCCTCGCACGCTTCCTGGTGTTCGTCACCGACACCGATCGGCCGGAGCGGAACCGCGATGCAGGGATCATCACGCCGCCGGCGGAACTGCTCGAAGCGCTGAAAGCGATCGCGCGCGGGCACGGCGATGCGCTGCCGCGAGGCAACCTGCCAGACGTGCATGTGGCGCCGATGACGGCGACCGAGGAGCCCGCGCCCTACACCGTGCCGATGACCGCCGCGGCCGAGGTCTTGCACGACCGCAAGCTGGCCGAGGAGGACGCCTGGGCAACGAAGGTGGCCGGCACGCCGCAAGCCGCCATCGTCAACCGGCTCGGCGAGAACGCCAGCAAGCTCGCGCTGATCTGCGCCATCAGCCGCAACCCCGCGCATCCAGCGATCACCGAGGCGGAGCTGTCCTGGGGCTGGGCGCTGGCCGAGCACTGCACCAGGACCGTGCTCCGCGACGCGCAACGCTTCCTCGCCGACAGCGAGTTCGAGAAGCGGCTGAACAAGGCCATCAACATCATCAGCAAGCACGGCCCGTGCAGCCGGCGCGACCTGTTCCACAAGGGGCTGAAGCTGACCGCACGCGAGTTCGGCGAGGTGATCGACGCGCTGGTGACGAACGGGGTGGTCATGGAGACAGCACCGCCGCCCTACACCGGGGTCGGCCGTCCGCCGGGCCCCCGCTATGTGCTGGTCCAGGCGTCCCAGGACCCGGCAGGGGAGGAGGCCGGCAGCGATGAATAACGAAACGCCGCGCCCTACCTCCAAGTCCTTGAAATCAGGCTTTTGTGGGTTCTGTGCTTTCGTGCGCGGGCGCGGGGGAAAGACCCGCTGCCACGCGTGCGCGGGTGCAGGCCAGGACACCCCGCTACATAATAACAGAAACAACAATAATATATATATCAATGAGATAGCCGGGGGTTCTGTCGCGCTCGGAGGGATTGCGTAGATGGCACCTCCCGGTCGACATCGCCGTGCTCTGCAGATCAACGAGAGCGCGGAGCACACCCGCGCAAAGCTCCGCTTGGCGAAGTGGCTGACCTCCTTCGCTGCCGAAGCAAGCGAGCCGGCGCCCTTCCGCGTGGTGGTCGAGTATCCGTTCACCGAGGGTGGCGGTGGCGTGACCGCCTGGGACGCTTGTGGGTTCAGCCGGAAGCCCACCCTCCCCACGCTGCGCAAGCGGTGGGGAGCGCTGATCTGCATCTGCGACATGGTGCTGATCGCGGGCGGGAAGGTCACGACGGCGGTGGAGGTGGTGAAGACCAACGTGACGCCGCATTGGAAGGTCACGTGGCTACGGTCGCACGGCGTAGAGGTTTACGAGGCCACCGCGGAAGCCATCCTGGCATGCAAGGGCAGGCCGGGGTCGTTCGACGTCCTGATGGTGCCGGCATGACTGGGCCTGGCTCCCCCCACGAGCCGCGGTCGTGCCTGCATCAGCACACGCGCAGCGTCACGATGAACCCTGAGATGGAGGCCCTTCGCCGCCGCGCCTGGCACGAGCAGGGCGTGGCTTCGCTCCCAATCCAGGACATCACCGACCCCTGGCTCCGCGAGGCGGTCATCAACGAGGCCCAGATCAACGCCATCCGGAGGGCGTGTTGGACTGCCTCACTCGTTGCGCGCGCGCGAGGAGTGAGATGGCTCAGCCATCCTCCTACGGCGGGTGCGCGTGCGCGCCTCAGCGGCGCGCGCGCACCGCACCCTGGGCGTAGGGGGCGCGTCCGTGATCCGCCCGATCCGCCACACCCCACCAGCAGCCGGGCAGCGACGGCGAGCTCCGCCAAGAACCGCGCCGTCGCCGCCCTCACCACGACGATCCCCTCTCGGAGACCATCATGGCTCTCGCGACTCTGACTCCGCGCGCGCCCCTGGCAAGCGGCGGCATCATCGCCCCGCTGCCTGTCGCCCTCGCACACCGCGCCGTGCTCGCCCTCGACCTCGGCACCACCACCGGCTGGGCGCTGCGCTCCCGCGACGGCGGCATCACCTCCGGCACCATGACCTTCAAGCCGAGCCGGTTCGAAGGTGGCGGCATGCGCTACCTGCGCTTCCACCGCTGGCTCGGCGAGATGGCCTGGCTCGCACGTGGCTTGCAGCGGGTCGTGTTCGAGGAAGTGCGAGCCCATGCGGGAACCGACGCGGGGCACATCTATGGCGGTTTCCTCGGCCTCCTCACCGCGTGGTGCGAGCAGCGCGGTGTGCCCTACGAGGGCGTCCCGGTCGGCACGATCAAGCGCTTCGCCACCGGCAGGGGCAATGCCGACAAGGCGGCAATGATCGCGGCGATCCGCGCGCGCGGCTTCGCTCCCGCCGACGACAATGAGGCGGACGCGATCGCGCTGCTGCTCTGGGCCACCGAGAGCCACGGAGGGCACGCCTGATGCTCCCCGGTGCTCCCATGCCGCCGCGCTCGTGCCTGCATCGCGCGACGAGCCCCACCACTGCGGCGGAGCTCGACGCGCTCCGTCGCCGCGTGTGGCGCGAGCAGGGCGTGGTCTCGCTCGCGATCGACGACGTCACCGATCCCTGGCTGCGCCAGGCGCTGATCAACGAGGCGACGAAGCGCTGGGGCGCCGGCTCCCATCGCGCCAGCGCGATGGGGTCCCGGCCGCGCGGAGGCCGTCATGGCGCGTAAGGGGAAGCAGGCCGCACGCCCGGCGCGTCTCGACGAGCCGACGACGTGGCGGCTGCAGCACGGCGCGGTGAGCGAGCCGCAGCGCATCGCCGATCCCGAGACCGGCACGCCGGTGGCCGTGCGGCGCGCCATCGACACGCTCGGCCAGATGCTGGCGAACGCGACCATCACGCCGGAGATGCACGAGGCCGGCTGCATCTTCCGCACCCAGTTCCGGCTGGCCGCGCTCGATCCGCTGCGGGCGCGCTCGCTGATCCGCCTGCCGGGCAGCACGGGCGACAGCGTCACCGAGCACCAGGCAGCGGCACGTCAACGCGTCGGCCGTGCCCTGGCGGCGCTCGGTGGCGCCGGCAGCCCGGCCGGCTCCTGCATCTGGCACGTGGTCGGCTGCGAGACCTCCGTGCGCGAGTGGGCGATGCGCCAGGGCTGGGGCGGCAGGCCCGTCCCCACCTCGCAGGCGCAGGGCATGCTGGTCGCGGCGCTGGCCGTGCTCGCTGCGCATTACGGTCTGATGCGCCGGATCGAGCGGAGATTGGCTGGCTGACAAAGCCACTCCGCTCCGCTATGCCTCGCGCCCCCGTAACGGAGAATCGAGACTATGTCGAAGCAGTTCCTCACGGACGTGATCATCGAGGCCGCTGAAATGCCGAAGGCCACGGCCGGGCACCTCGCCGATGCCATCATCACCGCGATCACCGACGAGATCGTCACGAGCGGCCGGTTCACCATCCCCGGCTTCGGTGCGTTCGTATTGCGCGAGACGCCCAAGGGCACGCGGCGCAATCCGCGCACGGGCGAGAAGGTGCAGGTGAAGGCGGGCGCGACGGTGCGGTTCAAGGCGAGCCCTGCGCTGAAGGCGGCGGCGCTCGCTGGCGCGAAGAAGGCGAAGCGCAAGGCGGCGAAGGGTTGAGTCCGCGTCGGGCGTCGTCAGCGTGGCGACGCCCGATCATCCTTCGCGAGCGAAGAGAAACGTGCTCGCGCGAAAGAATGTCGTGTTGTCGAGTGAAACTCATATCTCGTACCCTGTCGCTACTCGGTGAAGTCGCGCCTGCGGGCGCACGGATCGGGTGCGGGACTCGAGTGAGCGTAGTCCCGCGTGTTGGAGCGGAAACGACGCCCTCCCGGAAAGCCGCAGGAACCCTGGACACTTCGGAGCACGGAACGAACGGCGAGAGACGCTAGCGCAACGGACGGCTCGGTAAGCCGCAGAAAACATGGTTCCTTCTGGCACCGTTCCTTATGCCGGGGGCGGGCGCGCCGGACGGGCCTAGCGCCAGTCTGAAAATATGGTTCGCAGTTCGCACTCTTTCCGCGTGATCTCAATCGGTTAGCTGCGAACCATGGGCCGCATGGTTCGCACCTGCGGCCGCCATGGTTCGCACGTGGTTCGCACTCCTTCACAGCCTGGATGGTGCCGATGCAGCTCCCCTGGATGGCAGCGAAGATCGTGCTGCGCCCGGTGGCGGAACTGCGCGCGCATCCCGGCAATGCGCGGGTGCACAGCGCGGCGCAGATCGAGCAGATCAAGGCCAGCATGCTGGCCTTCGGCTTCACCAACCCGCTGCTGGTGGACGAGCACGGCACGCTGATCGCGGGGCATGGCCGCCTCGAAGCGGCGCTCGCGCTCGGCATCGCGCGGGTGCCGGTGATCGTGCTCAAGCATCTCTCGGCGGCGCAGAAGGAGGCGCTGCGGCTCGCGGACAATCGCATCGCCGAGAACGCGACCTGGGACCAGGCGTTGCTGCGCGAGGCGCTGGCCGCAGTGCAGGCGGCGCCGGACCTCGACCTCGCTGCGCTCGGCTTCTCGGCCGCGGAGCTCGACGACATCCTCGCGGCGGCTGGCGAGGCCGTGACCGACGGCGACGCGCCCGGGGCCCTGTCGGCGCCCGCGGTCCGGGAGGGTGACGACGGCGCAGCGGGGACCGAGGAGGACGACCCGGCGGACGCCGAGCCGGAGGCGCCACGTCAATCCGTGACGCGGTCGGGCGATCTCTGGCTGCTCGGCGAGCATCGGCTGCTGTGCGGCGACAGCACGGACGCGGCGAGCGTGGCGCGCGTGATAGCCGACGACCGGGCAGCGCTGCTGTTCACCTCGCCGCCCTATGGCAGCCAGCGCGAGTACACCATCGGTGGGGTCTCCGATTGGGACGCCCTGATGCAGGGCGTGTTCCGCCACCTGCCAACCGCCATGGCGGATGACGCCCAGGTGCTGGTGAACCTCGGCCTGATCCATCGCGATGGCGAGTGGGTGCCGTACTGGCGTGGCTGGCTCGAGTGGATGCGCGCCCAGGGCTGGCGCCGCTTCGCGCTCTACGCCTGGGACCAGGGGCCGGGCCTGCCGGGCGACTGGAACGGCCGGCTCGCACCGGCCTTCGAGCTGGTGTTCCACCTCAACCGCACGGCGCGGCAGGCGAACAAGATCGTGCCCTGCAAGTGGGCGGGCGATCCGCTGCACATGACCGGGCTGCGGCGGGCCGACGGGACGATGAGCGGCTGCACCCATGAGGGGCGGCCGATCCAGCCGTTCCGCGTCCCCGACAGCGTGCTGCGGATCACCCGGCACAAGGCGCGGGGGATCGAGACCGAGCACCCTGCGGTGTTCCCGGTCGCGCTGCCGGAGTTCCTGATGCGCGCCTACACCGACGCGGGCGAGGTGGTGTTCGAGCCGTTCGCCGGCTCGGGCACGACGGTCCTGGCCGGGCAGCGCACCGGGCGTCGCGTGCGCGCGATCGAGCTCGCGCCCGAGTACGTCGATCTCGCGATCGCGCGCTGGCGCATGCTGCATCCCGATCTGCCGGTCACGCTCGCGGGCGACGGCCGCGAGTACGACGCCGTGGCGGCTGAGCGCGCCGAGACCCTCGCCGATGCGGCCTAGCCTCCAGGTCGAGAGCATCCCGCTCGACCGGGTGCTGCCCTACGCCGAGAACGCGCGCACGCATTCGGCGGCGCAGGTGGCGCAGATCGCCGCCTCGATCGCCGAGTTCGGCTTCGTCAATCCGGTGCTGGTCGATGCCGAGGGCGTGCTGATCGCCGGCCATGGCCGGGTGATGGCGGCACGCCGGCTTGGCCTCGCCACCGTGCCGGCGCTGCGGCTCGGCCACCTCTCGCCCGCGCAGGCGCGCGCGCTCCGCCTCGCCGACAACCAGATCGCGCTCAACTCCGGCTGGGACGAGGCCCTGCTCGCCGCCGAGATCGCGCGCATCCGCGACGAGGCGGCGGTCGATCTCGACGTGCTCGGCTTCTCCGGCATGGAGCTCGACCGGCTGCTCGCCAGCCTGGACGCCGGGATCGGCAACGACCTCGCGCAGAACGACCTCGATGCGCCGGCGCCCGAGCCGCCGACCGAGCCGGTGACGCGTCCCGGCGATCTCTGGTTGCTCGGGCGGCATCGACTGCTCTGCGGCGACGCCACCAATCCCGCCGACGTCGACCGCCTGCTGGTCGGCGTGCAGCCGCACCTGATGGTCACGGACCCGCCCTACGGGGTGGACTACAACCCGTCCTGGCGCAACGAGGCGGGCGTTTCGGCGACGCTGCGCACCGGCCGTGTCGCCAACGACCACCGCGCCGACTGGCGTGAGGCCTGGGCGCTGTTCCCCGGCGACGTTGCGTATGTGTGGCACGCGGGCGTGCACGCGCGCACCGTGATCGAGAGCCTCGAGGCGGCCGGCTTCGCAGTGCGCAGCCAGATCGTCTGGGCCAAGCCGCGGCTGGTGCTCGGTCGCGGCGACTACCATTGGCAGCATGAGCCGTGCCTCTACGCGGTGCGCAAGGGCGCGACCGGTCACTGGCAGGGCGCGCGCGACCAGACCACGCTGTGGTCGATCGGCAACGGCGCCGAGGATCTCGCCACCGTGCACGGCACGCAGAAGCCGGTCGAGTGCATGCGCCGGCCGATGCTGAACAACAGCCGGCCTGGGGACGCGGTGTACGAGCCGTTCTGTGGCAGCGGCAGCACCATCATCGCTGCCGAGACGATCGGGCGGACCTGCTTCGCGATGGACATCGACCCCGGCTACTGCGACGTCGCGGTGCAGCGCTGGCAGGAGGCCACGGGCGAGGCTGCCGTGCTGGCGGGGGAAGACCGCACATTCGAAGACATCGCGACGGTGCGTCGGCGGGATGTGGCCGCGTGACGCGCGAGCTCGGTCTCTTGTTCGATCAGAGCGCACTCCCGCTCGCGGTGCCGCCGCGGGTTCCACAGCACGCCGGCTCCGTGCGGCAGGTCAGCCATGAACTTGAGCTTGGACGTGCTGCAGAGCATCTCGTCTGCGCTGATCTCTTGCTCGGCGGCTGGCGAGCGTTTCCCACCGCTCAAGGCATGGCCTACGATCTGGCCGTCGATATCGGCGATCGCGTGATCCGCGTTCAGGTGAAGGCGACGCTTCACCCGCGGCATCCTCAGCCGAGCATGCGCGCCAATCCCGCGTACTTTTTCAACGTCAGGCGGGCGGGTCGTGGTGCAGCGCGCGTGTATCGCCATGATGAGTTCGACATCTATGCGTTGGTCGCGTTGGACCGGAGGCTCATCGGCTACTTTGCGAAGGCAGAGCTTCCCTCGCAATTGATCACGCTCCGCATTCCCGGCGGTCGCTACGGCCCTGGCGGCAAGGGCGAGCGGGAGTTCGAGGGCGCCTCGTTCCAACGTGCGCTCGCCGTGATGCAGGAGCTCGCGGCCGCGCGCGGCGCGGATCATGATGTGATCGACGCGGCCTGATCATCGCAATCATCGGATCGTGCCTTCCGCTTGGCTCGTGTGCGCGCCAGCGCGAATGGTCCGTCACGCGCGGGGGAATGGCCCCCGCCAGACGGAGATCGCGATGGCCCGGACCGAGAAGCAGGAAGCCCGCGAAGCCGCCAACCAGCAGAAGAGCCTGGAGGCCTTCATGGCGGCGAAGGCGGAGTTCGACGCCCTGGTGGCGGAGTTGCAGGCGATGAGTGCGGACCACTTCGGCGCCGACCCCGAGGCGGTGGTCTGGGAGCACGCCGAGATGCTGAAGGACTGGAACACCCGCCTCCGCCAGATCACCGACGCCTACGGGATCCCATCGCGGCAAGCCGCGATGGGGACCCGTCACCGCCGCGGCGAGTACGCGCAGTGAGCAGGGAGACGACGACGGTGCGCTACAGCATCGAGTTGCAGCCGGCGCGGGACGGCTGGGTGTGGGGGATCGACCAGGAGGTCGACCACGGCCCCGCCGCGCACATCCCCAGCCGCTACGAGGACGGCGACCGGGCCTTCGCCACTGCCGCCGAGGCGGCCGCGGATGCGGAGCGACGGATCGCGGAGATCCGCGCCGGCAAGCACCGCCGCCTGACCTGACGCGGGTCCCGCCCGCACCGCCCCGACGGGCCGCTGGTCCGCGGGGCTCGGGGCGGTAGGGGCGGCATGGGGCCGCCCCGACACAGGAGCCCCGAACGATGGCACTCTCCGATACCCACCTCCTGGTCCTGAACGCCGCCGCCGCGCGCCCGGACAAGTTGGTGACGAAGCACAAGCGGCTGCCCGGCGCGTCGCTGCAGAAGGTGTGTGCCGCGCTGGTGAAGCGCGGTCTGCTCGCCGAACTGACCGGCGTCTCGCGCGATCCGGACGTGCTGCACGTGAAGACGGAGCTCGGCATGACCGAATACGCGATCACGCCGTCCGGGCTCGCCGCGATCGGCGTCGATGATGACTCGCCCTACGGCGAGGACGTGCCGAAGGACGTGCGCGCGGGCGTCGATCCGTTCCTGATCGAGGGCCCGGACAACAACCCGCCCGACGAGGCCGACACGGCGCCCACGGGCGCGGAGGACGCGGCGGGGGCGACCACCGCTGGGACGGAGTCCGAGGCGCCCCCCGCGGCCACGATGGCGCCAACGCGGGGCGGCCTGCGTGCCGCCGCCCAGGCGGTGCTCGACGCCTGGGACGACGAGGGGAACCGCGAGACGGATATCGTCGCCGCCCTGGAAGGGCCGATGGAGGCGCTGCGTGTCGCCCTCGCCGGGACCACGCGCACCCGTCGCGAGCCCACCGCGCCGCGCACGGCGGGCGCGGGCACGAAGCAGGAGGCGGTGCTGGCCCTGCTGCGCCGGCCCGAGGGCGCGACGATCGCCCAGATCATCGACGCCACCGGCTGGCAGTCGCACACCGTGCGCGGTTTCCTCGCCGGGCTGAAGCGCAAGGGCATCACCGTCGAGGTGCTGGAGCGGGTGCGCCAGGTCGGCCCCAACAAGGAGGGCGCGAAGGGGTCCTACTCCGTCTATCGGGTCGCGGGGTGAGGCGGACGATGAGCGAGTTCCTCCTGCGTATCCGCACCGACGGCGCGGCCTTCATGGCGAGCCCGACCGCGGAGATCGCGCGCATCCTGCGCCGGCTGGCCGACGAGATGGACCGGCTCGGCTTCGCCGGCGCGTGGCCGCGCCCGCTGCACGACAGCGACGGCAATCGCGTCGGCCAGGCGGAGTTCACCTTCACGCCGCCGCGGGACCCCAGCGCGCTCGCGCGCTGGGAACCCGGCGAGGCCTGATCTCCGACTCCCACGCCGCCGCTCGCGCACCGCGGGCGGCGGTGCTGCGTTCGGCGAGAACGCAATGTTATGATCACGTACTCAACTTGGCTGCGCGGCGCACCAGCGCGAATGGTCCGTCACGGCGGGGAATGGCCCTCGCCGTGATGGAGGCCCCAATGCCACTGATCCGCATGAGCGACGCGACGTACAAGACCATCGCGAGCATCACCATCGGCACGTTCCGTTCCACCGGGCAGCGACAGGCCGACGGCACCTGGCTGGTGCCGATCGAACAGGACACCTGGGACCGCATCCAGGCGATGCGCCTGCCCGGCGAGACCGACGAGGACGTGATCCAGCGCGCGATCCATATTTCTCTCGGCGGCCGCCCGTCCTGATCGTCTGACCGCACCGCCGCTCGCAGATCGCGGGCGGCGGTGTGATCGGCGCATCGTCCCATCCGCCTCTCGACTCTCGCCAGCAGCATCCTCGTCCATCACCGCGCGCGGCGGAGGATCGCGGCAGGCCGCGATGGGCGCCCGGAGCCCGAGTCGCCGCCATGCCAGAGCTGACTCCGTCGACGCGTGAGGCGGCGCGCCGCATCGGCATCACCGAGACGGCGCTGCGCAAGGCCGCGAGTGCCGGGCGTATCGCCCGCGAGCCGGACGGGCAGTGGGACATCGACAAGACCCGCCGCCGCCTGGTCGAGACCGCGGACCCGAGCCGCTCGCCGCTGGGCGGCAGCGCGTCCGCCGACGGCACGCCGTTCGCGCGGCTGAAGGTCGCGCAGCTCGCGCTCAAGGTCGAGGCACAGCGGCTCGCGCTGGACGAGAGCAAGCGCCGGCTGGTGGACGTCGCCGAGGCGGATGCGACGATCGACGAGGTCGCCGGGGCGATGCGCGACGCGCTGCTGAACTGGCCCGCGCGCGTCGCCGGCGTGATCGCCGCCGAGCTCGGCGTCGATCCGCACCTGCTGCAGACCATCCTGCAGCAGCACATCACCGAGTTGCTGACGGAGGCCGCCGATCGCTTCGACCCCCCAGGTCTCGGCGGAGATCGGCAGCCGGACGCGTGAGCATGTGCGGCGGCGCATGGGCGCGATGCTGCGCCCGCCGCCGCAGCTCACGGTCTCGGAGTGGGCCGAGCGGCACCGCATCCTCGGCAGCCGCGCCTCCTCGGAACCGGGTCCCTGGCGTACCAGCCGCACGCCGTATCTGCGCGCGATCATGGACGCGCTCTCGGCGGTGCATCCCGCCCGGCGGGTGGTGTTCATGAAAGGGGCGCAGACCGGCGGCACGGAGGGGGGAAACAACTGGCTGGGCTACATCCTGCACCACGTGCCGGCGCCGGTGCTGGCGGTGCAGCCGACGGTCGAGCTGGCGAAGCGGTTCTCGCGCCAGCGCATCGACCCGCTGATCGAGGAGACGCCGGTGCTGCGCGAGCGCGTCGCCCCGGCGCGCGCCCGCGACAGCGGCAACACGCTGCTCTCGAAGGAGTTCCCCGGCGGCATCCTGGTGATGACGGGGGCGAACAGCGCCGTGGGCCTGCGCTCGATGACGGCGCGGTTCCTGTTCCTCGACGAGATCGACGCCTATCCGGGCGACGTCGAGGGCGAGGGCGATCCGATCGCGCTCGCCGAGGCCCGCGCCCGCACCTTCGGCTGGCGCCGCAAGACCTTCCTGGTCTCGACGCCGACCATCACCGGGCTGTCGCGCATCGAGCGCGAGTACCTCGCCTCCGACCAGCGCCGCTTCTTCGTGCCGTGCCCGCAGTGCGGGACGATGCAGGTCCTGACGTTCGAGCGGCTGCGGTGGGAGAAGGGCAATCCGCGGTCGGTGGCGTACCGCTGCGAGTCGTGTGACGGCGCGATCGAGGAGCACCACAAGACGGCGATGCTCGCCGGCGGGGAGTGGCGCCCGACCGCGGTCGCGGAGGATCCGCACACGGTAGGCTTCCATATCTCGGCGCTCTACTCGCCGGTGGGGTGGCTGTCGTGGGAGCAGATCGCGCGCGATTGGGAGGCCGCGCAGGGCAAGCCCGAGGATCTGAAGACGTTCAAGAACACGGTGCTCGGCGAGACCTGGCAGGAGAGCGGCGACGCGCCGGACTGGCAGCGCCTCTATGAGCGCCGCGAGGACTGGCCGATCGGCATCGTGCCGGCGGGCGCGCTGTTCCTCACGGCCGGCGCCGACGTGCAGCGCGACCGCATCGAGGTCTCGATCTGGGCCTGGGGCCGTGGCCTCGAGAGTTGGTTCGTCGACCACGTCATCATCGACGGCGGGCCCGATCGGGCTCCCATCGAACAGAGTTCGATGGGGTCCCGTCACGCCGGCACGTGGGCGAGCCTGACCGCACTGCTCGGCCGCACTTGGCCGCACGCCAGTGGCGCGCGGCTCGGGCTGGCGAAGCTCGCGATCGACACCGGCTACGAGGCGCCGGCGGTGTATGCCTGGGCGCGCCGAGCCGGGCATGCCCAGGTCGTGCCGGTGAAGGGCGTGGACGGGTTCAACCGTGCCGCGCCGATCGTCGGGCCGAGCTACGTCGATGTGACCGAGGGTGGGCGCAAGCTGCGCCGCGGTGCGCGGCTCTGGACCGTCGCCGTCGCCACGTTCAAGAGCGAGACCTATCGCTTCCTGCGGCTGAGCCGGCCCACCGACGAGGAGCTCGCGGCCGGCACAGTGTACCCCGCCGGCTACGTCCACCTGCCGCGCGGCATGGAAGCGGAGTGGGTGAAGCAGCTGGTGGCGGAGCAGCTGGTGAGCGTGCGCACCAAGCGCGGCTTCGCCCGGCTGGAGTGGCAGAAGCTGAGGGAGCGCAACGAGGTCCTGGACTGCCGCGTGTATGCGCGTGCCGCGGCGTGGATCGCCGGGGCGGATCGCTGGACCGAGGCGACGTGGCGTGACCTCGAGGCGCAGGTGGCGGCTGACGGAACCGAGGATGGGCCAGTTGCACCGGTACCGGAACAGACGGATGCCGCCGATCCCGTGCCGCCCTCTGCCGGCATGCTCCGCCGTCGTGCGTCGCGCGGCCGCCGTGTCTTCACGCCGTCCTACCTTCGTTGAGGTCGCCGATGACGTTGGAGCAGATGACGGTGCGGCGCGATGCGCTGCTGGAAGCGCGCTGGCGCGGCGTGCGCACGGTCGATATCGACGGACGGCGCATCACCTACGCGACCGACGCCGAGATGGCGGCGGCGATCGCCGACCTGGAACGCCGCATCGCCGACACCTCCGCGGGCGCGCGGCGCCGCATCGTCCGCACCGCCGCGAGCAAGGGGCTCTGAGTCACCGTGCTCGGCACGCTCTCCCGCTGGCGCCGGCGCGTCGGCGCGCTGCTCGGTGGCTTCGAGGCCGGCGAGGCGAGCCGCCGGCTGCGCCACTTCCAGCCCAGCCGCGCGCATCTCAACACCCTGATCGCCGCCGCCGGCCCGGACATCACCGCGCGCGCCCGCTGGCTGGTGCGCAACAACGGCTATGCCAGCAACGCCATCGAGTCCTGGGCCGGCAACGTGGTGGGCAACGGCATCAAGCCGTCGTCCCTGATCGGCGACTCTGCCCTGAAGGCCGCGGTGCAGCGCATCTGGCTGGACTGGACCGACGAGAGCGACGCCGAGGGCTTCACCGACTTCTACGGCCAGCAGCGCCGCGCCGCGCGCGAGGTGTTCATCGCCGGCGAGGTGTTCCTGCGCTTCCGCCCGCGCCGCCCCGAGGACGGGCTCGTGGTGCCGCTACAGATCCAGATGCTGCCCTCGGAGATGCTGCCGCTGCATCGGAATGAACGGGCGGCCAATGGCAACACGATCCGCCAGGGGATCGAGTTCGACCGCATCGGAAGGCGCGTCGCCTATCACTTCCTGCGCCGCCACCCCGGCGACGTCACCGATCCCGGGCTAGCCGGCGAGACCGTGCGCGTGCCGGCCTCGGAGGTGATCCACGTGATCGACCCGGTCGATGCCGGCCAGCTGCGCGGCATCTCCCGCTTCGCGCCGGGGATCGTGAAGCTGTTCCTGCTCGACCAGTACGACGACGCCGAGCTCGACCGAAAGAAGGTCGCGGCGATGCACGCGCTGTTCATCACCACCCCCGCACCGGCCGAGCCGTTCGACGTCGCCGAGAGCGACGGTGCCGATGGCGAGCGCACCATGGACCTGCAGCCGGGCCAGGTGGTGATGCTGG
Source organism: Elioraea sp. Yellowstone (assembly GCF_006704265.1). GTDB lineage: Bacteria > Pseudomonadota > Alphaproteobacteria > Acetobacterales > Acetobacteraceae > Elioraea. Next base: position 46,725 of record NZ_VIKA01000002.1, on the reverse strand, counting down.
AGCCCGGCGAGGAGATCCAGACCTCGGCACCGGCCGACGTCGGCCAGACCTACGAGCCGTTCCAGTACCGCACGCTGCTTCAGGTCTCGGCGGCCTTGGGCATCCCCTACGCCTATCTCTCCAACGACATGCTGAAGGCGAACTACTCGAACTCGCGGCTCGCCTTGCTCGAGTTCCGCCGGCGCATCGAGGCGTACCAGCACGCGGTGATGGTGTGGCAGGTCTGCCGGCGCGTCTGGGCGCGCTGGATGGACGTAGCCGTGGTCTCGGGCGCGCTCGATCTGCCCGGCTACGAGGCGCGGCGCCGGGAGTACGTCGCCTGTGCCTGGCTGCCGCCGCGCTGGGACTGGGTGGACCCGTTGAAGGACGCGCGGGCGGAGATCGAGCAGATCATCGCCGGGCTGAAGAGCCGCACCCAGGCGCTCGCCGAGCGTGGCTACGACGCCGAGCAGGTCGATGCCGAGATCGCCGCCGATCGTGCCCGCGAGCAGCGCCTCAGGCTGGTGTTCGGAACCGCGCCGAGCGCCCCGAGCGAGGCTCCGGCGCCTGCGGAAGACGAAACGACCGCCCCGCCGGCCTGAGGATCCAGCATGACCGTTGAGGCTGCACTGCTCCGGCTCGCGAGCCGGCCGCTGGCGATCGCGCCGCGCGCACTCGAGACACTGCTGGTCGCCGGCCGTGTGGCGCTTGCTCCTCCCGGGGAGATTGCGACGCGCGGTCGCGGCTACGCCGTCAGCGATGCCGGCATCGCCGTGGTACCGGTGCTGGGTCCGCTGGTCGCGCGTGGCGACTGGCTGACCGAGCTGTTCGGCGCCTCCGTCTATGGCGAGATCGGTGAGGCGGTCGAGGCCGCGCTGGCCGATCCGTCCGTGCGCGGCGTGGTGATGGAGATCGACTCCCCGGGCGGCGAGGTCGCCGGCATGTTCGATCTCGCCGACCGTCTCACGTCGCTGCGCGGCTCCGTGGGCAAGCCGCTCTGGGCCGTGGCGAGCGAGAGCGCGACCTCGGCGGCCTACGCGATCGCCAGTGCGGCGGAGCGGATCTACGTCACCCGGACCGGCGAGGTCGGCTCGATCGGTGTGGTCGCCGCGCACATCGATCAGAGCGGCGCCGATGCCAAGGCGGGGTTCGCCTGGACGTTCATCCACGCCGGCGCGCGCAAGCTGGACGGGAACCCGCACGAGCCGCTCTCGGATCCGGCACGCATGGCAATCCAGGCGGACGTCGATGCGCTGTACGGCGAGCTCGTCAGCCTGGTCGCGCGCAACCGGAACCTCACACCCGAGGCCGTGCGCGCCACCGAGGCGGCGATCTATCGCGGCCGCGCGGGGATCGCGCTCGGCCTCGCCGACCGCGTCGGCACCATCGAGACCGTGCTTGCCGACATGACCACCGCCCTTGCTGCACCCGCCCCTCGGCGTGGAGCCACCACCCAGACCCCTGCCAGGAGAGTGACGATGACGCACCCGGTCGAACCCGACGACGCGCCCGTTCCGGAGACCCAGGACGAGCCGCAGCAGGAGGTGCATGAGGCTGCACCGCCCGAGCCTGCGCCGGCACCGCCGGACGACGCCGCGCGTGCCGCGGCGGCGGAGATCGCCGAGGTGGCGGCGCAGGCGGCGCGGCTCGGCGTCACGGTCGATGCAGCAGATGCGATCCGACGCGGCGTCGCCGCCCACGTGCTGCGCCGCTCCGTGCTCGACACGCTCGCCTCGCGTGCCGAGGCGAGCGCGGTGATCGCCGCCGCACCCAAGCCGGGCAGTGCCGACGAAAGCCCGATCGTCCGGCGTGCGCGCGAGCGCGCCGCCGCAGCACGCAGCTGATCAGGAGACCCAACCCATGCCCGTTCTGACCAAGGATCCGACGCTCGGCGACCTGCTGAAGTACGAGCTCAACGGCAACTACACCCGCGAGGTCGTGACCCTGAAGGGCGGCACCAACTATCCGCTCGGTGCCGTGCTCGGCAGGATCACCGCCTCCGGCATCTACCGCTTCTCGCCCGCCGCCACGGTGACCGGCGATGAAGGGGCCGAGAGCGCGGTCGCGGTGCTGATCGAGGCGGTGGATGCCACGGCCGGCGACCGCAGCGGCCTGGTGGTCGCGCGTGGCCCGGCGATCGTCTCGAAGGGTGCCCTGGTGTTCGACGCCTCGGTGGACCAGCCCGCCGAGATCGCCGCCAAGCACGCCGAGCTCAGCGCCGCCGGCGTCGTCCCGCGCGACACCGCGTAGTCCGTCCCCCACTGCCTGACCCCCGGCGGCGCCCTCGTGGCGCCGCATCTGTTTCCCACACAGGAGGCCGACCGATGGTCGCCATCATCAATCCGTTCGACGCCGGCGGCTACTCGCTCGCCGAGATGACCCAGGCCATCAACATCCTGCCCAACGTCTACACCCGCCTCGGGCAGATGGGCCTGTTCCGCTTCGACGGCGTCACCCAGCGCTCGGTGATCATCGAGCAGGCCGAGGGCGTGCTGAACCTGCTCCCCACCGTGCCGCTCGGCGGGCCGGCCACGGTCGCCAACCGCGACCTCCGCTCGATGCGCTCCTTCACCGTGCCCTGGATCCCGCACGACGACGTCATCACCCCCCAGGACATCCAGGGCGTGCGCGGCTTCGGTGTGGCCGATGCGGCCGATCCGCTCGCCACCGTGATGGAGCGCAAGCTCACCCGCATGCGGGTGAAGCACGCGCAGACGCGCGAGTACATGGAGGTCAACGCGCTGCGCGGCATCGTCAAGGACGGCGCCGGGGTGACGCTCTACAACTACTTCACCGAGTTCGGCCTGACCCAGCTCGCAGTGGACTTCCTGCTCGGCACCGCGACGACCAGCGTGCAGGCCAAGGTGCGGACCCTGCTGCGGCTGGTCGAGGAGGAGCTGAAGGGCGAGACCATGACCGGCGTGCACGCGCTGGTCAGCCCGGAGTTCTTCGACAAGCTGATCGGCCACGCCAAGGTCGAGGAGGCGTACAAGTACTACGCCTCGACGGGCGCGCAGCCGCTGCGCGAGGATACGCGCCGGCGCTTCCCGTTCTCCGGCGTGGTGTTCGAGGAGTACAACGCGACGGTGACGCTCTCGACCGGCGGCACCGAGAAGCTGGTGCCGGCGGGCGAGGGGATCGCGTTCCCGCTCGGCACGCTCGACACCTTCGTCACCTACGGCGCGCCGGCGAACCTGATCGAGACCGTGAACACGGTCGGGCTGCCGATCTATGCGCGCCAGCTGCCGCGGCGCGACGGCTCCGGGATCGACGTCAAGACCGAGGCCTCGATCCTGCCGATCAACAAGCGCCCGCGCCTGGCGGTGCGAATCTTCTCCTCGAACTGAGGTGGGCGTCTTTGCTGCGGCGCTCGGCGACATCCTCGCCGACCCGCATGTTGGGGTGGATGCGGAGTGGCGCCAGGGCGGCGCAGGCCCAGCCGTCGCCGTGCGCGTGGTGCGGTCGTTGCCCGACCGGGTGGCGACCGCCTTCGACACCGCCGTGGTCCAGGCCACCGACGTGCTGACGGTCGCGGTGGCGGACCTCCCCGACCTCGCCGCGGGCGACAGCTTCGCCCTTGGTCCCGACACCCTCGTCGTCACCCACGCCGAGCGCGATGCGATCGGCGTGGCGTGGCGCGTGTACTGCCGGAGAGAGCCATGAGCCGACCCGATCCGCGCAAGAGCCGCGGCTTCCGCAACCGCAATCCCGGCAACATCGAGCACAGCCCGGCGAACAAATGGCTCGGGCTCGATGATCCACCGAGCGATGGCCGGTTCTGCCGCTTCGTCTCGCACGAGCACGGCATCCGCGCGCTGGCGGTGCTGCTGCAGGCCTACCAGGACCGGCACGGACTCCGCACGGTGCGCGCGATCATCGGCCGCTACGCGCCGGGCCATGAGAACCCGACGGACGCCTACGTCACCGCGGTGGCGCGCCGGATGGGGGTGGGGCGCGACGCGGTGATCGACGTGCACGACCCGGCGACCATGCGGGCGCTGGTCGAGGCGATCATCAGCGTCGAGCTCGGCGGCCAGCCCTATGACGACGCCACCCTCACCGAGGGGCTACGCATGGCCGGGCTGGTGCAGCCGGGCCTCGCGCACAGCGGCACGGCGAAGGCGGCGGCTGGCACAGCGGCTGCCGCGCTCGGCACCACGGCGGTGCTCGAGGCCGCGGCGGCCATCGCGCCGCACGCGGAGGGTATCGCCGCCATCCTGCGCGCGCTCGGCCCCTGGACCGTGGCGTGCGCGGTCGCTGCCGTCGCTGCCTGGTTCCTCTGGCAGCGCTGGCGCCGGCAACGGCGGATCGCCCTGTGATCTGGGCGCTGCTCGGCCGGTTCTGGCGTGAGTTCTCGGCGCTCGCGGCGGCCGTCGCCGCCGTGGGCACGATCTACCTGAAGGGCCGGCGTGACGCCGCGCGCGACGCCGAACGTGCTGCGCTGAGGCGCGAGGCGGAAGCCAGGGAGAAGGCCGATGCGGAAGCGGCTCGCTATCGCGGCGACGGTGCTGCTCGCCGGCTGCGCGACGGCCGGTTCTGACGGGCCCATCTGCCCCGCGCTCGTGCCGTACTCCCCGGCGATGCAGCAGCGTGCCGCCGACGAGCTTGCCGCACTGCCCCCTGACTCTGTGCTCGCGCGCATGATCGAGGACTACGGCGAGTTGCGCGCACGCATCCGCGGAACATGCGGGACATGACCGAGACCAACATCGCGCTGCTCAGCCGGCTGGTTGAGAGCAGCCCGGTCATCGTCCTGGTCTGCTTCTTCTTCATCGGCCTGCTGCTGCGCTGGCACTACCGCATGGAGGAGCGGCTCACGCAGAAGGACGCGCAGATCATCGCCCTGCAGCGCGAGACCCTGCAGGCCATGCACGACGTCCGTGACGCAGTGCGGGATCTCTCCAGCGCGCTGCGCGGTCCTCGCTGATGCGGCTCGCTGCCGCGGTCGCGGGCAGCCTGGCCACGATCCTCGCGGCAGAGGTCCGCGCGGGCGAGCGTGCCGTCACGCGCGGTGTGCGCAGTGAGACCGATCGGCTGAAACGCGAGCTGCGCGAACAGGTGGTCTCCGCCTTCGGTACTCGCGGCCGCGGCATCGCCAATGCCTGGCGCTCGCGCGTGTTCCCCGAGACCGGCGAGAGCCTGAACGCGGCCGGCCTGGTCTGGAGCAAGGTGCCCACCATCATCCATATCATCCATGCCTTCGAGCACGGCGCGCTGATCCGTGCCCGTGGCGGCCGGTTCTTGGCGATCCCGACCGGCTTCAACGCCGTGGGTGGTCGGCGGGGCCGAGCCAGTGGTGGCCTGCGCGTCACGCCGCAGCAGATGGTGGCGAGCCGGCAGGCCTTCCTGCTTCCGTTCCGCTCCCGCCGGGGCTTCGTCTGGTGCCTGCCGGTCCGGCGTGGCGAGCGTATTGGCCGCCGCCGCGCACCGCTGATCGCCGGCGGGCTCGCTGCGGTCGCCACCGCCCGGCGCCGTGGCGCTGCCGCGTGGCAGGCCGAGCTGCTGCGCCAGGGCTTCGTACCGATGTTCCTGCTCGTGCCCCAGGTGCAGCTCACCAGGCGGCTCGACGTGCGCGGTGCCGCCGAGCGGGCGCTCGCGCGCCTGCCGGCGGCGATCGTGCGGGAGTGGGAGGTGATCGCGCCATGACGGACCGGTTCTCGCCGCGTGTCTGCCTCGCGGTTCTCGCTGGCGGCGTTGCGCTGAGCTGGCTCGTCGCCTTCGTCGCCCTCGCGGTGTTCCACGAGCTCGGACGCTGGGCTGCCGAGGTGCTTGGATGGCTGTGAGCAGCCGCGAGGCGGCGGTCGCCGCGCTGCACGCCGCCATCTCGACCGCACTCGCGTCGCGGTCGCCTGCACCGCAGGTGCTGCGGGGCGAGACCGTGCCGCAGCGCATCGCCCCCGGCGGGCTGGTGATGATCCAGGACGGCGAGACGGTCGAGGAGACCGCGATCCTCTCACCGCTGCGCTGGCAGGTGCGTCACGTCGCCGAGATCGTGGTCGCAGCGCCTGGAGCATCGCCCGAGGCGCGCGCCGCATTGCTCGACGCGCTGCTCGTGGACGTCGCCGATGCGATCGCCGCGGATCGCACGCTCGGCGGCGCGGTCGAGTGGGCGCAGCCCGAGAGCCCCTCCTTCGATGACCTCGAGTTCGAAGGGGCCGCTGCCGTGCGCGCTGCCTCCATCCCCGTCTCGCTCTGGTTCACCACCGGCGAGACGCCGCTCTCCTGACCATCGGAGGTTCCTATGCCGCGTGCCATCGGCGCGAACAGCAAGCTGCACATGGCCGTCGAGGCGGCGTACGGCGCGCCGCCCTCCGGCGACTGGCGGCTCATGCCGTTCGTCTCCTGCGACCTCGGCGCCGAGCAGCCCTTTATCGATGCCGACGTGATCGGCCTCGCCCCCAACCGCGACGTCGCCCCGCCGTTCCGCGACATCGTCACCGTGCAGGGCCAGGCCGTGGTGCCCGTGGACCTCGAGTTCATCGGCGACTGGCTGCGGTTGCTCCTTGGGCCGCCCACGACGACTGGCGTCACTCCTGATTTCCTGCACGTGTTCGGCAGTGGCGTGGCATCGCTGCCCTCCAACAGCATCGAACTCGCCTATCCGGACGTGCCGAACTTCGACGTGATCGCCGGCGTGCGCGCGGACACCTTCGAGATCGACTTCTCCCCCTCCGGTGCCGCCACCGCGACCTTCGGCCTGATCGGCCAGGGCTCGACACGCTCTGGCTCCTCGTCGGCAGGTACACCCACCACGCGTGCCTACACCGCGTTCAACAAGGCGCAGGGTGCGATCAAGCGCAACGGTGCGGCACTGGCGCAGATCACCGGCGGTTCGCTCACCTTCGCCAACGGCATCGAGGTCGTGCGCACGATCCGAAACGACCTCAGGATCGAGGGTGCCGATCCCGGCCTCGCGCGCGCCACCGGCCAGGTCACCAACCGCTTCGCCGACACGCTGCTGCTCGACGACGCCACCGGCACTGCCGCGATCGAGCTCGAGTTCGAGTACCGCATCAGCGACACGCGCCGGCTTACCGTCACCCTGCACGAGGCCTATCTCTCGCTCGCCAAGACGCCGATCCAGGGACCGGTAGGAGTGCAGGCGACCTTCGACCTCCGCGCCGCCTACAATGCCACCGCCGGGCGCATGATGACGGTCACGCTGAGGAACGGCGTCGAGAGCTACGGGTGACGATCATTCGGTTCGGCGGATCGTCCGTTGTGGACGCTCCTTCCGCCACGCGGCGAAGGCCTCACGGATGCGGGCCATCAGCTTGGGCGGCAGCGCGCCATAGACGACCGAGCTGCTCCCCGGTGTGACGGGACGCAGGTCCGGCCCCGGCCACGCGAACACATTGAATTCAGAGACGACGACCCAACAGGCCTCCTCCTGCAACCCGAGCCGGGCTCGTGTCGCTGGCGGGATTTCGACCGCCGCGCGTGGATCATCCGGCGCGGAGGAGGTGATCGGAATGACCGCAACCTCGTGGTGATCATCGGCGACGCGCACCAGCGCCACGACGGCCGCGGGCCGATCCTTCGAGGCCTCCTCGCGGCCGGACTCCTGCTCGTGACTCCAGAGGTAGGCGTAACGGATGACGTCGCCGACGGCCGGCAGTGCCAACCTAGCGGATCTCGTCGTCAAACCGCTTGCTCCCCCTGGGCGGCCTTGCAGTGAGGATCGCGTCGACCAGTTCCTGTGGGGCGTCCTCGGTCCGGTAGACCTGCCGGTCGCGCCGCTTCAGCCGCTCGTACTCCTCGACCGAGATCATCACGACACGTGGCCGGCCATTGCGGGTGACCGCCACAGGCTGGGTCAGGGCCTTGTCCTGATAGAGGCCGAAGTTCCGCTGCGCCTCGGCCGCCGGGACCTTGAGCATGGGCTCGGGCATCGGTGGGTATCCTTGGTTTCCGCAAGATACATAACCCATGGAGGGCCGACTTTCCATGCTCACCCTCGACCTTCCCTGCGAGCCGGTCTGGCTTGACCTGCCTTCGGGCGTGCGGCTGCGCGTGCGGCCGATCGATCGGATCGTGCGGGCGGCGGCCGAGGGCGCGGCGCTCGACAAGGCCAAGCAGGCGCTGGCAGAGGCAGGCGCGCCGGAGGACTCGCCGGCGTTCAAGACGCTGTACCTGCTTATCCTCTCCCGACTCCTTGCGCGCCACGCGGTGCTGGCGTGGGAGGGCGTGGGCGACCCAGACGGTGCGCCGCTCGCGGTCACGCCGGAAGCCCTCGATGCGCTGCTGGACCGCGACGACATGCTCCTCGCCTTCTGGGACCGCGTCGTGAACCGGTCCGACCCGGTGGACACGGAGGGAAACGGCTGAAGGCTCGCGCCGCCTGGCACTGCGGCGGCGGGCCTGAATACTGCCGCGGCTGTGACGCGACCGGGCGCGACTGCTTCACGCGTTGTCCCTACGCGCAGCATGCGCCCACGACGATCGAGGGCGCTTCGTGCTGGCAGGCGGCGATGCTCTGCCTCGTCTCTGGCTTCGCTGGCCCTCATCTCGACGTCCCCGCCGCGCTGCGCATCGCCGAGAGCCTCGGCGCGGACACGCGGGTCGCCGTGACCCTGCTCGGGATGATCCGCGAGGGCATGGACGAGGGCTTCGCGACGATGCGGAAGGGAACCCCGCATGACTGACGCGGTGCGGCGTCTGTCGATCCGGCTGTCGCTGGTGGACGGCGGGATCGTCGAGCGGCAGCTGCGCGACGTCGGGCGCGCGGGCGACGAGTCCCTGGGCCGGATCCGCGACAGCGCCCAGGGTGCCTCGCGCGCGCTCGACCTGCTGGACTTCGCCCGCCGTGCTGCGGGGGCGCTCGCGCTCGGCCAGGCGGTGCGCTCGCTGGTCTCGGCCGGCGACGCCTATACCGCCTCGCTCGGGCGGCTCACGCAGGCCACGGGCAGCATCGAGCGCGCCCGCGACCTCTACGAGACGCTCTACCGCAACGCCTTGCAGACCGGCGTGGCGGTCACCGAGAGCGTGGACGCGTTCCAGCGCTTCGCGATCGCGGCGCGGGCGATCGGCGCAACCAGCGACCAGGTGGCGCAGCTCGTCGGCGGGTTGCAGCGCGCGGCGATCGTCGGCGGGTCCTCGGCGCAGGAGATCGGCAGTGCGACCTTGCAGCTCGCGCAGGCGCTGGCCTCGGGCCGGCTGCAGGGCGACGAACTGCGCGCGGTGCTGGAGGCGATGCCGCTGCTCGCGGAGGCGCTGGCGGCGGAGCTCGGCGTCTCGGTCGGGCAGCTGCGCGAGCTGGGATCGGAAGGCCAGCTCACCGCCGAGCGCATCTTCCCCGCACTCCTGCGCGCGAGCGAGCGGCTCAATGCGGAGTTCGAGCGCGCGCCGCTGACGCTCGGCCGGGCGTTCGGCCAGCTCGAGGCGGCAGCGGGGAACTTCCTCGCCCAGCTCGACCAGGCGGTCGGGCTGACCTCGGCGCTGGCGCGGGGCATCTCGGGCGCGGCGCAGGCGCTCGACCGGGTGCGCGGCGGGGTCGGGCTGCTCTCGCCGTCCGAGGTGCTGGAGGACCGGCGGCGCCAGGCGCAGGCGCTGGCGGGCGAGATCGCGCGGCTGGAGGCGGGCGAGTTCCTTCCCCCGGCGCGGCGCGGCACGATCCAGCGTGGCGCAGTGGCGACCGCGATGGGCCAGACGGGCGTGGGGCCGCAGCAGCGCCTCGCCGAGCTGCGCCAGCAGTACATCGGCCTGCTCGCGGAGATCGAGCTGGCCGAGCGCGACGCGGCGCTCCGGGGGATCGAGGAGCGCGAGCGCGCCGAGGAACGCGCTTTGCAGTCCCGGCGCGAGCGGGCCGCGCGCGAGATCGCCGAGCTGGCGCAGGACGTCGACCGGCGCGCACGCATCGAGCAGCAGTATGGCGAGCGCGTGCGCACCCTCAACGAGGCGCTCAGTGCCGGTGCGATCGACGCGGCCGAGCGCGACCGGCTGGCGGCGTTGGCGGTGCGTGAGCGGGACGCGGCCCTGGCGCGCCTCGAGCCGCGCGAGCGGGCGGTGACGCGGGCGGTGCGGGAGAACACCGAGGCCGAGCGCGAACGCCAGGCGGTCACGCGCGAGGTCGAGCGACTGATCCGCAGCACCGAGACCGCCTACGAGGCGTACCAGCGCCGGCTGGAGGAGCTCGGCCGGCTGGCGGAACGCGCCGAGCGCAGCGGCCTGCCGGAAGGGGTGACGCAGGAGCAGTTCAACACAGCGATCCAGCGCGAGGCCGAGGCGGCGCTCAAGGCGCTGAGCGAAGCAGAGGACCGCACCAGGGACGCGCGCGAGGCCGCGCGCGAGCTCGGCTTCGCGTTCAGCAGCGCGTTCGAGGACGCGATCGTGCGCGGCGAGCGGCTCTCGGGCGTGCTGCAAGGCCTCGCCCAGGACGTCGCGCGCATCATCGCCCGGCGGACCATCACCGAGCCGCTCGGCGGCGCGCTCAGCAGCCTGATCGGCAGCGTGTTCGAGGGGTTCTCCTTCAGCAGCCTGTTCTCCGGCATCGGTGGATTGTTCCGCGCCGAGGGCGGGCCGGTGGTGGCGGGGCGGCCCTACATCGTCGGCGAGCGCGGGCCGGAATGGTTCGTGCCGCGGCAGAGCGGTGTGGTGCTGCCGAACGGCACGGCACCGGGTGGGGTGGTGATCAACACCTCGGTCGCGATCGATGCGCGCGGTGCGGACGCTGGCGTCGAGGCGCGGCTGCGCCTGATGGCCGGGCAGATCGCGCGCCAGGCCTCGGCGCTCACCCTGGACGCGATCCGCCGCGGCGGCGCTGCCTACGACACGGTTCGCGCATGACCGAGTACACCTGGCCGGAGCTGCTGCGCCCCTCGCGGCTGGTGTTCTACCTCCAGCACAACACGCTGCGCTTCGTCTCGCCGCTCACGCGCACGACCCAGGCGCTGCGGCGCGAGGGCGCGCGCTGGGTGGCGGAGGCGACCTTCGACCCGCTCGACCGCGTGCGCGCGGGCGTGCTGGAAGGGCTGCTCGCCGCGCTCGCCGGCTCGGTCAACACGGTGCGGATCTGGGACTGGCGCCGCGAGTTCCGCAGCGGCGATCCGCGCATCCAGGGCGACGTGCCGCCCGGCCCGTACAGCTTCGACGACCAGACGCTGTTCACCGACGGCACCGGGCTGATCGTCGGTTCGGGCAATCCATCGCTCGCTGTCGGCGCGCTGCGCGGCGCGCTCACGATCGAGACCGAGGGCTGGTATCCGGACGCGGTCGCGCTCGCCGCCGGCGATCATCTCGGCCTGGCGGGGCGGCTCTACATGGCGACCGAGACGGCCGTGGCGTCCGGCACCGGCACGGCGACGATCCCGCTCGCGCCGCCGCTGCGCGCGGACCTGCCTGCGGACACCGCGCTCGTGCTGACGCGACCCACGGTGCCGATGCGGCTGGTCTCCGACGACGAGGCCGCGAACCCGACGCGGCCCGGCCGCTTCACCGCGATCACCATCCGTCTCGAGGAGGCGCTGCCGTGACTCGTCTCTCACCGCAGACGGCCGCGTCTGCGGCAGCACCCGAGGCCGCGCCCGTCATCCTGTGCGAGCTGGACTTCACCTCCGGTCCGTTCCGCGTCTGGTCCGGCCTTGGCCCCCTCAGCTGGGCCGGCATGAGCTTCGACGGCGTGGGCACGCTGGGCGCGGTGAGCGAGATCGAGGAGACGGCGGAGCTGCGCGCGGTGCGCGTCACGCTGGTGCTCTCGCCGGTGCCACAGGACGTCGTCGACATCGCGCTCGCCGAGCAGGGCTACCGGCTGCGCCCGGCGCGGCTCTGGGGCGCGCTGCTCGACGCGCACGGTGCCCTGGCCGCGGAGCCGTTCCCGCTCTGGGCGGGCCTGATGGACACCATCGAGGTGGTGGACGGCGCCGAGCCGCGCGTCTCGCTCGCCTGCGAGAGCCGGCTGGTGGATCTCGAGCGCGCCGAGGTGCGCCGCTACACCGATGCCGACCACCAGGCCGAGTTCCCGGGCGACCGCTTCTTCGAGTTCGTCCCCGCCCTGCAGGAGGCGGAGATCCGTCTCCCCAGCACGTGATGCGTCATCCCTGCTGGGCGACGCGGCTGGCGGCGCTGCTGTCGGGTTCGGAGGCGCGTCCGTTCGATCCGCCGCGCTGGACCTGCGCGGCCTTTGCGCTCGCCGCGGTCGAGGCGGTGACGGGCGCGCGGCCGTCGTTCCGTGTGTTGCCGGTGCTGGAAGCGTCTGCCGACAGCGCCGGCTTCCCGCGCATCGCGCCGCTGTTCGCGCGCGCGGGCGATATCGCCCTGGCGGGCGAGCCCGCGCGTCTCGGCGTCGTGGTCGATGCCGGGCGCGTCGCCTTCGTCGGCCCGCGCGGCCTGGTGCGCGAGCCGATCACCACCTGCGCGATTGCCTGGAGAATCGGATAGTGCCCGCGGCCGTGCCGATCATCGCCGTGGTGGCGGCCGGCGCCGTCTCGGCCGCGGTGGGCGGCGGCATCATCGGCGCGCTCGCCGCTGCCGGCACCGCGATCGTGGTCAGCGCGATCGGCCGCTCGGTGCTGCCGGCGCCGAAGCCGAAGCTGGCCGCGCTCAACTTCTCGGCCCCCGGTGCCGGGCGCACCCAGTCGCTGCGCCAGCCGATCACCGAGCACCGCATCGTGCTCGGCCGCGCCAAGGTCTCCGGACCCATCGTGTTCCTGCACTCCGCCACCGACGACGAGGGCCGCGCGTTCGGCTTCTTCCACATGGTCGTGGTGCTGGCCGCGCACCGGGTGCGCGCGATCGGCACCGCGTATCTCGGCGACAAGCCCGAGACCGACGCGAGCTTCGCCGGGCTGGTGCGGATCGACCGGCATCTCGGCGATCCGGACCAGGCAGCGGATGCGAACCTGCTCGCCGAGATCCCGGGCAAATGGACCGCAGATCATCGCGGCCGCGGGCGCGCCTATCTCGCGGTGCGGCTGAAGCTGAAGAACGCTGCCTTCCCGTCCGGCCCGCCCAACGTCAGCGCGATCGTCGACGGTGCGGACACCATCCTCGATCCACGGACCGGCGCCACGGGTTGGACGGACAACGCCGCGCTCTGCCTCGCCTGGTACCTGACCGCTCCGTTCGGGTGGAAGGCTTCGTGGCACGACATCGACCTGCCATCGCTGATCGCCGCGGCGAACGTCTGCGACGAGCTGGTCGGCACGCGCGCGGGCGTGCATGAGCGGCGCTACACCGTGAACGGCACGCTCTCGCTCGCCGAGGGCAAGATCGAGATCACCCGCAAGCTGGTCGCGGCGATGGCCGGCGTCCTGGTGGTCTCGGGCGGACGGTTCTTCATCCATGCCGGCGCGCCCGCGCTGCCCGCGGCCACGCTGCATGGGGACGATTTGCGCGGCGACGTCACGATCGCCAGCGCGCGGCCGCGGCGGGATCTCTTCAACGGCGTGCGCGCGGTCCATGTCGATCCGGCGAAGAACTGGCAGCCCACGGACGCGCCGCCGCTGCTGGCGTCCAACTACGTCGCGGAGGACGGCGGCGAGGCGATCTACCGCGACCTCGAGTTCCCGCTCACCACCTCGGTCAGCACCGTGCAGCGGCTGATGAAGATCGAGCTCGAGCGCAACCGCCGCCAGCGCTCGGTGGCGTTCCCGGCGAAGCTCTCGGCGCTGCGCCTGCGCCTCTGGGACGGCGTGACGGTGGCGCTCGACCGGATGCCGTCGTTTCCCGCCCGCGTGACCGGCTGGTCGCTCGCGCCCGAGGGCGGGGTGGACCTGGCGCTCGCCGAGGAGGATCCGTCCGTCTGGGACTGGAATGCCAGCACGGACGAGCGGGAGGCCGGCGACAGCCCGAGCGTCGTGCTGCCGAACCCGGGCGTGATCGCGGCGCCGGCGTCCATCATCGTCGCAACGCCGCAGGGCGTGGCATTCGCCGCGCTCGGCGTCTCCTGGGCAGCCGTCGGCTCGGCGTATCTCGCGGGCTACGAACTCGAGACGCAGCCGCAGGGCAACGTGCTCTGGCAGGGTTTTGCGTCCGGGCTGACCGCCACGAGCGCGACCGTGCCGACGAGCGTGCCGACCGCGTTCCGCGTGCGGGCGCGCTCGACCAGCGGTGCGGTCTCCGCCTGGCGCACGGCCGGGACCCCGGCGCTCGTCGCGTCGCCGTCTGCGGATGGGATTGCGGGCGGCATCCGCATCGACGGTGGCTTCCCGGCCGATGCTGTGAAGCTCCAGGTGTTCGAGGCGGCGGCCGCCGACCTCGCCGCGGCAACGAAGCTGCCGGACGAGCCGACCGCGCTGCCCTTCGATCGCACCGGCCTCGGGACCGGCGACGAGCGCTGGTACTGGCTCCGCTCGGTCTCCGCCGAGGGCAACGTCTCGGGCTTCGCCGGCCCGATCACTGCAACAGCTCTCTGAGGAGACGCCATGCCCGCGCGCATCGACGACATCCTCGTGCTCGACCAGCACATCTCCAAGACCGAACTCGGAAAATACCTGCGCGACCGCGAGCACCCCACGCCTTCAGACTTCGGCGGCATCGGCGACGGCGTGGCCGACGACACCGCCGCCGTGCAGGCCTGCTTCGACCGCGCCGCCGCAGATGGCAAGATCGCCCTGATCCCCAAGGGCATCTGGAACGTCGCGTCTGGGGTGGGGCTCGGTGGCGCCGCGCGCGGGCTGATCATGCACGGCGCGCTGCGCTACACCGGCGCCGCGCCGGCCACCGTGCTCACGCTCGGCGATGGCGGGGCGACGCGCAACGGCGAGAAGCTCTGGACCGGGCTCGACGTGATCCGTGCCGTCCAGTCCGACTGGTCCTCCGAGGCCGATATCGGCATCCTGCTGCGCAACTTCGACGCCTCCTGGATCGAGGTGCGGCGGGCGCAGGGCTTCACCATCGGCGTGCGCTCCCTCGGCGACGGGCGCGGCTGCGAGGACAGCACGCTGCATCTCGGCCGCCTGGTGGACAACCACATCGGCCTCGATATCCGCTGTGCCACCGACACCGCCTGGAACAACGCGATCCGCTACCTCGGCGGGCATTTCGCAGTCTCCTCGGGCGTGAACACGGCGAGCGACCGCTTCGGCGTGCGGCTCTCCGCCGAGCCCGGCGCCTACATCAACCACAACCACCACGTCTTCGAGGGACCGAACTTCGAGCTCGCCCAGAGCGGGGCCAACGTCGCGATCCCGTTCCTGAACGAGACCTCCGGTTCGGCCGTGATCGCCCGCAGCGTGCGCATGGAGGCCTGCTCGCCGCTGGTCGCCCGGCACACCGCCGGCGCGACCGAGTGCCTCTACGACGTCGCCTGGGCGAGCCAGGGCTACGGCGTCGGCATCGACTACGCCGCGACGGCGACGCGGGCGGGCAACGCGGTGGTGACGCGCTACCGCGCCGCCGCGACGCGCCACGTCCGGCTGCTCGCCGCGGTGCCGAGCCTGCGCAGCGCCGCGTACCGTGAGAGTGCGACCGATATCGGCGTCGAAGGCCTCGCGGTGGTCTCGACCGGCACCACCGCGGCCACGACCCTGGCGGGCGTCTCCTTCGCCGGGCTCAGCGGCCTCACGCCGACCGCGAGCGGGCTGCTGCTCAATGCCAACCGCGGCCTCGTCTTCGTCGTCGATGCCTCCCAGGCCAGGGAGTTCGCCCTCGCGCACTGGCTGGTCGGTGGTGCCGATGGCGGGCGGCTGTTCGTCCGCTGCTTCGATGCCGCCAACACCCTGCTCACCGACGCGAGCGCCAACGTGCTCGCCTCCGGCGCGACCATGAGCTGGAACGCGGCAGCGAAGGCGTGGATCGCCAGTGCCGGCATGGCGGATGCCTCGCTCAACCGGCGCCAGTCGGTGCGCGTGATCGGTGCGGCGATCGCGTTCGCCCAGATCGGCATCGTCGGCTTCGACGGACAGATCGAGCTCGAGACGCTGCGCCTCTACGGCCTGCCGGAGGCCGCGCCCGCCGTGCTCGCAGGGCCCACGCACGGCTGGGGGCGCCGCGAGATCCCGTTCTCCGCCGCCTATGATCCACCCAGCCTCGCCGCCGGGGCATCGCACCAGACCAATATCGCCGTTGCTGGCGCGGTGCCTGGTGACGCCGTGCAGGTCGGCTTCTCTGTCGCCAGCACCGCCGTCGTCTTCCTCGGCACCATCGGCGCCTCAGACACCGTCACCGCCGTCGCCTGGAACCGCAGCGGCGCCACCGTCGATCTCGGTGCCGGCACGCTGTTCGGACAGGTGGTCAAGCCAAGGCTCGTCTGATCCGCTGGCGGCGACGCCGCCCGTTCACATCAATGGCCCCGCCGGCGGTCTCCGGGACCCCAGCGCGCGAGCGCGCTGGGAGCCCGATCCGGGACGCGCCGGCGGGGCATTTCGCACGTCCTGGGCAGCACAGCTTTCCGATCGCATCTCCTGGGGCGCCTCAGTCAGCAGCACCACTCCATAGCCACGGCCTACGGAGATCAGAAGCCCGTGTCCGGCATGGACGTCGGCACGGACTGAATCTAGCCTTGCCATATGTCGCGAGTGCGGCGCCTGTTGATGATTCTCGCAGCACTAGCCCTCGCGGTCAGTGCCGAGCCCCAACCTGCCCACGCAGCGCCACTGACCAACGACGGGGGGCAGCCCAACGGTATTGTCGCGTTGCTAGCGCACAGTCCTCAAGGCCACGAGCATCGTGACGACCAGACCGATCGATCAACGGATGGCATAGCGACGTGCAAGGCGATCTGCGCGCCAGTGCACGTCATGCTACCATTTGTGCCATTCATAAGCCTGGGCCCGCCTCGGCCGGCCCCAACCCATCCTTTCATCGTGGCCCTCCTCCACGGTTTGGCCAGCTCGCCCGATCCGCCGCCGCCGCGACCATCTGCCATCGATTGACGACCAGGCGCCGGTGGCGCGGCTCCGTGTGTGACCTCGGGCTGGCATCGCTACCGGTCATGGATGGCCACTGTGGATGGCACCAATGGCACCCACCCCGTTCTTCTCAGGCCTTGGACGCCGAGCATTCCTACATGCGGCGTCTGTCAGCTCGTTTGTCGCCGCCGGGTTGTCCACTGCCGCCCGTGCACAGGGCTCCGCCCGGGCTGATGCGACAATCCGACTAAAGGCCCACCCGAGCCGCGTTGCGCTGGTTGGGGCAAGCCATCCGGCCACCGACGTTTGGACCTATGGCGACAGCGTGCCGGGGCCAGAAATCCGGGTTCGCCAGGCGTCAAGGCTGCGCGTCGAATTCGAGAATCAGCTGCCCCAGGAGACGACGATCCACTGGCATGGGGTGCGCGTGCCGAACGCCATGGACGGCGTGCCGCATCTCACTCAGCCCCCTGTGCCACCCGGCGGAACCTTCCTCTACGAGTTCGATGTGCCGGACGCTGGTACCTTCTGGTACCACCCGCATGCTCGAAGTGCAGAGCAGGTCGGCCGTGGGCTATACGGAGCCCTGATCGTCGAAGAGGACGATCCAGATGCGTTGCCGTGCAATCGCGATGTGACATGGGTGCTCGACGATTGGCGCCTGATGTCCGATGCGTCGGTCAGCGCCGATTTCGGCAGCTTGCGCGATCTCACCCACAGCGGCCGCATCGGCAACACGGTCACCGTGAACGGCCGGGTTACTGAGAGCTTTGAGGTCCACTCAGGTGAACGCCTGCGGCTTCGGCTCATCAACGTCGCGAACGCGCGGATCTTCGGTCTCGTGTTCGAGGATCACGAGCCGGTCGTCGTTGCGATCGACGGGCACCCAACGGAGCCTCACAGTCCCGAAGGAGGCCGCATCGTGCTTGGTCCCGGAATGCGCATCGACCTCGTCTTGGACTTGAATGGCGACCCCGGTTCCCAGACCCGTGTTCTCGACACCTACTACGAGCGCGCCGCGTATCGGCTTCTCGATCTCACCTACGCATCTTCTCCACGGCGCGATCGCACGTGGGAAACGCCTCCGCGGCCCCTGCCGCCCAACCCGCTCTCGGAGCCTGATCTCCTTACTGCGGAACATCATGAGGTGATGCTCGGTGGCGGGATGATGGGTCGCATGACGCATGCGATGGTCGACGGGCAGCGGTTCGACGCTCGCGAGCTGTTCCGCCGTGGCATAGCCTGGTCGATCAACGGCATTGCAGTCCCCCAAGACCGGCATGCGCACGAACCTTTGGCAGTGTTGCGTCGCCTTGCGTCCTATGTGCTGACGATCCGCAACGACACGGCGTGGCCGCACCCGATGCACCTGCACGGCCTCGCGTTCCGCGTCATCGCACGGAACGGCCGAGCGACACCGCGCCGTGAGTGGCAGGATACGGTCTTGGTGCCTTCCTGGAGCAGCGCCGATATCGCTTTCGTTGCGGACAACCCAGGAAACTGGATGTTCCACTGCCACATCCTGGAGCATCAGGCCGCCGGGATGATGGCGACACTCCGCGTGTCATGAGCGCGCTGCCGATCATTGCGATATCGGACATTTCCGTGGGCTCGTCAATGGCATCACGCGATTCCCATTCCCGGCGATGAAACCAGCCTCTCACATCACGCTTGCCGTCGTGGTCGGCCTCGCGCCCGCGGTCCTGATTGGAGGCTACCTCGTACTCTCCTCCGCGGGCGATGAGGCAGGTTCGCGGACTGATGGTGCGACGGCTGCCTCACAAACCATGGATGGTGTGCGCCTCTATGCGGAGTTCTGTGCAGCCTGCCACGGTGCTCGACTGGAAGGACAGCCAAGCTGGCAGCAGCGAAAGCCGGACGGGCGCCTACCTGCACCTCCACATGATGCATCCGGCCACACCTGGCACCATGGCGACGAAGTGCTATTCCGGATTACCAAGCTTGGGCCAGCCGCGATCGTCGATGGATACAAGAGCGACATGCCGGGCTTCGAGAACGTCCTGTCCGATGACGAGATCCGCGCTGTACTGACCTTCATCAAGGGCACGTGGCCGGAGCGCGAGCGTCAGTACCAGGAGCTGCGAACCAGAGCGGAACGCGGGAATGCGGCCCGATGAGCCGCCAGCCATCGGTGATGGAACGCTGCGCCGCATCGCTCGACAGTCTGGGAGATCGCGATGGCCGCACGCTGGGTCGGGGTCGGGATACTGATCGTCTTCCTCGCGATCGTCGGTGTATTGGTCGCGGGCGGCATCATGGGACCGCGGGAGCGACCTTCGGTGGCAAGCCGCTCGGATGGCGTGACACCACGGCCAACCTCCGCACGCCCCGTGATCATCAGGGAGCAATTGGGTCTGTGGCGTCTCGACGGGGAGATCGCGCTGGCCGAGACCGGCGAGTACCAGCTTACCTTGCGCTTCACCGATCAGACTGGTCAGCCAGCGGCGATCACGCCACCCCCTTTGATCCAGACGGCGATGGTGGATCACGACATGGGCATCGTCGTCTCCCGCGCCGAGCCAACGTCACCCGGCCTATTTCGAGCGGCGGGGATGCTGGCCATGGAGGGACGATGGCGTCTCGGCATCGTCGTCGGTGACGCCAGAGCCGAGATTGCTGTCGACTTCAGCCGATGACTGTGTCACGCCTGAGGGCCGTGGCAGTCGTGAGCTGACCAACGGCACCAGCCGACAGCACCGATCGCTGCCGCCGGCTCGTTCTTGACGGCGTCGCCGCGACAGGAACGCGCTTCCGTGTCGTCCTGGCGCGGTGAAGGTCAACCCTCCACCACGACCTCCGTCATCATGCCGGTGGCGAGATGCGGCATGTGGTGGCAGTGGAACATCCAGTGTGCGACCTCACCCGCGTCGAAGGTGATGGCAATACGGGTCATCGGCGGGACGTGCACGGTATCGCGCACGGCGCCCGAGAAGCGATGGTCACCGACCTGCACCACCTGGAAGACATGGCCGTGCAGATGCATCGGATGCGCCATCATGGAGCGGTTCTCCATCACGAGTTCCACCCGCTGGCCGCTGCGCATCGGGATCGGTCGATGGCGGCCCCACGGGCGGCCGTCGATCGACCACACATAAGGAGACATCGTTCCGTCCAGGGTGACCCGGTGTGTCACGTCCGGCCGGCGTCGCGGCGGCTGGCGCGCGGCCTGGAGCCGCATCTCCTGGGTCGCGTCGAATGCCTCCGTCGCCCGTTCGGAAAGCGACGCGATCCGGCGGATCGGTGCGCCGGCGGTGGCGAGAATGATACCGGCCCGCTCACGCGCGCCTTCCCGCAGCGCCAGGATCGGGAACGCTCCGCCGTCGCGCGGGATCTCGACGACGATGTCGGCGCGCTGGCCCATGGCGAGGCCAACCCTGCTACCGACTGCGGTCTGAATCGCGTCACCGTCCACTGCGACCAGAGCGCCGCGCAGGCGGCCCGTGTCGATCCAGAATACCGTCGCGCCGGCACCGTTGATGATGCGGAGCAGCACGCGTGCCCCCGGCTCTACCCGGACGACCTCCGGATCGCTGAGCGTTCGGTCGTTGGCGAGATAGGCGTCGAAGTCGATGTCGTTGAGGTCCATCGCCATCCCGGCCATGCCGCCCATACCCTGCATGCCGGCGTGGGGGTTCGCCGGGCCATGACCCTCGAGCCGGTTCAGCCGCGCGAGATGCTCGGCGAGCGGCGTGAACGAGAAGTCGTGCAGCATGATCACGACCTCCTGCCGATCGGCACGCAGATCCTCCTCGGTGCGCACGATCAGCGGTGCGGCCAGAAGGCGCATCTCTTGCGGGGGCACGTGCGCGTGCATCCAGTAGGTGCCTGGCCGCGGGACATAGTCGAAGTCGCGCGCCTCGTCGGGGACCAGCATTGGCAGGGGCGCATCGGGAACGCCGTCCTGCGCGACCGGAGGGATCTGGCCGTGCCAATGGATGATGGTCGGCTCGTCGAGCGCATTCACCAGCCGCACACGAAACCGCTCATTGGGCCGGAGCTCGATGCCATGGCGACCATCGTCACGCAGCAGCCCCAGCACGGTTGCGGCACGCCCGTTTACGTCAAGCGTCCGGGTCGTGGCGCGCAGGCGAACGGGCGGTTGCTCGGCCCAGGCGCTTCGGCTGTCGAGGGACGGGATCGCTGCCAACGCGGTGGCACCGGAAAGGAACGCGCGTCGGGAGATCGTCGGGTCCATCGCCACTGCCTTCGCTTGCTACCTGACGCGAAGAATGGCCTCCGACCTTGGCTTGCACATTGCGCGTTTACGACAAAGTGTGTCGCGGCGCGGACGCTACGGTGCCGCTTACCGGACAGTCTCCGCGACCCGGTCCCGCCGGAAGCACGCTCGCCGCGCTGCCCAAAGTGCGATCGGAGGAACCGCCAGCCATTGGAGCAGGGGTGCAAGGCCGGTCCGGAACGGTGGCAGGCGCGGCATGGCGTCGGTGTATGCCCAACTGCCGCGCAGCTCGATGTTCACCCATTCGCTGTAGACGAGGTAGCCAAGGCCGATCGCCAGGGTCGCCGTAGCAACACTCCTGAAGCGGGCGCGCGGCCACTCCGGCGATCCGACCAGCACCAGCGCCCATGTGAGCGCCGCCAGCCCGATCAGCGCGTCGCCCAGCGTGCAGTGCACGATGGCATAGGTGATCTCGCCGACCGTTCCGGTTTGCCAGAGCGTGTAGAGCGGCATCTGCGCCGTCTCCCAGACCAGCATCAGCGGGGCCAGCACCACGACATAGAGGCGCAACGCCGGGAGCCAGCCGTGCCGGACTTCCCCCGCATGCCCTCCTCCGCGACCAGTCATCGCCGGCTCTCCTGGCGCGCGGCGACGGTGTGGTACGAAGGCTCCGGCGGTGTCGTGCGCCGCGCCGGATCGCGCGATAGGGCCTCGGCCATGATGTCGCGCGCGATCGGCGCCGCGACCGCCGAGCCGCCGCCGCCGTGCTCGACGATCACCGCGCAGGCATAAGCCGGTTGCGCGACCGGCGCGAAGCCGACGAACAGTGCATGGTCACGCCACTCGTAGGGAAGGTCCTCGGCGCGACGCAGCCCCCGCTCGCGCTCGGCCAGGGTGATGCGGCGCACCTGAGTCGTACCAGTCTTGCCGCCCATCTCCGCGCCGACCTCCGCCGGCAGTCGGCTTGTGAACGCGGTGCCGCCGCGCTCGTTCACCACCGCCGCCATGGCCTGCCGCATCAGCTGCAGATGCGCCTCGGGGATGCCGATCAGCGGCCAGTCCTCGGGTTGGGTGCCGCGCAGCAGCCTTCCGTCAATGGCGCGCGTCAGATGGGGCTTGACGGCCCGGCCGCCGTTCACCAGCCGCGCCGTCATCACCGCGAGCTGCAGCGGCGTGGTCTGGATGAAGCCCTGGCCGATGCCGTGCACCAGTGTTTCGCCCGGCTGCCACGGCGCTCCGACCTTCGCCTGCTTCCAGGCGCGCGTCGGCATCAGGCCGGATTTGGCGCCTGCAAGCTCGATCTCCGGGGCGACGCCGAGGCCGAAGCGGTTGGCCATCGCGGCGATCGCGTCGATGCCGGTGCGCCGCGCCACCTCATAGAAGTAGACGTCGCAGGACTGCTTGATCGCTTCGTGCAGCTCCACGGGGCCGTGGCCACCGCGCTTCCAGCAGTGGAACCGCGCATTGCCAAGCTGCATCACGCCGGAACAGACGATCCGCTCGCCCGGCGTCACCGCACGCGCCTCCAGCGCGGCCAGCGCAACCACCATCTTGAAGGTCGACCCCGGCGAGTAGAGACCGGCAACGGCCTTGTTGATCAGTGGCGCGCCATGCGCGGTGGTCCAGGCCCGCCACTGCGCCGCGGAGATCCCGCCGTCGAACAGGTTCGGATCGAAGCTCGGCGCCGAGGCCATCGCCAGGACCTCGCCGTTCTTCACATCCAGCACCACCGCCGCCGCCGTCTGGTCCGCAATGCGCTCGGCTGCCAACCGCTGCAGTCCGGCATCCAGGGTGGTCGTCACATCCTGGCCGGGCGTCCCCTCCTCGCGGGACAGCTCCCGGATCACACGCCCGACTACGTTCACCTCCAGCTGCGCAGTTCCGGCACGTCCGCGCAGCACCTGGTCGTGCTCGCGCTCGAGGCCCGACCGACCAACGCGGATGCCCGGCAGTTCGAGCATCGGGTCACCGTCGAGATCCGCCTGCGCCGGTGCGGCGACGTAGCCGATGACATGCGCGAAGGCCTCGCCGCCCGGATAGACCCGGCTCTGTCCGACATCCGTCGTGATGCCCGGCAGGTCCGGCGCGTTGACCTCGATGCGCGCCATCTCCTCCCAGGTCAGCGACTCGCGCACCACCACGGGGACGAAGCGCCGTCGGCGGTGCAGCTCGCGCTCGATCCTGGCCCGCTCCACTTCGGTCAAGGGGACGATCAGCGAGAGATTGGCCAGGGTTGCGGCGACATCGTCGGTCCGCTCCGCGATCAGCAGGGCGCGCCAGTTCTGCCGGTTGGTCGCCAGCGGCTTGCCGAAGCGGTCGAGCAGCCGGCCACGCGGCGGCGGAAGCAGGCGTACGCTGACACGATTCTCCTCCGCCAGCGCGGCATAGCGGTCACCCTCGATCGTCTGGATCTGGTAAAGCCGGCCGGCAAGCGCGCCCATCAGCGCAACCTGCCCGGCACCGACCAGGAGCATCCGCCGTTTGAAGACGGCGCGGCGGCTCTGCTCGCGTTTGAATCCCGCCATGCTCAGTCCTGCGTCGCTGCAAGGCTCCGGCGCAGCTCGGCGAGGCGATGCTCGCCCTGGCGGCCGAGCAGGCGCGCGTTCAGGGCGACGATGACGGTCGAGAGCGACATCAGCGCCGCGCCGAGCGCGGGGCCGAGCAGCACACCCCAGGGCATCCCGACGCCGGCGGCGAGCGGGATCGCCACCACGTTGTAGCCGGCACCCCAGATTAGGTTTTGGCCCATCTTGGCGTAGGTCGCGCGCGCGAGCGCTATGATTGCGACGACGTCGCGCGGGTCGTTGCGCACAAGCACCACATCCGCCGCTTCGGCTGCCACATCCGTGCCGGCGCCGATCGCGATGCCGAGATCGGACTGCGCGAGCGCGGGTGCATCGTTCACGCCGTCACCCACCATCGCTACGGAGAGCCCGCTTCGCTGGATGTCGGCGACGGTCTCCGCCTTCTGATGCGGCAGCACCTCGGCGCGCACCTCGTCCAGCCCGAGTTCGCGCCCGACCTGCTCGGCGACCGCGCGGGTGTCGCCGGTGAGCATCATCACGCGCAGGCCCTGCGCCTTGAGCTGGCGCACCGCCTCGCGGCTCTCGGCGCGCACCACGTCGGCGAGCGCGATCGCGCCGATCACCCGGTCGGACTCCAACACGAACACGAGCGTGCGGCCCGCCGCATTCTGTTCGACCAACCGCGGGTCATCTGGCTCGCGGCCGGCGCGGCGCAGTGTGCCCGGGCTGACCACGGCGACCTCGCGACCGTCCACGGTCGCGCGCGCACCTTCGCCGGGCAGGTTGCGGAACCCGTCCGCGCGCGGCGGATCGATACCGCGCTCTGCCGCGCCGCGCAGGATGCCCTTGGCGATCGGGTGCTCCGATGCGCTCTCGAGCCCCGCAGCCAGGCGCAGGATCTCCGCCTCGCTCCGGTCGGGCACCAGCGGCACCACCGCGGCGACACCGAACGCGCCCTCGGTCAGCGTGCCGGTCTTGTCGAACACCACCGCCTGAAGGTTGCGCGCGCGCTCGAACGCAGCGCGATCGCGGATCAACAGGCCATTGCGCGCGGTGAGCTCCGTGCTGACCGCCACCACCAGCGGCACCGCGAGGCCGAGTGCATGCGGACACGAGATCACCATCACGGTGACCATGCGCTCGAGCGCGAAGGCGAGCGGCGCGCCGAGCGCGAGCCACACACCGAGGGTGCCGCCGCCGACGATGATGGCGACCCAGGTGAGCAGCCCGGCGGCGCGGTTCGCCAGGTCCTGCGTGCGCGACCGGCTGGCCTGCGCGCGCTCGACCAGCGCGATCACCTGCGCCAGATAGGTCTCGCCCCCGGTGCGGTCGATCTCGACGGTGAGCGCGCCCTCGCCGTTCACGGCACCGCCGACGACGCGGTCGCCGGGGCGCTTGCCCACCGGGCGGGACTCGCCCGTGAGCATCGATTCGTCCACCGCGGACTCGCCCTCGATCACGTGCCCGTCGACCGGCACCTTCGCGCCCGGGCGCACGAGTACCCGGTCGCCGGCATGGAGTTCCGCGACCGGCACCTCCTCCTGCCGCCCGTCCGCGCCGAGCCGCGTCGCGGTCGCGGGCATCAGCCGCACCAGCGCCTGCAGGGCACCCGAGGCGCCCATCACCGAGCGCGCCTCGAGCCAGTGGCCGAGCAGCATGACGAGGATGAGGGTGGCGGTCTCCCAGAAGAACACCTCGCCGGAGAGGCCCGCGACGACCGCGAGCGAGTAGAGATAGGCCGAGACGATGGCGAGGCTGACCAGCGTCATCATGCCGGGCTTGCCGCGCGTCACCTCACCTTGAAGGCCGGTCAGGAACGGCCAGCCGCCGTAGAAGAAGACGAAGCTCGCGACGATCGTCTCGATCGCGCGATCGCCGGGGAAGGCGATGATGCCAGGGACACCGAACAGCGACTGGATGTGGTGCGAGAGCAGCACCACGACGATCGTGGCGGGCAGGCAGATCCAGAAGCGGCGGCGGAAGTCGGCCACCATCGCCGCGTGGTCGTGGCCCTCCTCGCCGTGGGCGGCATGGCCGATTTGCGCCGTGGCGCCGTCCCGATTCCCCGTCGCCGGACGCTCAGACCCGGCGTGGTGGCGATGATGACCGTGATGGGTGTGATGATCGTCAGCGGGTGACATGCGATGTGTTCTCCGGAGCCTGATCAGTTGACCTGTCGTCATGCCGGGCCGGTGCGGCCGGCGCGCGTGCCGCTATAGCCGGGTGGCGTGCTGGATCGACGGACGGCGCAGGCGAGGGAACCACCCCGGCACCTCGGCGCGCCACCGCGTATGCGCATCACCGAAGCGGGCTGCGGCCTCCCTGTCCTCGCGGACGGCGAGCACCACGTACATGACGACCAGAACGGGATACATCACGAGCGTGACGAGGGTGGGCCATTGCAGCAGGAACCCCGTCATGATCAGGATGAAGCCAAGATACTGCGGATGCCGCAGCCGGGCATACGGGCCGGTGGTCGCGAGCGTTCCCGTCCGCACCGCCCGCCACAGCACCGGCCAGGCGGCCGCCACCAGCCAGAAGCCGCCGAGGATCAGGACGGTGCTGGCAATGTGGAACGGCCCGAAATGGGGGTCGACGCCGAGGCCGAGCAGCATTTCCGACAGGTGACCGGCGTCATGGCTGAACCAGTCGACCGAGGGCCAGCGCGTCTGCAGCCAGCCCGACAGCAGGAAGATCGTCAGCGGGAACCCGTACATCTCGGCGAACAGGGCGACGATGAACGCCGAGAAGGCACCGAAGCTGCGCCAGTCCCGACCTGTCAGCGGACGCGCGAAGCTGAAGGCGAACGCGATGAACAACGCGGCGTTGGCGGCCGCGAACAGCCACAGCCCGTATCCGTCTGTGGTGGTCACGGTTGTTCATCTCGACGGGCACGATCATGACCCCCGTGGCTGCCATGGCTGCCATGGCTGCCGTGCATGAACAGATGCAGCAATGGGCACAGCACCAGCAGGCCGAGGGGAAGCCAGCGCACAACGTGCGACCAGTGCTCGAACAGCAGATAGGTCGCGGCGACGGCCGCGAAGATCGTGAAGACCGCGTCGGTCCGCGACGACCAGAACTTTGGCTCCGACGGCCGCGCTCCAGGGTGGCGCATCAGCTCCGTGCCTTCCTTGCCCATCAGCAAATAACCATACCTTCCACACAACGACCGGCACCCACGAGCGCCATCTTTCCCGTCGCGCCGGCGCGGCTTCGGTAGCCGGTCGGTGACGGCCGGCTACCGTGCTGCCACTCTAGCCAGTCGTCACCGACCACACGCTGGGACGTTCAGCGCGCTGGTAGACGCTGCAGCATCGCGCGCATCTGCGCGATCTCGTTCTCCTGCGCGGAGATGATCTCCCGCGCCAGCTTGCGCACTTCCTCGTCCGTGCCGTGCTCAAGGACGACTCGTGCCATGTCGATCGCACCCTGATGATGCGGGATCATGCCGGCGACAAAGTCGCGATCGGCGTTGCCGCTGTACTCGATCGCCATGTCGCGGTGCATCTTGTCCATGGCCTGCGCGAACGCCTGCGAAGACGGCGCGGCCGCACCGGGCCCGCGCGGCTGCATGCCCTGCATCATCGGCATCTGCCCGTGCTGCATGGGCATCTGCCCCTGCATCATCTGCCCGCCCGGCATGCGATGGCCGGGAGGCATACTCTGCGCTAGGACATAGCCGGCACCACCACCAATAGTGGCGGCAAGCAGGGCAACAACGACGATCGAACGGCGCATGTGGGACTCCTTCCATCCAGCGTATGCGGAAGGTGGCCCGGACATGTGTCCGCCGCGTCAGCGATTCATGACAAAGTGTTGCAGCGATCAGTCAGACCGGCCGTCCCGCCGGCCAGTGCGGCCGTCAGAAGCGGTCGCTTCCGGGTATGCGTAGGTTGTTGATCCGGGTACGGCCGAGCAGTTTCAAGAGGACGTTCCGGCACGCCCGCAGTGTCGGATAGATCGCCCGCGCGACCCTGCCTGATCCGAACACGTAGTAGTTCAGCTTGCTGAAAATGCGCGACCGATCACTTCGCTGCGCAAGGACGTTGATCGCCTCGCTGCCGTAGTAGAGGCGCCCGCCCGCCTTGACCACCATGCCCTGGTCGATGTCGAGCCCGGCCGCCGTGATCTCGTCCATGATCGCCGTCGACGCGCGCGCATCGATCAGACGCAGCGTACCTGCCGACGGCCGAACCCGCACCAGCCGGCAGTACGCATCGCAGACCGGGCATTGCGGATCGTAGACAAGAAGCACCCCGTCGGCGGTGGCGCTGACGGCCTCAGGCTCGGAACCATCGCGAGAGTGAGGGGTCGGGTTCACCGTCATGCACGCGTCATCCGTCCGCGATTCGCTCAACGCATGGGTGGACGCAACCGAGCGCCGCTGCCCTGGCCGGGCACACTTCCGCTCGCATCGGTCGGCCTCACAACGCGCCAAGCCAACGACGTCGATATGAGCCGGCACGATGACCTCATCAGCTCTCCGGGCTGAGAGTCCACGCGGCCTCGGGCATCACAACCATGGGAGCGGGGCAGTCTTCGCGACGTTCGGGCTGACCGGGTGCGGCCGCGCTGTCACCGCAAGACGCCCGCTGAGCCGCGCCTGCACGGACTCTCGCGGTCTGTCAGCCTGTTCCTGGAGCGGGTGCTGTCATCCTTTGTCATGATTGCGCAATCCGGACGACATCCCCGCACGCAAGGCTCGCCACGTCTCTTGCAATGGGAGTTCCGACTATGTCCGTCCTCACACGCCGCACCCTCGCCGCCGCGCTTGCCGGCGGAGCGGCCGTCATGCCGCTGCTGCCCGCCGGTGCCCGCGCCGCGCCGGGCACCGGCACGGTGTTCACCGCCAACGAGCGCGACGCGAGCATCAGCGCGATCGACCTGGCCAGCGGGCGCGTCTCGTCGGTCCGCATGCCGGTCGCGCCGCACAATGTCGATGCGGCCGCGGGCGGCCGGCTGCTGCTCGCCGTCGGCGCGGACGAGGCCGGGCATCGCAGCGGCCGCCACGCCGGCGATCCGGGCCGCCTGATCCTGCTGGAACCCGTGCCGGGCGGCGCCCCGCGCGTGACGGCCGCGCTCCCGGCCGGGCGCCATCCCGCCCATGTCGTCGCCGACGCCGCCGCGCGGCGCGCCTTCATCACCGACGCCGGGGCGGATGCGCTGCTGGTGGTCGATCTCGGCGAAGAACGGATCCGCGCGACGGTTCCGGTCGGCGGCTACCCGCACGGGCTGCGCCTCAGTCCGGACGGGCGCGAGGCCTGGGTGGCGAACGTGAAGGACGGCAGCGTATCGGTGGTGGACGTCGCACGCGCACAGGTGGTCGCCCGGATCGCGGCCGGACCCTCGCCGGTGCAGGTCGGCTTCCTGCCCGACGGCAGCCGCGTCTTCGTCTCGCTGCGCGGCGCGGATGCCGTGGCCGAGATCGACACGGCGACGCGCCAGGTGGTGCGGCGGATTCCCGTCGGACCGGGGCCGGTGCAGGTCTTCGCGACGCCCGACGGGCGGTTCGTCTTTGTCGCCAACGAGGGGACGCGCGCCGCACCGGGCACCAGCGCCTCGGTGATCGATGTCGCGGCGGGGCGTGTCGCGGCCACGATCGAGACCGGCCGCGGCGCGCACGGCGTGGTGGTGTGCGCCGACGGCAGCCGCGCCTTCGTCACCAACATGTTCGACGACACCGTCGCCGAGATCGATGTCGGGACGCAAACCGTGCTGCGCCGCTTTGCGGTCGGCCGTGCGCCGAACGGCATCACCTGGATCCCGGCCTGACCAAATCGGGCCACTTCACCTCGCACGAAAGGGAAAGACCATGACACGCACCATACGGACGGCCGGCCCTTCGCTCACCGTGATTGCCTTCGCGACCCTGGTCGGCACCGCGGCGATGGCGCAGGCTGCAACGACGGACGAGGAGCACAGCGCGCACCATCCGGGCAGCGTGCAGACGGCGCAGGCGGCGCCGTCGCCCGCCACGCCGCCTCAGGCGATGCCCGGAACGATGGGCGGGCCTGGCATGATGGGTGGGCCTGGCATGATGGGCGGACCCGGCATGATGGGCGGACCCGACGAGGGCGAGCGCCGGCGCATGATGATGATGCGCCACGGCGCGGGCAGTGCGCCGATGAACGTCATCATCAACGTCGGGCCCGGCATCCGCGTGGACGTCGAGGACGAGGATGGGCGTGGCGGCCGCCGTCGGGGCATGGGGATGGGTCCTCCCGGCGCTCCCGGCATGATGGGTGGGCCCGGCATGATGATGGGCGGGCCCGGCATGATGGGCCAGATGGGGCGGTGGGGCGACCCCTTGGGCGCGGACGCCCTCCGGCACTTCGACCGCATCGACGCGCACCTCGCCTATGTCCGCGCAGCACTCCGCATCACCGACGCGCAGACGCCGCAGTGGAGCGCCTTCTCTGATGCCGCCCGGGCCGCCGCCGACCGGCTCCGGCAGGCCTATGCCCAGGCGATGCAGGCGGCGGCGCAGCCCGCGGCGGCACCGGCGCAGCTCGAGCGCCGGGCGGCACTGCTGGCGGCACGGCTCGAAGCGACGCGTGCGGTCGCCGCGGCCATGGGGTCGCTCTACGGTACACTCTCGGACGAGCAGAAGCGCATCGCCGATGAGCTGACGAGCGAGCACCTGCGCGGAATGTCCATGCGCGGGTTGTGAACGGCACTGCCCAATCGAGAGGCGGGAGCGGGTTCGCATCCGGAACCCGCTCCATGCCGTTGCGTCAGATCGGCTCGCCGCCGCGGAAGCGCATGAAGATCGACCGGCCCTGGCCGGCATCGAAGGCGATCACGTCGTAGGTGTCGGGTGCCTGCCCCGGCACCTCCATGCCGGGCGAGCCAAGCGGCATCCCTGGCACGGCGAGGCCGCGCACGCCGGCGGGCCGCTCCGCCAGCAGTCGCTTCACCGCCGCCGCCGGCACGTGTCCCTCGAGCGCGAAGCCGCCCACCTGCGCCGCATGGCAGGACAGGAGATCGGCCGGAATGCCGAGCATCCGTCGCGCCGGCGCGGGCGAGGGCACGACGTTGTCCTGCACCGGGAAGCCGGCCGTGCGCATATGCGCCAGCCAACCGCCGCAGCAGCCGCAGTTCGGGTCGCGCCAGACCGTGAGCAGCGGCAGGCCGCCCTGCGCCCATGCCGCCGGTCCGGCCGCGGCCAGCGGTGCGCCCGCCAGCCCGGCCAGGACGTGCCGCCTGCCAAGACTCATCGTCATCGGATGGACCTCCTTCTCAGCACGGGACCGGATCCCCTGCCGGCGAACTGCGCGGCAGGCGAACCGTGGCGGCAAGCCCGCCGCCCGCGCGGTTCTCCAGCACCAGCGTCCCGCCATGCGCCTCCGCCACCTGGCGCGCGATCGTCAATCCGAGGCCGGACCCGCCGGTGCCCCGGTTGCGCGAGTCCTCCAGCCGCCGGAACGGCTCGAACACGGCCTCCAGCGCCTCCTCCGGGATCCCCGGCCCGTCATCCTCCACGCGCACGGTCATCGCCGCAGCATCCGCGTCCAGCGAGACACGAGCACCCCCACCATACTTCACCGCGTTGTCGATCAGATTGGCGAAGGCGCGCTTGAGCGCAATCGGCCGGCAGACCAGGCGCGCCTGCCGGGGGCCGGTCCACCGCACCGAATGACCGGCATCGGCGGCAGCGTCGCACAGCGTCTCCAGGATCGCCGCGAGATCGGCCGGGCGGCGCGGCTCGCTCTCGGTCTCCCCGCGCAGATAGGCGAGCGTGGCGTCGATCATCGCCTCCATCTCGTCGAGATCGGCATCGATCGCGTGCTGCGTCTCGGCGTCCTCGAGGAAACCCGCGCGCAGCCTGAGCCGCGCGATCGGCGTGCGCAGGTCGTGGCTCACCGCGGCGAGCGCCTGGGTGCGGTCAGTGATCAGCCGGTCGATGCGCGCCTGCATCCGGTTGAACGCCTGGACAGCGCTCCGCACCTCGCGCGGTCCCTCCTCGGGAAGGACGGCAGGCGGCGCGGCGGGGGTAGCGATCCGGTTCGCCGCCTCGGCCAACTGGCGCAGCGGGCGGTTGAGGGTGCGCACCACCAGCAAACCGACGATCAGGATGCCCCCGGCCATGGCGGTGGTGGAGAGCAGGGAGGCATGCTGCGATGCGCCCGCCGAGGCGCCCCGCACGACCCGCAGGTTCAGCCACGATCCGTCCGCGAGCGCGATCGCGCCTGCGATCGCGTCGCTGCGGCCCGGTCCGAACACGCGCCGCACCTCGTCGCCGGAAGCGGGGCCGAGGCTCACCTGCACGCCCTGCCCGCCCGCGAGAACCGCCTGCAGCCGCGCCGCGAACCCCGCGATGCGACGATCGGCAGGGGCGGCGATCGGCAAGGCCCGTTCCGCGGCCCAGCGGAGATCGAGATTCGGCGTCGAGAGCGCACGCGCGAGCTCAGCGCGCCGATCGACCGGCACGCTCATGATGGCGCGCGACGCGCCGGCGATCTGCTCGCTGAGCAACGCCTCCTGCGTCGCAGCGAGCGCCGTCTCGGTGTCCGCCTGGTGCAACCAGAGACTGCCCAGATGAAACAGCGTGAGGCCAGCAAGCAGCACCAGCACGACCCGCGCGGCCAGCGTGTCGGGCCACAGCCGCGTCGCGACGCGCCGGATCATCGGCTCCGGGTCACCGCGGGCACGAACATGTAGCCCGCGCCGCGGATGGTCTTGATCATGGCCGGGCTGTCGTCGGTCGGCTCGATCTTGCGACGCAGCCGGCTGACCATCACGTCGACCGAGCGGTCGATGCCGATCGCGCTG
Organism: Elioraea sp. Yellowstone; assembly: GCF_006704265.1. Classification (GTDB taxonomy): domain Bacteria; phylum Pseudomonadota; class Alphaproteobacteria; order Acetobacterales; family Acetobacteraceae; genus Elioraea. The sequence continues at coordinate 14,461 of NZ_VIKA01000002.1, read as the reverse complement.
CGGCTGCGCGCGAGGTCGAGCAGCTGGTCGCGCGACAGCACGCGCTGCGGATGCTCGCAGAACGCCAGCAGCAGGTCGTACTCGCCGCCAGAGAGGTCGATGCTGGTGCCGTCCGGCGCGATCAGCTCGCGCCGTCGCGTGTCGAGCGTCCAGCCGGCGAAGCACAGGAACACACCGCTCGCTCCGGCCTGCGGTGTGCCCGTTTCGCCGCGGGCCCGCCGCAGCAAAGCACGCACCCGCGCGAGCAGCTCGGCACGCCCGAACGGCTTGGGGATGTAGTCGTCGGCGCCGAGCTCGAGGCCGAGCACGCGATCGGTCTCCTCGCCGCGCGCGGTCACCATGATCACCGGCACGCCGCTCTTGGCCCGGAGCGCACGGCAGAGATCGAGCCCCGACTGCCCGGGCAGCATGATGTCGAGCAGCACCAGGTCGACCGGCGCGCCGGCCAGCGTCTCCCACATCTCGCGGCCGTCGCGCACGGCGGTGACGCGGTAGCCGTTCTGGCGCAGGAAGCGGGCGATCAGCGCGCGCATCTCGCCGTCATCCTCGACCACGAGGATGTGCGCCTCCGCCGCAAGGTCCCGCCGCGCGTCGATGTCCGATGCCGTGCTCATGGCACCGGGCACGAAGTGAGCGCCGTTGTGCGTGCAATGACAGGCCGGTTGGCCGTACAGCGAAACATGGCAAGCATCCCTCGGGCCGATCCCTTTCGGCAACTACCAACCGGATGCGACGGCGCCGTGTCTCCTGCATGACAAATTGTTGCAGGCCATAATGCGATCGCACCATCGACAACGCATCGGGCGAGGCTCGGGTCGGCCATCCCGCCGCTGGATGTCGAGCCGCCGGACCGTGTAGGCGACTGTGCACTTGGCCTTCTGGCCACGCCGAGTGTCTCGTTCAGTTTCATCGCCCGGTCCACCTAAACGCCGCCGGCCGAGCGCGTGTTGTCGATGTCCGGACTGGCGCCCCAGACCGAATCATCAACTATTCCACGCGTGGGGCACGCGTGCAGCCATCCATGTCGCCCTCGCCTGAGCCACCGGACGGACCCATGTCAGGCACTCTCAAGGGCCGTACAGGAGCCTGAACGTCCCCTCGTAGACGGTATCGCGACCTTCTCGAACCTTCTCGAGAGCGCGAGTGACGTCTCCCATGGCGGCACGCTCACGCACCAGGAGGGGATGGTCCTGCGGCAGCGGCTGCCTGCCATTCGTGATGATCTCGGCGAGCGCGGCAACAGTGCGCATCCACGGATTGAACGCCTCGGACAGCAGATAGCGGCTGCTGCGCATCGGGTGCAGCCACTTCAAGGTCTCCGCGGTCCACGGGTTGGCAAGCGCCTGCACCCACGGGCTGATGAATGTCCGATAGAGGGCTTCGCTGAACTCGGACACCTGTCGCACCCGCTCGAACGCCATGCGTGGCGGATCTGTCTCGAGATCTTCAACCCTCCGCGGCTCGAAGCGGACGCTGTAGGATGGCTTGTGGCAGTCCGGATCGCCCGACGGGTTATCGATCTTCATCTCGTACAGGCCCGGGGCCAGCGCTTCGATCTCCTCAAGGTTCTCGAGGATCGCGCGGTGCTCGAGGCGAGCCACGCTCGCGGAGACGAAGATGCCGAGATGTCCGACATGCGGGTTGGTCAGATAGACGATGCGCTGCCCGGCCCGCTTGAGATCGTAGGTGTCCTGGTAGACGACCGGGATCCAGCCGAGCGCTTGGTGCGGCGGCGTGATGTTGTCGCCGTAAGACGCGAAGATGACGAGAGGATTCCTGATACGTCGCAGATCCGCCCAGCAGCCGTCGCAGATCCGGAGTCGGCCCTGCTCCAGCTTGTTGCCGATGAACAGGTTCTCGACGATGGCCAGGATCTCCTCGCGGCTCAGGAAGTAGAACCCGTTCCACCAGCGCTCGAACTCGAGGAAGCGCTCGCGCTCGGAGTCGATGTTCGCGAAGAGGTGAGCGTACTTCTCCCAGATCGCCTTCTCCGGCTTGAGATGCTCGAAGTTCTGGGCCAGCCATGCACCGTCGAACCGGCCGTCGCCGAGGTCCGACACCAGATGGGCAAGCCAGGCGCCGCCCAACAGGCCGCCCGTCAGGCGCATGGGGTTCACGCCCGACGCGCCGGCCCAGTAGGAGAGGGGCGAGCCGTTGAGCACGGCAGGCCCGACCAGGCCTTCGCAATCGGCCGAGACGAGGGTGACAGCCCAGCCGGCTTGGCAGTTGCCATAGAGAACAGGCGGCTTGCCGGGATGGCGCCGCGCAACCTCCTCGACGAAACGTCGGAGCGCGTGCAGCACGTCGGCCAGCGTCTGCGCCGGCGCAGGCTCTGGAAAGAAGATCACGAAGTAGACCGGATGGCCTTCACCGAGCGCCATGCCCACCTCGGATTCGCGCTTGAAGCCGCCGATGCCGGGACCATGACCGGCACGCGGATCGACGATGATGACCGGCGGCTTGGCGGGGTCGACGCACTCGTCAGCGTGAACCTTGGCACTCTCCGTGATCTTGAGCAGCGCGTAGTTGGCGGGACGATCGAACTGCCGGCCATCCATCAGTATCTCGTACTTGAAGTCCAGGAGCGGCGGCAGACCGGCTCGCTCATGCTCGATCATGTTGTTCGCTCGCTGGCGCAACGCGTCCCAGAAGAGAACCGTCCGCTCGAGGACGTCTCGCTGATAAGCGACGAAGTCTTGGAGCGTGATGGATCCGGGTTGCCCGAGCGCCGTGTCGTCCGCCGCCTTCGACGCCCGCTTCTGAACGGCGCGAGCTGCGCCCACCTCAGTCGTCCTCATGATGGGTATGTCTCCGCTAGTGGCTCTGCCTTGTGCCTCGTCGCCCCTGTCGCCTGCATGGCCTGTCAGCGGAGGGCTTCCAGGGCGAGAGCCACGCCCTGGCCGCCGCCGATGCAGAGTGTGACAAGGCCACGGTGGATGTTGTCGCGGTGCATCGCATGCAGCAGGCGGGTCGTCAGGACCGCACCCGTCGCGCCGATCGGATGCCCATGCGCGATGGCACCTCCCTCGACGTTGACGATGTCCTCGGGCAGGCCAAGCTCCTGGATGATCGCCAGCACGATCGCGGCGAACGCCTCGTTGATCTCGAAGCGTTCGACCGTGCCCAGCGTCCAGTCGGCGCGCTCCAAGGCCTGTCGGACCGCCGGCAGCGGCCCAAGCCCGAACAGGCCGGGCTCCACCGCACCGATGCCGTAGGCGACCAGCCGTGCCATCGGTTCGAGGCCACGCTTCTCGGCCCAAGCCGCATCAGCGACGATCATTGCGGCCGCGCCCGAGTTCAGCCCTGGCGCGTTGCCCGCCGTGATCGTCCCGTCCTTGCGGAAGGCAGGTGTCAGCTTGGCGAGCGATTCCGGGGTGGTGTCCGGGCGGTTGTGTTCGTCCCTGGAGAAGAGGAGCGGACCTTTACGGCTCGGCACCTCGACCGGCGCGATCTCGGACTCGAACTTCCCGGCCGCCTGCGCTGCGCCGAACCGCTTCTGCGATCGGTACGCCCAACGGTCCTGAGCCTCACGGCTGATCTGGAACTTGGCGACGAGATCCTCGGTCACCGAGCCGGAGTGCTGATCCGAGAAAGCGTCGTTGAGACCATCACGCAGCATGCTGTCATAGATCTGCGTGTCACCCATGCGATAGCCCCAGCGCCCGCCCGACAGCAGGTACGGCGCCTGGTCCATGTTCTCCATGCCGCCGGCCACCGCACTCTGGACGAGACCGAGCATCACCTCCTGCGCCGCTGTCGCGATGGCCTGCGCACCCGAACCGCACACGCGGTTGACCGTCATCGCCGGTACCTCGACCGGGATCGCAGCTTTGATCGCCGCCTGACGTGCCGGGTTCATCTTGGCTCCGGCCTGCACAACCTGGCCCATGACGATCGTGCCGATGTCGCCGCCGTTCAGTCGGCTGCGCTCGAGGCAGGCGCGAATCACGGTCGCGCCGAGATCGGCTGCGGGGACGTCCTTGAGGGTGCCCCCATAGGTGCCGATCGCGGTGCGCGTCGGGGCACAAAGAACGACATTCGACGTGCTCATGAGAGTTCCTTCATATCGCGAGCCCTACTCGGAGAACGGAGCGTCGAGGTCACATTGCGCCGGAGCGGATGCTGCTGCCTCGAGCGGAATCACGATCTCTCTGCCGCGGGATCGCAGGCTCCACTGGCAGACCATGGCCGACCGGTAGCGCGGCGAGGCATGACGAACAGCCCCGACGCCAACAACGGCGGGCTGTCTACCACCCGCACACGACGGCCCAGTGTCCCGCTCGTGACAAAGTATTGCTGCGGCGGCCGACCGAGCGGGCCGGAGCTCCCGCCGCCCAGACCGGCAGGACGCCGTTCGCCTATCCGGCCAGAGGTCGCGCCTCGTAGCCGGCCTTGGCGAGCAGGGCCTGGATCTCGTCGGTGCGGAGCGAGGTCTCGACCGCGACGTGGCGCGTCTCGAGATCGGCGGAGACGGAGGCCTTCGGATCGGCCGCCTGGATCGCCTTGGTGATCGAGCGGACGCAGCCGCCGCAGGTCATGTTGTTGACAGAGAAGATCATCGGGGCTCTCCCGTCTGGAACGCGTGTCAGGAGCGATGTGGGGCTTGCCATAGTGGCAAGGTCAAGCCCTCGGCGCGGACCGAAATCGGCGCTTGACCTTCCAACGATGGGAAGCCTCATCTGTGGCCTCGGTTGTCCATGACCGCACGGAGACAGCGATGAACGCCGTTCCTCAGAGGCCCGCCGCCACGGAGACGGTCAGTCTCGCCATCGAGGGCATGACCTGCGCCTCCTGCGTCGGCCGGGTCGAGCGGGCGCTGAAGGCGGTGCCGGGCGTGGCCGAGGCCAGCGTGAACCTGGCGACCGAGCGCGCGGAGGTGTCCTTCGCCGGCGCCCCCGATCCGGCGGCTCTCGTCGCCGCGATCGATGCGGCCGGCTATGGCGTGCCGCGCGAGACGGTCGAGATCACGATCGGTGGCATGACCTGTGCTTCCTGCGTCGGCCGTGTCGAGCGCGCGCTCCGGAGCGTGCCGAGCGTGATCGAGGCGAGTGTCAACCTCGCCACCGAGCGGGCCTCGGTGTCCGTGCCGCGCGGCGCGGTGGCGGTCGGCGCGCTGATCCGCGCGGTCGAGGCGGCCGGCTACGACGCCGCCCCGGTCGCGGCGGACGCCGCGTCGTCGGACGCGGAGGCCGAGCGGCGCGCGGCGGAGCTGGCCGGTCTGCGGCGCGCGGTCGTGATGGCCGGCGTCCTGACGCTGCCCGTGGTGGTGCTCGAGATGGGCCGGCACCTCGTTCCCGCCATCCACCACCTGGTGGTGGACACGATCGGCCTGCACGGGAACTGGCTCGTCCAGTTCGTGCTCGCCACGCTGGTCCTGTTCGGCCCCGGCCTGCGCTTCTACCGCGTGGGCTTCCCCGCCCTGCTGCGCGGCGCGCCGGACATGAACTCGCTGGTCGCCGTCGGCACCGGCGCGGCCTACACTTATTCGGTGGTCGCGACGTTTGCGCCGCAGTTCCTCCCGCCGGGCACGGTGAACGTCTATTTCGAGGCCGCGGCGGTGATCGTCACCCTGATCCTGCTCGGGCGCTTCCTGGAAGCGCGCACGAAGGGGCGAACCTCGGAGGCGATCCGCCGCCTGGTTGGGCTGCAGCCGCGCACCGCGCGCGTGCGCCGCGACGGCGTCGTTCAGGAGGTCCCGGCGGCCGCCGTGCGTCCCGACGACATCGTCGAGGTCCGGCCCGGCGAGCGCCTTCCGGTCGATGGCGAGGTGATCGAGGGCGCGAGCTTCGTCGACGAGTCGATGATCACCGGCGAGCCGATGCCGGTCGAGAAGCAGGCCGGCGCGGCGGTGGTGGGCGGGACCGTGAACCAGACCGGCGCCTTCGCGTTCCGCGCGACCAAGGTCGGCGGCGACACGCTGCTCGCGCAGATCATCCGCATGGTCGAACAGGCGCAGGGATCGAAGCTGCCGATCCAGGCGCTGGTCGACCGGGTGACGCTGTGGTTCGTGCCGGCGGTGATGGTGGTCGCCCTGGCGACCTTCCTCGTCTGGCTGGCGTTCGGGCCGGACCCCGCGATGACCTTCGCGCTGGTGAACGCGGTGGCGGTGCTGATCATCGCCTGCCCTTGCGCGATGGGGCTCGCCACCCCGACCTCGATCATGGTCGGCACCGGACGGGCGGCCGAGCTCGGCATCCTGTTCCGCCGCGGCGAGGCGCTGCAGCTCCTGAAGGACGTGCGGGTCATCGCGCTGGACAAGACCGGCACCCTCACCAAGGGCCATCCGGAACTGACCGACCTGACCACCGCTGCTGGATTCGAGCGGGCGGAGGTGCTGAGCGCGGTGGCCGCGGTGGAGGCGAAGTCGGAGCACCCGATCGCGCGCGCGATCGTGGCGGCCGCGGCGGCCGAGACGGTCGATCTCGCCGAGACCACTTCGTTCGAGGCAGTTCCGGGCTTTGGTGCGCGGGCCATAGTCGGCGGGAGAGACGTCGAGGTGGGCGCGGACCGGTTCATGACCCGCCTGGGCGTCGACCTCTCAGCCTTCGCCGCGGATGCCGCGCGGCTCGCCGATCAGGGCAAGACGCCGCTCTACGCCGCGATCGACGGCCGGCTGGCCGCGATCCTTGCCGTCGCCGATCCCATCAAGGACACGACGCCCGCAGCGATCGCCGCGTTGCATGCGCTCGGCCTGAAGATCGCGATGATCACCGGTGACAATGCGCGCACCGCGCAGGCGATCGCGCGCACGGTCGGCATCGACGAGGTGGTCGCCGAGGTGCTGCCCGACGGCAAGGTGGAGGCGCTGCGGCAACTCAAGGCGCGCCACGGCCGCGCCGCCTTCGTCGGCGACGGCATCAACGACGCGCCGGCGCTTGCCGAGGCGGATGTCGGCATCGCCATCGGCACCGGCACCGACATCGCGATCGAGGCTGCGGACGTGGTCCTGATGTCGGGCGATCTCGCCGGCGTGCCGAAGGCGGTGGCACTGTCGCGCGCGACCATCCGCAACATTCGGCAGAACCTGTTCTGGGCCTTCGCCTACAACACCGCACTGATCCCGGTGGCCGCCGGCCTGCTCTATCCCATCAACGGCATGCTGCTCTCGCCGGTGCTGGCCGCAGCCGCGATGGCGCTCTCCAGCGTCTTCGTGCTCGCGAATGCACTGCGCCTGCGTCGTGTCCGGCTCGCCTCGGCGCGGGCTGGGACGCCCGGCCGAGTGTCAGAGCAGACGGACGCGGTTGCGCGGAGCCGTCGCGCCCTGGGCGCGACGTGATCAAGAAAGGAGGATCGGATGATGACTATCGGCGAAGCAGCGAAGGCGTCGGGCGTCTCGGCGAAGATGATCCGTTACTACGAAGCGACCGGGCTGATCGCAAAGGCGTCCCGGTCGGACGCCGGGTACCGGCACTACACAGAGATGGACGTGCACACGCTGCGCTTCATCGGGCGCGCGCGCGACCTCGGCTTCACGATGGAGGGCATCGCCGAGCTGCTCGCGCTCTGGCGCCACCGCTCGCGTCGCAGCGCCGACGTCAAGCGCCTCGCGCTCGGCCATGTCGCGGCGCTGAAGCACAAGATCGACGAGCTGGAAGCGATGGTGGCGACGCTGTCCCACCTGGCCGCCCACTGCCATGGCGATGACCGTCCCCACTGCCCGATCCTTGTCGATCTGGCCACTGCGCCAGCGCCCCGAGCAGCCGGCCCTGCGCGCTTGGGAGCCGTCCCGAGACGCGCGGCCGATCGAAGGACCAGACCTGCGGGTGCGCCCGGCGGCGTCTGATCGTCAGCCGTCGCCGGGGTGCCTGCCGTGCCTGGAGTCCTGGCAGTGGCCGTGCGCGAAGTCGGCGAGCGTCTCGATGACACGGCAGTCGCCGACCGTCCCGCCCCGGCGGCGCTCCGCCATCCGGCTGAGCTCTTCGCGCAGCGCATGCAGCCCGCGCAGGCGGCCGTCGATCTCGTCGATCTGCGTCATGGTGATCGCGTGCACAGCGGCGCAGTCCGCATCCGGCCGGTCCGCCAGCCCAAGCAGGTCCCGGATCGCCGGCAGGCCGAAGCCGAGCTCGCGCGCGTGGCGGATGAACCCCAGCCGGTCGAGATGAGCGCGGCCATAGGCACCATGCCCACCCTCCGTGCGCGCCGGCGGCGGCAGCAGTCCCTCCGCTTCGTACCAGCGGATGGTCGTCGGCTTCACCCCGGTCGCGCGGGCGAGTCCGCCGATCGACAGCATGCCGCCACTCACCGGCCCTCCTCCCGCTCGGCGAGAAAGCGCGCGAACGCCGCGAGCGCCTTCTCGCTCGCATGGTGCTCGATGCCCTCGGCATCCGCCTCGGCCGTCTCCGGGTCGAGGCCGATTGCGAGCAGGAACCGTACGACCAGGTCGTGGCGGCGGCGCGCAGCCTCAGCGAGCGCCTGGCCCTTCGGCGTCAGGAACAGGCCGCGATAGGGCTTGGTGTCCACCAGCCCGTCGCGCTGCAGCCGTCCGACCGTGGCGGTGACGGTCGCCTGCGACACGCCCATCCGCCGCGCCAGATCGACGGCGCGCGCCTCGCCGTCCTCGCGCAGCAGATCCGCGATCAGCTCGACATAGTCCTCCGCCACAGAGGTGCGGTCCGCCTCGCGCTGGCGGACGAAGCGCGCCGCCTGGTCGTCGGCGGGAGGGAGACTGCGCTTGCGGACGGCGGCGGCCACGATCGTCCCCGATGCTGGTTCTGGCGCGACTTGCATCCTAACGAGCATCGTGTAACTTAGTTGGTACTAAATTATAAAGCGTTGGCCAGACTGAAGAGCCTGGCGGACAGAACGGCCGGCGGAGGACAGGCGATGCTGACGGTCCCAAAGCGACGGTTGCTGCTCAGCGCAGGAGCGGCGGCGGGAGCGGTGGCGGCGCCGGCGGGGGCCGGGTTCGCGATCCGCTCGGCGATCGGCGCGAACCATGCGGCCCCCGCGTCCGGCCATGGCGGTCCGCACGGCGTGTCGGGCATGGCGGGCGACAACATCGTCGTCGGCGTCGTCGATCACGCGCGCAACGGCTTCGATCCACATGCGATCCTGACCGACTGGGACGTCGGCACTGTGGTGACCGACCCCGACGGCACGCGCGTGCGCGAGTGGGTGGTCACGGCGGTGGACACCGAGGTCGAGATTGCGCCGGAGGTCATGTTCCCGGCCTGGACCTTCGACGGCCGCATCCCCGGCCCGACGCTGCGCTGCACCGAAGGTGAGAAGCTGCGCATCATCTTCCAGAACGGCAGCGCGCATCCGCACACGATGCACTTCCATGGCATCCATTCCTGGCGGATGGATGGCGTGCCCTATGCCGGCCTGGCGCAGCCGGGAGAACGTTTCGTCTACGAGTTCGAGGCGAAGCCGTTCGGCTGTCACCTCTATCACTGTCACGCCCTGCCGCTGAAGCGGCACATCCACAAGGGCATGTATGGCGCCTTCATCGTCGATCCCGACCCCGCGCGCCATCCGGAGGCGCGCGGGGCAGCGGAGTCCCGCCTGCTCGGCTCGGCACGCAACGCCGCCTGGCAGGAGATCATGCTCTGCATGAACGGCTTCGACACGAACTTCGACGAGGAGAACGAGGTCTACGCCGTCAACACCGTCGCATTCGCCTACCAGCAGAGGCCGATCCGCGTGGAGCGGCAGCGCAGGCTGCGCATCTACCTGATCAACATCACCGAGTTCGACCCGATCAACTCGTTCCACCTGCACGGCAATTTCTTCGACTACTACGATCATGGCACGACGCTGACGCCCACGCTGCGCACGGTCGACACGATCATGCAGTGCCAGGGCCAGCGCGGCATCCTTGAGATCGACTGGTCGGAGCACGAGCCCGGAATCTACATGTTCCATGCCCACCAGTCGGAGTTCGCCGAGCTCGGCTGGATGAGCCACTTCGAGGTGGTGTGATGGCGCCCGACGCTGGTCCTGCCGTCGCATCGGCAGCACTTCCGGCGACGCGTCCCGCGCCCTGGCGCACGGCCGGCTGGCTCACGCTGCCGCTGGTCGTGCTCGCGGCGATCCTGGCGCTGCTCATCCTCGGCCGGCCGCTCGAACGGCTGACCGAAGGTGCGCCGCCGGTCGAGCAGGTCACGGTCGAGCGGACCCGGCTTGATCCTGGACTCATCACCCTCTCGGTCCGGGCCGACGGTTCGCAGCCTGTCCGGATCGCCCAGGTGCAGGTGGACGGCGCGTATCGCAGCTTCACGATCGATCCGCCCGGCCCGGTCGACCGCCTGGGCACCGCGCGCATCACCATCCCGTATCCATGGGTGGACGGCGAGGCGCACCAGATCGTCCTCGTGACCTCGACCGGCGTGACCTTCGAGCATGCAATCGAGGTGGCGCGCGCGACCCCGCGCTGGGACGTGCCGACGCTCTGGTTGTTGGCCACGGTCGGGCTGCTGCTCGGTGTCGCGCCGGTGGCGACCGGGCTGCTCGCCTATCCGGGCCTCGCCGCGCTGAGCGCCGCCGGCCTGCGCTTCGTGCTCGCGGTCACGGTGGGCCTGCTCGGCTACCTGTTCCTCGACACGCTGGGCGAGGGGCTCGAGCAGGCGGGTGGCACGCTCGACCGGCTGCGCGCGCAGGCCGCGGTTTGGGTGACCATGCTGATCTCCGCCGGCGCACTGACGATGATCGGCCGCCGCGGCGGCCGCGCGCCGGAGGGCGCGGCGCTGGCGGCGTTCATCGCCCTCGGCATCGGCTTGCACAATCTCGGCGAGGGGCTCGCGGTCGGGGCGGCGATCGCCGCCGGCGAGGCCGCGCTCGCGACTTTCCTGGTGATCGGCTTCACCATCCACAACGTGAGTGAAGGCTTCGGCATCGCCGCGCCGCTGGTCGGCCGCCGGCCGCGCCCGCTCACCTTCGTCGGCCTCGCAGCGCTCGCCGGCCTGCCGGCCGTGCCCGGGGTGTGGATCGGCGCGCAGGCGGTCAGCCCGTTCTGGGTCGCGATCTGCCTGGGCATCGGCGCCGGCGCAATCCTCCAGGTGATCCTTGAGGTGTTGGCCCTGATCGCGCGCCGCGACGGGCCAAGCGCGCTGACCGCACCGAGCAGTCTCGGCGGCATCGGCGCTGGCCTCGCGGTGATGTACCTGACCGCGCTGTTCGTCTGAGGCCGCGCCCGGAGGTGCAGAACGGGTCTGATTCGCATCCGCACGCAGCACCACGGGAGGAGATCGACCATGCCTGCACGCCGCCAATGGTTCGCCGCCACAATTGCTGGCGCCCTGCTCTTGACGACAGCGTCAGCACAAGCCGTCGGTGACCTTGCGAACCAGCCCCCGATCGACATCGTCGTCGAGCTCGGCCGAGCCGACGGAACCCACGCCTTCGTGCCGAACCGCATGCGCTTCGAAACGGGAAAGCTGTATCGCCTGATCCTGCGAAATGTCAGTCTGGATCCACACTACTTCACCTCCGACGAGTTCGCCGCCCGCGTCTTCACCCGAAAGGTCCAGGTCACCCAGCGCCAGCCGGACGGGCGGACGGTGACGCTGGCCGAGGTCAAGGGCGCGATCCGCGAGATCGAAGTCTATCCCGGCCACGCCGCCGAGTGGTGGTTCGTTCCCGTCGCCACCGGGCGCATCACCGATCTGCGCTGCGGCATCCTGGCGGCAGACCGACGCACCCATGCCGCGCACGGCATGACCGGCGAGATCGCCATCGAGTAACAGCGCCGGTCAGGCGGCCGAGACCGAGCGGTGCAGCCCGTCGGCAAGCGGCGGATGCGTGTGGCGGAAGCCGCCAGACGGCAGCGGTTCCGCGCCTGCCAGATGCGGATGATCCGCCGGCAGATCGAGGTGCACGTGTTCGCGTGGTGCCTCGTCGCCGGCCGGCCAGAGGGACCAAGCGAGCCCCGCGCCGAGGGCGGCGAGCACGGCCAGCACCAGGAAGGTCAGATCCGTGCCCGCAATCGCGCCAAGCCGCCCCGCGAGCGGATAGGTCAGCAGCCAGCACGCATGACTCAGCGCGAACTGCGCGGCGAACAGCGCCGGCCGGTCGCCTGCCTCGGCCGATCGGCGCAGCAGCCGCCCGGTCGGCGTCAGCACCAGCCCGTTGCCGAAGCCCAGCAGCGCCCAGAGTGGCAGCAGGGTGATCCAGGCTGCGGCCGCGGTGGGGCCGAACGCCATCCCGCCCGCCAGCAGTGCGGCCCCGGCCAGCATCACCGCGCGGTCCGCGATCCGCTCCAGCAGGCGCGGCACCGAAAGGGCGGCGATCATCGAGCCGAAGCCGTACGCCGCGAGCGTCCAGGCCAGATACGCATCGCCGAGCCCGAGCGTGCCGCGCACCAGCACCACGGTGTTGACGATCACCATCGCACCGGCCGCGGCGACGGAAAGGTTCAGCGCCAGCAGCCCCCGCAGACGCGGCGTGGCCAGGTAGATGCGCGCGCCGCGCGTGGTGCGGCCCCACGGGCCTTCCTCGCGGGCTGGCGGCTGCGGCGACGGCAGCAGAACCGAGACCACCAGCGCGGCCGAGGCAGCGAAACCCAGCACGGTGCCCGCGAACAGCCAGTGGTAGCCGATCACCGAGAGCAGCGCGGCTGCAAGCACCGGGCTGGTCAGCGCTTCCATGTCGTAGGCGATGCGCGAGAGCGACAACGCCTTGGTGTACTCGCCCTCGTCCGCGAGCACGTCGGGGATGGTTGCCTGGAAGGTCGGCGTGAACGCCGCCGAACAGGACTGCAGCAAGCCGATCAGCAGGTAGATCTGCCAGACTTCACTGACCCAGGGCAGGGCCAGTGCGATGGCAGCGCGCACCAGGTCTAGCAGCACAAGCAGCGTCCGCCGCGGCAGCAGGTGCACGAAGGCGCCCGCCACCGGCGCGATCCCGACATACGCGACCATCTTGATCGCCAGAGCCGTCCCCAGCACTGCACCGGCTTGGGCACCGGCAAGATCGAAGGCCAGCAGGCCGAGGGCAACGGTCAGCAGCCCGGTGCCGAGCAGCGACAGCAGCTGCGCCGCGAACAGATGGCGGTAGGTGCGATCAGCGAGAGGGCTGAACATGAGATCGGTCCCGATCCCGTCCGCGGCTATAGGTAGCGCGCGATCGCCTTGACCTCGGCGATCGACGCCCGGCGCTCGGCCGCGGTGTTGCCGGTCGTGTCGAGGCAGTGGTCGAGATGGTCGCGGATCAACGTGCGCTTCGCTTCCGCCACCGCGCGCTCGACCGCGTGGAGCTGCTGCGCGATGTCAAGACATGGCCGCCCGCTCTCGATCATGGCGAGCACGCTGCGCAGATGTCCCTCGACACGCCTCAGGCGCTTCACCACTGCGGGCTGGGAGGTGTGGATCCTGCCGTCCATGCATTTGATGCTATCCCCATGGTAGGGATACGCCAAGCGGCTGCCGGCATCAGTGTTGACTGGCAGTTGGTTGGCGTACGCACTCACGTCCACCAGGCGGTGGTTGCACGCACGGGGTCTTCAACCTCCGACCACTGGAGGTCTGCCCGACCGCCGCGGCGATCAATATCTGTCGCACGCCGCCCAGAGACTTTCCTATTCTGGGTTCCCACTGCTGCTCCAGTCGCCGCGTATGCAACCCTTCTCCCGACCGGTCACCGCCGCCGAAGGCCGCAGGTTTCCTGCGCCCTTGCGCGCCGGCCTTGATACTACGCCCCCGGAACGAGGGCCGTTTTTGCTCTCCAGAGGGCGGCTTCTCTCCGGACCTTGATACTGGGCCGATTTAGTCTACAAGCTTAACTCGTTGATCTGGCAGCGGATTGCGTTGTGGCTTCGACACGGAAGTTCGCATTCCGATCGCCCCTCCAATTGACCTCGCACGCGAAGCCGTCGGGATCATCCCCAAGGTGCCGCATCGCCCTTGCCGATCACGCCGCAGCACGGGCACCTTTGCCGTCGGGTTCCTCGGCAGGGACGACGGCGTGGTAGCCCCCCGCAACCTCGACGGCTTGATCGCCTGGACGCGGCGCGAAGAATGGCGCGAGCCGATGGCGCGCTGCCTGGACCGTCACACTGCCAAGGCGTGCGCCGCAGCCGGCATCGACCCGGCAGACATCGCGGACGTGCTGGGCGAGTACGCCGCCACCACGGTCTGGGGCGCGGCGTTCGAGGATCTGCTCGTCACCGACCTGCCGGACGGTCGCAACCTCGCCGAAGACTATCTTCCGTTCATCCCTGCGTGCGCGAGGAACGCATCTGGCCGACCAGATTCAGCGGCGCCTGGGTCGGTTCATCCCCCCGTGCGCGGGGAACGCGCCGCGAGGGGAGCCATGTCTGAGGAAGACCGCGGTTCATCCCCGCGTGCGCGGGGAACGCGGCCCGATCGAGGTAGTAGGTCGCCGTCGCACCGGTTCATCCCCGCGTGCGCGGGGAACGCCAGGGCGGACGCATACCGATCAGGGTCCGGTCACGTCCGTCATGTGTGGATGCCCCCTGCGGGTCAAGGTGGATGAGCTGCGACGGGTTGGAGAGCACGGGTGCGGT
>NZ_VIKA01000029.1 GCF_006704265.1 Elioraea sp. Yellowstone | reverse complement strand
GAACCAGGGCACGGTCGGGATCATGGCCGGCGGGGCCGCTGCGGACGGCGGGGCGGCTGCCAGGACGCGTTCGGCCGCGTCGAGCCGTGGCGGTTCCGGCTCGGCGAAGGGCGTCACGGGCGCGGGCGCGAGCGATGCCGCAAGGATCCGCTCGGCGAGGCCGAGCCGGGGTGCATCCGGTTCCTCGAAGGGATCGGGCGCCGGAGACGCAAGCGATGCGGCCAGGACCGCATCTGCCGCTTCCAGGCGCGGTGTCACGGGTTCGGGGAACGGCGCCAGGGGCTCGGGTGGCAGCGATGCGACGAGCGCCTGCTCGGCCAGGTCGAGCCGGGGCGCAACAGGCTCCGCGAACGGCTCGATCGCCTCCGGCGGCAATGATGCCGCCAGGACCGCATCGGCGGGCTCCAGGCGCGGCGCCTCGGATTCAGGGAACGGTGCCAGTGGCTCCGGCGGCAGCGATGCCGCCAGGAGCTGCTCGGCCGCGGCGAGCCGGGGCGCCACGGGTTCGGGGAACGGGGCCAGGGGCGCGGGCGCCAGGGCTGCGGCCAGGACCGCTTCGACCGCTTCGAGATGCGGCACCTCCGGTTCGGGGAACGGGGCCAGGGGCACGGGCGGCAGCGACGCGGCCAGGATCGCTTCCGCCGCTTCGAGATGCGGCACCTCCGGTTCGGGGAACGGAGTCAGGGGCGCGGGCGGCAGCGACGCGGCCAAGGGCGGTTCGGCAGGCTCCGGACGCGATGGAGCCGGAACCGGGGCGGTCGTCTCGGTCGGCGGCGCCGCGACCATCGCGGGATCGGTCGCGACGGCAGCGGAGGTGGCGGAGACCGGCGCCGCGCCGACCGGCTGGCCGAGCACGGGTACGGCAGAGACCGACGAGCCAGCGGCCTGCACGCGCGCGGACGCCTCGACAGGCCGCACGACGTCGGAGGGCGGCGCTTCCTCGCGCGAGACGAGGAGCAGGACGATGGCGGCGGTCAGCACCGCCGCCGCGGCGACCACACCGACACGGCGGGCGCGGGATCGCCGGACAGGCGCGACGGGCGCGCGCGACGACGGCGCAGCCGAAGCTTCCGGCGGCCGCGTCAGCGTCGCCGCCAGGACCGCGAGCGGCGGTTCCGGTGGGCCGGTCGGCGCCGAGGCCCGCGCGTGCTGCGCCGGCACCGGCTCCGCGGCAGCGGGCGGCTGCTCGACACCGCACTGTCCGGCGGCTGGTTCCCGAGGACGCTGCGGGGCGCCCGGCGCACGTGTGGGTGCGGCCTGATCGCGCGCGCCGAGCGCCTCCCGCATCGCCTCGATCCAGTCGCCCTCCTCGGGCAGGGTCAGCGGGTCCTGCCAGCCGAAGGCCTCGGTGAGCACGGCCGGCAGCTCCGGCAGGTCGGCGCGGCGCAGCCGGCGATGGATGATCGGCAGGTGGCCCGGGAACCGCCCGGCGAAGCCGGTCGTGGACAGACGCTGCCGCAGGATCTGCTCGGCCCCGGGCGTCCAGCGCGGTTCCAGCTCCATCAGCGCCAGCCCGATCCGGGGATGGGCGAGCACGATCTCGAAGGGCGGGCTGCCCGCCTCCAGCCGGCAGCCGTCCAGCACGCGCCAGCCGCCGCCGAGATGGCGATCGCGCACGCGCCTCTCGCCCCCACCCGTTCCGGTATCGGACGGGGCAACCGCCGCTTGGCCTCCTGGGTCGCGGAGAGGCAAGGCACCGCTCCAAGATGAGGTGTTCCGTCTTAATTATTTTACATTATATACTATTGCGTGCGGACCTTTCCACCCCCCACGCGCGACGTTTCGGACGCGGCGCCGCATCGACCAGACCGATGGGCACGATCCGCCGCGGTTCTTTGACCCGCCGCGCCCCATCCCGACATCGCGTGGCGACGACGGGCCGATCCCCGCGACGGAGGACTCTCATGACCATGGCCATCGGACGCATCCACCACATCACCGCGATCGCCAGCGCGCCCGACCGCAACCTCGCCTTCTACGAGGGCGCGCTCGGGCTCAGGCTGATCAAGCAGACGGTCAACTTCGATGATCCGGGCGTGCATCATCTCTACTACGGCGACGAGACCGGCACGCCCGGAACGATCCTGACCTTCTTCCCCTATCCCGGCGCGCGCGCCGGCCGGCACGGCGCCGGCCAGGCCGCGGAGATCGCCTTGGCGATCCCTGAGGGCTCGCTCGGCTTCTGGCAGGACCGGCTCGCGGGCCTGCGTCTCGCGGTCGAGGGGCCGGCGGAACGGTTCGGCGAACGCCTGATCGCGCTCAAGGACCATGACGGGCTGATGCTGGAACTGGTCGAGGACGAGGCAGCCGCCGCGCTGCCCGGCCGCGCGGCCGAGGGCATCCCGGCCGAACACGCGATCCGCGGCTTGCGCGGCATCGCGCTCTGGGTCGAGGACGCGGCCGGCACGGCGCAGGTGCTGAGCGAGGTGCTGGGCCACGAGCCGGGCCCCGTCGAGGGCAACCGCAGCCGCTTCGTCCATCCCGGCGCGGGGCTGGGACGCATCGTCGATCTGCGCGCTGTGCCGGGATTCTGGGCCGGCGCGATGGGCGCGGGGGTGGTGCATCATGTGGCGTTCCGGGCCGCGGACGACGCGGCCCAGGCCGCGGCGACGGCGGCGCTGGCCGCGCGCGGGATCCGGGTGACCCCGCAGCAGGACCGCACCTACTTCCGCTCGACCTACTTCCGCGAGCCGGGCGGGGTGCTGTTCGAGATCGCGACCGATGCACCGGGTTTCGCGATCGACGAGCCGGTCGCGGCACTGGGGTCGCGGCTGATGCTGCCTGCCCGCTACGAGCCGCACCGCGCGGCGATCGAGGCGAACCTGCCGCGGCTGCACCCCGCACACGACACGGCGTGAGACCGTCCGATGCGCGGCGGCCGCGAGACGATCGAACCTCGTCCCGGCAGGCCGCGGCTTGACGCGCGCGGATGTGAGCGCGGCCGTGTCTTTTCTTGCCCCCGCCACGGTCGCAGGCTGGGGACACATCCTCGGAGGACACGCCATGACGATTGCCCGCCGGACCGTTCTGTTCTCGGCGTTCGCCGCGCCGGCGATCGCGCGTGCCCAGGCACAGGGCGGACACGCGCATCACGACATGTTCCATTCGCTCCGCACGCCGGGCGCGATCCCGCTGCCGCCGATCACCGCCGAGCAGTGGGTGACCGAGAGTCCCGCCCCGGCCGGCCCGCCAGGCCGATGGGAGGCGCGCGCGCCGCTGCCGGTGCCGCGCAGCGAGATGGCCTGGGGGGTGGCGATGGGCGGACGACTGCACATCATCGGCGGCTACGGCAACCAGCGCGTCGATCGCAACTATCACCACGCCTACGACCCGCGCACCGACCGCTGGGAGGAGCGCGCGCCTGTGCCCCGCGGCGCCAACCACATCGCCGTGGTGACGCTCGGCGAGACCATCTACGCGCTCGGCGGCATGCTGGAACAGAACCGCACGCCCCACGGCGAGGCGTTCGTCTACGACGGACGCACGGATCGCTGGCGCGCGATCGCGCCGCTGCCGCGCCCGCGCGGTGCCGGCGCCGCGGTCGAGCTCGGCGGCAAGATCCACCACATCGGAGGCGCGGGCGAGGGTGCCGATCGCGCCTCGGTCGGCTGGCATGAGGTCTATGACCCGGCGGCGGATCGCTGGGAGCCGCGTCGGCCGCTGCCGGGCGCGCGCGACCATACCGGCACGGTCGCTCTCGGCGGACTGATCCATGTGATCGGCGGCCGGTTCAACGATTTCAGCCAGAACACCGCCCTGCACCACGTCTACGACCCGGCGACCGACCGCTGGTCGCTGCGTGCGCCGCTGCCGACGCCGCGTTCGGGCCAGGGAGCCGCGGTGGTGGACGGGCGCATCTACGTGTTCGGCGGCGAGGGCGGGGTGATCACCCCCCAGGGCGCACAAGGCAACGTGTTCGGCCAGATGGAGAGCTACGATCCGGCGACCGACACCTGGCAGCACCATGCGCCGATGCCGACCCCCCGCCACGGCCTCGGCGCGGCGGCGATCGACGGACGCATCTACGTCGCCGGCGGCGGACCGATCCTCGGCGGCAGCGTGCAGTCGGCCGTGCACGAGGTGTTCATTCCGGCGTGATGCGCAGGGCCGCGCGCAACCGCGCGGCGGTTGACGCGTCCTGCTGCGGGAACCATCTCCCGGTCGGATTGTCCCGTACGACCGTGCCGGAGAACGACTCATGCACAAGACCCGCAACGACCTTGCGGCGAACACGCGCAAGACCGTCATCGAGATCCTCAACGCGCGGCTCGCCGACCTGCTCGATCTCCAGCTCGCGCTCAAGCATGCGCATTGGAACGTGAAGGGGCCCCACTTCATCGCGCTGCACGAGATGTTCGACGCGATGACCGACAGCTACGACGCGCATGTCGACGACATGGCGGAGCGCATCACCGCCCTCGGCGGCACGGCGATGGGCAGCGTGCAGGCGGTCGGCACGGCGACCTCGCTCGAGCCGTGGCCCACCGACCTGTCCGACGGGCTGAAGGTCGTCGAGGCGCTGGCCGCGCGCACCGCGGCCGCGGCGAAGGCCGTGCGCAAGGCGATCGACGAGACCGCCGAGGCGGGCGACGCGGATGCCGCCGACATCCTCACGGCGCTGTCGCGCCAGCTCGACAAGAACCTCTGGTTCCTCGAGTCGCACCTGCAGAAGGGCTGACGCGTCAGGCGTACTTGCCCGGGCGCAGAACGGTCGCGTCCGACACCCAGGCGAACACGGCGTAGCGTGGGAACCAGTGCGCGGCGAGGCGGGCCATCACGGCCTCCGCCGTCTCGGCCCGGGCGACGGTCTCGATGCGCACGGTCGGCCCGTCGAAATCCGTCGGGCCCTCGGCCTCGAGCGCGCGCCGCCACACCCCCTCCCCCGGCACCACGTTCCAGCCGCGCACGCCCAGGGCGGCAAGGTCGCGCAGCAGGTGGTCGGCGACATCCGCTTCGGCGATGATGGTGATGAGCCTCAGCGTGCGCGCCATCTCATCCCGCTCCCGCCATCGCCGCGTAGAGCGGCAGGCCGATCGTCAGGTTGAAGGGGAAGGTGATCGTCAGTGCGGCCGTCAGCGCATAGCCGGGATTCGCGTCCGGCAGCGCGAGCCGCACCGCGGCGGGTGCGGCGATGTAGGAGGCCGAGGCCGCGAGCACCGCGAGCATGGTCGCCCCGCCCGGCGACAGCCCCGTCGCCGCCCCCAGCGCCGCGCCGAGCGCGCCGTTGACGACCGGCGCGGCAATCGCGAAGGCGAGCAGGAAAGGCCCGACCCTGAGCACGTCGCGCGCGCGCCGTGCCGCCATCACTCCCATGTCGAGCAGGAACAGCGTCAGCGCGCCGGGGAAGCCGGTGGCGAAGAACGGTGCCACCGGCGCATAGCCGCGCTCGCCGGCGAGCGCGCCGACGATCAGGCCGCCGAGCAGCAACACGATCGACTTGCCCGCCAGCACCTCGTGCGCGATCGCGGCGAAGGCGCCGTGGCCGCGGCGCGCGAGCAGGATGGCCACCGCGATGCCCGGCGCCTCCATCACCGCGAGCAGCGCCGGCAGATAGCCCTCGACCGACACCGCGGCGGCGGCAAGCCAGGCGAGCCCGGCGACGAAGGTGACCGCCGAGACCGATCCGTAATGCGCCGCGATCGCGCCCGCATCCTCGGCACTGAAGCGGCCGAGGCGGCGCAGCACCGGATAGCACCAGAGCGGGATCGCCGCGCCGAGCAGCACCGAGCCCAGCATGGGCCCCACGACCTCCGACGGCGCCGCGACCGAGAGCGCGACCCCACCCTTCAGCCCGATCGCCAGCAGGAGATAGATCGTCAGCCCCTGATGCACCGGGTCGGGCAGGCGCAGGTCGCTGCGGATCAGCTGCGCCGCGAAGCCGAGCCCGAAAGCGAGCACCATCGGCTGCAGCAGGTTGATGCTGAGAAGGGTCAGCGCGGAGTCCACGCGCGCTTCCTCGCACAACCGCTTGTGGTGGGGAAGGGCGATCGCCTACTGTCCCTGCCGGGGATAGGAACACAGCATGAACGACCTGTTCAGCCGCGGCGGGCGCGCCGAGGCCGCCTACACCGCCAAGGACATCGAGGTGCTGGAGGGGCTGGAGCCCGTCCGGCGCCGCCCCGGCATGTATATCGGCGGTACCGACGAGAACGCGCTGCAC
The DNA here is from genome assembly GCF_006704265.1 of Elioraea sp. Yellowstone. Lineage (GTDB taxonomy): Bacteria > Pseudomonadota > Alphaproteobacteria > Acetobacterales > Acetobacteraceae > Elioraea. The sequence continues at coordinate 24,950 of NZ_VIKA01000029.1, read as the reverse complement.
CACCTGGTCGCGGAAATCCTGGACAACGCCATGGACGAGGCGGTGGCCGGCCATGCGACCTTCATCGACGTGGCGCTCGAGCGCGACAACTGGGTGAGCGTGCGCGACAACGGACGGGGAATCCCGGTCGATCCGCACCCGAAATTCAAGGACCGCTCGGCGCTGGAGGTGATCCTCACCACGCTGCACTCGGGCGGCAAGTTCGGCGGCAAGGCCTACGCGACCTCGGGCGGGCTGCACGGCGTCGGCGCCTCGGTGGTCAACGCGCTCTCCGAGCGTCTGGAGGTCGAGGTCGCGCGCGACCGTACGCTCTGGACCATGGCATTCGCGCGCGGCCGGCCGCTGGGCAAGCTGAAGAATGCCGGCGCCGTGAACAACCGCCGCGGCACGACGATCCGGTTCCGCCCCGATCCGCAGATCTTCGGCGACGTGCGCTTCAAGCCCGCGCGGCTGTTCCGGATGTGCCGCAGCAAGGCCTACCTGTTCCGCGGCGTCGAGATCCGCTGGCGCTGCGATCCCGCCCTGCTCAAGGGCGGCGACGCCACGCCGGCCGAGGCCGTGCTGCACTTCCCGGGCGGGCTCGCCGACTTCCTCGCCTCGGCCACGGAAGGCGCGGAGATCCTCACCCCGCGCCCGTTCGCCGGCGAAGCGCCGATGGAGGGCGGCGGCCGCGTCGAATGGGCCGTCACCTGGCTGCTCTCCGGCGAGCCGTTCCTCAGCACCTACTGCAACACCGTGCCGACCCCGCTGGGCGGCACGCACGAGCAGGGGTTCCGCGCCGCGCTGGTCAAGGGGCTGCGCGCCTATGGGGAGATGACGAACAACCGCCGCGCGGCGCAGATCACCGCCGAGGACGTGATGGGCCCGGCCGCGGCCATGCTCTCGGCCTTCATCCGCGAGCCGCAGTTCCAGGGCCAGACCAAGGAGAAGCTCACCACGCCGGAGGCTGCGCGCTGGGTCGAGGCGGCGGTACGCGACCGCTTCGACCACTGGCTGACCGCGGACCCCGAGGAGGCGGCGAACCTGATGGCCCTCGCCCTCTCCCGCGCCGAGGAGCGGCTCGCGCGCAAGGAGAACGCGACGGCCGCACGCAAGACCGCCACGCGCAAGCTGCGCCTGCCCGGCAAGCTCGCCGACTGCGCGCGCGAGGAGCGCGAGGGCACGGAGCTTTTCATCGTCGAGGGCGACAGCGCCGGGGGGTCCGCCAAGCAGGCGCGCGACCGCGAGACCCAGGCGGTGCTGCCGCTGCGCGGCAAGATCCTCAACGTCGCCTCGGCCTCCGCCGACAAGCTGAAGGCGAACCAGGAGCTGAAGGATCTGGTCGAGGCGCTGGGCTGCGGCACGGGGGCGCAGGCGCGGCCCGAGGCGCTGCGCTACGGCCGCGTCATCATCATGACGGATGCCGACGTGGACGGCGCGCACATCGCCTCGCTCCTGATGACCTTCTTCTGGCGCGAACTGCCGGAACTGGTGCGCCGCGGGCGCCTCTTCCTCGCCCAGCCGCCGCTCTATCGCCTGGTCGGTGCTGGGAAGACGGTCTATGCCAAGGACGATGCCGACCTGGAACGGGCACGCAGGGCGTTCAAGCCGGGCACGCGCATCGAGGTCAGCCGCTTCAAAGGTCTGGGCGAGATGCCGCCCGCCGTCCTGCGCGAGACCACGATGGACCCGCGCAAGCGCACGCTCTTGCGCGTGGTGATGCCGCCGAGCGACTTCGCCCGCACCCAGGAGATCGTCGAGGCGCTGATGGGGCGGAAGCCCGAGCTCCGCTTCGCCTTCATCCAGGAGAACGCGCGCACCCTCGAGGCCGAGGCGGTCGATATCTGATCGTTACGCCGCACGCGCCCGCCGCGCCGCATAGGCCGCAAGCCGCTTCGCCACCGCCGCGGACGGCGGGTGCGGCGCGAGCGAGGGGATCACCGGTGCCGGAATGCTCTCGGCGAGATGGCAGGCGACGCGATGCCCGGGTGCCAACTCGCGCAGCTCCGGCCGCTCCTGCCGGCAGCGCTCGGCCGCATGCGGGCAGCGGGTGTGGAAGCGGCAGCCCGACGGCGGATTCATCGGACTCGGCACGTCGCCGGCGAGGATGGCCTGCGATCGTTTCCGTGTCGGATCGGGCACCGGGATCGCGCCCAGCAGCGCCTGCGAGTACGGATGCCGCGGCGCGCGGTAGAGGTCGCGCTTGGTCGCGGTCTCGACGATCTCGCCGAGATACATCACCGCGATCCGGTCCGAGACGTGCCGCACCACCGCGAGATCGTGCGCGATGAACAGGTAGGAGAGGCCGAGGCGCTGCTGGAGATCCTTCAGCAGATTCACCACCTGCGCCTGGATCGAGACGTCGAGCGCCGAGACCGGCTCGTCCAGCACCATCAGCCGGGGGCTCACCGCAAGCGCGCGCGCGATGCCCACGCGCTGGCGCTGGCCGCCCGAGAACTCGTGCGGGAAGCGCTCGGCGTGATAGGGCGCGAGGCCGACGAGGCGCAGCAGTTCGTGCACGCGCGCGCGGCGCGATGCCGCATCTCCGATCTCGTGCACCTCCATCGGCTCCTCGAGGATGCGCCCGACCGGCATGCGCGGATTGAGCGAGGCATAGGGGTCCTGGAACACCGGCTGGATCTGCCGGCGGATCGGCTTCAGCGCCGAGGATGGGCGCTTGGCGATGTCCTCGCCGGCGAACCGGATCACGCCCGAGGTCGGGTCGAGCAGCCGCAGCACCAGCCGCGCGGTGGTGCTCTTGCCGCAGCCGGACTCGCCCACCAGCGACAGCGTCTCCCCCTCGGCGAGATCGAAGCTCACGCCGTCGACCGCGCGCACGGTGCCGACCCGCCTGGTGAACACGACGCCACGCTCGACCGGGAAGTGCTTGGTCAGGCCGCGAACGGAGAGCAGCTTCTCGCTCATGCCGCGATTGCCTCCACCGGGGCGCGCAGACAGGCCGCGACGTGGTTCGGCCCCACGGGCGCGAGTGGCGGCAGGGTCTCGCGGCAGCGCGCATCGGCGAACGCGCAGCGCGGATTGAAGCGACAGCCCGCCGGCAGGTTGAAGGGCGGCGGCACGGTGCCCTCGATCGCGAGCAGCCGGTCGGGCTCGTCGTCGAGGCGCGGGATCGAGCCGAACAGGCCAAGCGTGTAGGGATGCTGCGCGTCGCCGAACACGGCCGTGGCCGGGCCGCGCTCCACCACCTTGCCGGCATACATCACCGCGACCTCGTCGGCCATCTCGGCGACCACGCCGAGATCGTGCGTGATCAGCACGATCGCCATCCCGGTCTCGGCCTGGAGCGCGCGCAGCAGGTCGAGGATCTGCGCCTGGATCGTCACGTCAAGCGCGGTGGTCGGCTCGTCGGCGATCAGCAGCCTGGGCTGGCAGGCGAGCGCCATCGCGATCATGACGCGCTGGCGCATCCCGCCCGAGAGCTGGTGCGGATACTCCTCGGCGCGGCGTTCGGGCGCCGGAATCCGCACGCGCCGCAGCGCCTCGATCGCGATGCCGCGCGCCTCCGCCCGCGAGACATCGCGATGCGCAAGCACCGCCTCCTCGATCTGCCAGCCGACGGGATGCACCGGATTGAGGCTGGTCATCGGCTCCTGGAAGATCATGCCGATCGCGCCACCCCGCACGGCGCGCATCTCGGATTCGGGGAGTGCGAGCAGATCCCGCCCCTCGAACAGCACTTGGCCGCTGGCGATCCGCCCGGGCCGCGGCACCAGGCGCATCACCGACAGCGACAGCACGCTCTTGCCGCAACCCGACTCGCCGACGATGCCGAGCGTGCGGCCGGGGGCCACCGAGAGCGACACGCCGTCCACCGCCGGCACCTCGCCGGCCGAGGTGCGGAAGACGGTGCGCAGGTCGCGGATGTCGAGAAGCGGCGCCTCAGACATACTTGAAGGTGGGCGGGCTGATCTTCTCGAGCGGACGGTGCGCCCAGTCGCGCTCCGGCACCTTGGCGATCATCCGCTTCTGCGCCTCCTCGAGTGCCGCCGCGGCAGCCGGGTAGTCGATCGTCAGGCACCTGCCGTCGCGGACCACCTCGGTGCCGTCCACGACCACGCTGCGGATCGCCCGGTCGGCGGCGGCATAGATCAGGCTGCGCACAGGATCGCGCGCCGGACGCATGCCCGGATGGGTGATGTCCACCAGCACGAGATCGGCGCGGCAGCCGGGCGCGAGCCGGCCGATGTCGTCGCGCCCGAGTGCCGCCGCCCCGCCGACCGTCGCGGCCCCGAACAGATCCTCGCTGGTCAGCGTGCGCGGGGTCTCGGCCATCATGCGCGCGGCGTAGGCGGCGAGCCGCATCTCGTCGAGCATGTTGTGCGGATAGGTGTCGGTGCCGAGGCCAAGCCGCACGCCGCGCCGGCGGTAGCGACCGAAGTCGCGCAGCATGATCCCGCGCCGGGCGAACACGGTGGGGCAGTGCGCGACGGTCGTGCCCGTCTCGGCCAGGAGATCGAGATCGCGCTCGGTATGCCAGCGGGTACGCGGATGGTCGTCGAGGAAGATGCCGTGGCCGATGATCGTCCGGTCGGACAGCGTGCCGAGATGGTGCAGCCACTGGATCGGCGTCAGCCCGTGGCGGCGGGTGATCTCGTGGAACTCCACCACGCTCTGCGCGGCGTGGATCTGCCACGAGATGCCGCGCCTCCTCGCCTCCGCGAAGCTGTCGCGCAGGAGGTCGGGCGTGCAGGTGTCGATCTGCGCCGGCACCGCCATGCCGAACAGCCGGCCGGAGGGATGCTGCTCGGCGCGCTCGATCAGGCCGAACGCCTCCTCCATCGCCTTCACGCCGGCGGCCTCGTCCCACTCGTACTCGACGACGTGGCCGTTCCTGGTGAACCAGCGCGCCGAGCGGAACATGGGTGCTACGCAGACGCGCATCCCGCTCTCGCCGAGCAGGTCGAGCCAGCCCGGATGCGCCATCGACAGGTCGGCGACCGTGGTCACGCCCGAGAGCAGGAGCTCGGCCAGCGCCACCCGCACGCAGGCCTGCACGCCCGAGGGGTCGCCGCGGAAGATCGGCAGATACTCGTAGAGCGAGGAGTTGTAGAGGCCGGGCGAGCCGACCTCGTCCGTCAGCCCCTTGTTCATCGGCTCGGACGAGGGATGGCAATGGATGTTGACGAGCCCCGGCATGACCATCAGGCCCGCCCCCTCGATCACCCGATCGGCCGCACCGTCGTAGCCGCGGCCCACGAAGCTGATCGCGCCGCCGCGGAAGGCGACATCCGCATCGGGCATGTAGACATGGCGCTTCTCCGTGCCGTCCCACGCGATCGCGAAGGAGGCGCCCTTGATCAGCGTCGTCGTCTCGGTGGCAGGGTCCTGGGTCATGCCGGGTCTCCCGTCGGGTCAGCGCGTCAGGCGGATGTCGAGCCCCTTGTACAGGGCCGCGCTGTAGACGCCGTGCGGACGCGCGCCCGCGACGCGCGGTCCCGTCGCCAGCCAGAGCTGCGAGTGCGCGATCGGGAACCACACCGAGGCCTCGGTGAGCTGGCGCTGCACGTTCGCCACCGCCTGCCGCCGCACCGCCTCGTCGAGCGCCGAGCGCGCCTCGCGCAGCCAGGCGTCGGTCTGCTCGTTCTTCCAGTTCATGCGGTTGGGCGTCGGCGCCGCCTCGCTGCGGAAATAGAGGTTCAGCGCGTCCGTCGCGGAGACGTAGGGATACGACATCATGAACGCGTCGAACTCCTGCGTGGCGAGCCGCCCCCAGGCCACGGTGGCATCAAACATCTGGATGCGCATCTCGATGCCGACGCGCCGCAGGTCGGCCTGGATCGACTCCGTCATCTGCCGGTTGGTCTGGGTGGCGATGGCATAGACGAGGAAGGAGGCGCGCTGCCCGTCCTTGACGCGGATACCGTCCGGTCCCGGCCGCCAGCCGGCCTCGTCCAGGATCCGCCGCGCCTCGGCCGGATCATGGCCGGGATGCTTCGCCTTCGCCTCGGGATCGAAGCCGGGAGCGGCAGGGTGGATCAGGCTGCGCATCGGGTCGGCCGCGCCGAAGAACGTCGCCTGCACCATCGCGTCGCGATCGACCGCGAGGTTGACGGCGCGACGGATGACGGGGTCGTTCACCACCGGCTTGTCGACCTTGAAGCCCATGAAGAAGTCGACGAAGTAGTTGGGCTGGCGCTGCACGGTCATCCCCGGCACGCGCCTCAGCGCCTCGAGTGCGAAGGTCGGGATGTGCTGGGTTGCATCGCCCTGGCCGGTCTGCAGCGCCGCGATGCGCGTGTTCGGGTCGGGGATCACGCGCCATATCACGCGCTCGATCTGCGGACTCGGGTTCTCGTAGATCGGCGGACCCCAGTTGTAGGTCGGGTGCTTCTGCAGCACGAGGTCCTGGCGCGGCGTCCAGGACACCCAGCAATAGGGGCCGGTGCCGTTGAAGCCCTGCGTGCCGAAGTTGTCGCCCAGCCGCTCGACCGTGTGCCTGTCGATCACGCCGGCGAAGTAGAGCGTGAGCTGGAACAGCAGCTCCGCGAAGGGCTCGTTCAGCTCGTACTCGACCGTGACGTCGTCCTTGGCACGGATCTCCTTCACGGGGCCGGCGCGCCAGCGCACGGGACTGCGCGTGGCCGGATCGATCCAGCGGTTGAGCGAGTAGACGACGTCGTGCGCGGTCATCCTGCGGCCATCGCAGAACGTCACGTCGTCGCGCAGGTTGAAGGTGTAGAGCTTGCCGTCCTCGCTCACGGTCCAGGACTTGGCCAGCCCCGGCTTCACCGTGGTCTGGTCCCAATCCATGGAGACCAGCGTGTCCGTCATCATGTAGATGACCTCGCCAGCGGCGAACGCGGTCACCTTGTGCGGATCGTAGCGGTCGGCGTCGATCTCGCGCAGCACCACCAGCGTGTTGCGCGGCGCCTGCGCGAACGCTTCGCCCGTCGCGGCCAGCGCGATCGCGCCGGCCGCCGCCATCAGAAGCCCTCTTACGGTTCGTTGCATGCTCGTCTCCCTTCCAACGCCGTTCAGATGCGCAGCCTCGGGTCCAGCGCGTCGCGCAGCGCGTCGCCCAGCACGTTGAACGCCAGCACCACGAGGAAGATCAGCACGGACGGCACCACCGAGATGTGGGGCGCGAAGAACAGGAAGTTCCGCCCCTCGGAGGCCATCGCGCCGAGCTCGGCCACCGGCGGCTGGGCGCCCAGGCCGAGGAACGAGAGCGCCGAGCCGAGCAGGATCACCTGGCCGAAGCGGAGTGTGGCGAACACGAAGATCGGGCTCAGGCAGTTCGGCGCGACATGCCGCCAGATCAGCCGGGCGTCGCTCATCCCCACCGCGCGCGCCGCATCGATGTAGTCCTGCTTCATCACCACCAGCGCGGCTCCGCGCACGATGCGGGCCATCAGCGGCACGGTCGCGATCGACATCGCCACCACGATCGCGAACACGCCGGGGCCGAAGATCGCCGCGATCGCCAGCCCGAACAGGATCGCCGGGAAGGACAGCAGCATGTCCATCAGCCGCATCAGCAGCCCATCGATGCGACGGTAGAACGCGGCGAGGAAGCCGATCAGGATGCCGGTGCTGCCGCCGATCACCACCGCGACCAGTCCCATCATGAGGGTCAGCCGGAGCCCGTAGAGGCAGCGCACCACCATGTCGCGGCCCTGCGCGTCGGTGCCGAGCAGGAACTCGCCGCCGGGTGGGCGCAGCGTGGCGCGGAGATTCGTCTCGTAAGGATCGGCTCCGGCGAGCCAGGGGGCGAACACCGCGGCGAGCACGAAGGCGGTCGCCATCACCGCCGCGATCGCGGCACCGGGCTCGGTGAACAGGCGGCGCAGCAGGCCGGCGCGCGGCGGCGGCGTGTCCGAGGCCGGGACGAGGATCGGCGTGTCGGTGGCGGTGGCCGTGCTCATGACGCGCGCACCCGCGGATCGAGCACGGCGTAGAGCACATCGACGATCAGGTTGATCACGATGAAGCCCAGGCTGAGGACGATGATGGTGCCCTGCGCCATCGGGAAATCCGAGGACAGGATCGCGCCGACCGCGAGCCGCCCGACACCGGGCCAGGAGAAGATCGTCTCGGTCACCACCGCGCCGCCGAGCAGGAAGCCGATCTGCAGGCCGATCAGCGTCACCACCGGGATCAGCGCGTTGCGCAGCGCATGGCGCAGCACGACGAGCCGCTCGGCCAGCCCCTTCGCGCGCGCGGTGCGCACGTGATCCGCCGACAGCACGTCCAGCACGGCGGTGCGCGTCATGCGCGCGATCGGCCCGACGAACACGCCCCCCAGCGTGAGCGCAGGCAGGGCGATCGCGCGCAGGCCCTCGACCGTCCAGAGCGGGCCGCCGCGGCCGGTGAACGGAAGCAGCTGCCACGTGAAGCCGACATACCAGATCAGCACGAGGCCGACGAAGAACACCGGGATCGACACGCCGGCGACCGCGAACGCCATCACCGCGCGGTCGAACAGGCTGCCGCGCCAATAGGCCGCGACCGTGCCGAGCAGCAGGCCGAGCGGGATCGACCAGAGGAGCGAGGCGAGCATCAGCTCGAGCGTGGGCCCGATGGTCGCGCCGAGCTCCTGCGCCACCGGCACGTTGTTGATGATCGAGACGCCGAGATCGCCCTGCGCGAGCCGCCAGAGGTAGCGCAGGAACTGCTCCCAGATCGGGCGGTCGAGGCCGAGATCGCGGCGGATCGCCTCGATCACGTCCGGCGTCGCCATCGGCCCGGCGCGCACCGTAGCGGGATCGGTCGGCACGACCTGCAGCAGCACGAAGCCGATCAGCAGCACGCCGAACATCACTGGCACGGCCGTGAGCAGGCGGCGGACGATGTGCTGCAGCATCGCGGGACCTACTGCGCGGCCGCTGCGGCGAGCTCGCCGTGGCGGTCGAAGATCACCGCCCCGCCGCGCAACGTCAGATCGGCACGTGCCGTCAACACCTCCTCGGGTGACAGCGTGAACAGATCGGCCGAGATCACCGCGATGTCGGCGAGCATGCCGGGGGCAAGCGTGCCGCGCGTGGTCTCGGCGAACTGGCTGTAGGCGCCCGCGTAGGTGTAGGCGTGCAGCGCCTGCTCCAGGGTCAGCGTCTGGTCCGGCCCGAGCACGGTGCCCCGGTTCGTCCTGCGCGTGAGCATCGCGTACAGGTTCACGAACGGATCGACGGTCGAGACCGGTGCGTCGGAACTGGCCGAGGGCTCGTGCCCCTCCTCGATCCAGGTACGCATCGGATAGGCCGCCTCGGCGCGGGCCCGGCCGAGATTCTTCACGTAGAGATCGCCGAACTCGTACATGAACACCGGCTGCGGCACGGGCAGGATGCCGCGCGCCTTCATGCGTCTGCGCTGATCGGCCGTGAGGAAGCCGCAATGCTCGATGCGATGGCGCCGCCCGGCGACCGGGTGCTCCGGCGTATCCGCGGCCTCCATCCCGCTCAGCACCTGCTCGATCGCGGCATCGCCGATCGCATGGATGTCGAGCTGCCAGCCCTGGCGGTGATAGAGGCCGAGCAGGTGATGCATGGTCTCGGTCGGGAAGCAGAGCACGCCGGTGCCGCCGCCCGCACTGTCCAGATAGGGGTCGAAGAACGCCGCGGTCAGCCCGCCGGCCGAGCCGTCGGCGAACACCTTCACGGCACCCCAGCGCAGCATCGCGTCGCCCGCCATCGGCCGCAGCCCCTCTTCCCAGGCGGCCTGCGCGATGCCCTCCGGGTTGCCGGCAAGCACCTGCCACATGCGCAAGCCGAGCTGCCCGTCGCGTTTCGCGCGCTCGTAGGCCGCAATCTCGGCGAGCCCCGCGGTCATGCCGACATTCATGTCGGTGGCGGCAGCGAAGCCGCGACCCGCGAGATCCGCGCAGGCCGCACGGATGCCCTCCACCATCTGCACCTCGTCGGGTGCGGGCACCTGGTCCAGGATCAGCCGCATGGCGCGTTCCTGGAACAGGCCGGTGAGCTTGCCGCCCCTGCGCTCGATCACCCCTCCTTCAGGGTCGGGCGTGTTGTGACCGACGCCGGCAAGGCGCATCGCCGCGCTGTTGGCGACGATCATGTGCCCGCAGGTGCGCCGGATCACCACCGGATGGTCGGGTGCCGCACGGTCGAGTTCCTCGGCCGTCGGGTGCCGGCCGATATCGAGCACGAAGTGGTCGTAGCCGCGGCCGAGCACCCATGCCCCCTTCGGCGCCGCCCTGGCCGCGGCAGCGACGCGCCTGAGCGCCTCGTCGAGGGTGCGCACCTCCTCGGCGCGCAGATTGACCTGCGACAGGCCAAGCCCGTAGGGCAGGAGGTGCATATGCGCCTCGTTGAAGGCCGGGATCGCGAGCCGTCCGGCGAGATCGAGGCGTCGCGTCCTCGCACCGGCGAGCGGCTCGATCGCGTCACGCGCGCCGACCGCCGCCACGCGGCCATCGGCCACCGCGAGCGCCGCGGCGAAGCCCGCCTCACGCCCGCACCAGATCCGGCCGCCGGAGAGGACGAGATCGACACCGCTCTCTGCCATCACGCGCTCCCCCCACCACGGCGCGCAGGCGCACGGGCATCCTGGTCGTTCCCCCGGAACGCGCGGACATGCACGGAGGGCGCGCAATGCCTCATCCCTGATGCTCCCCGGCGGCGTTCCCGTGTTGGCGAGAGTCCTGGCAGCGGCGAATGGTCGCGTCAAGCCGCGGCGGCACGACACCGCCCCCCGCCATGAGCTCGGCATCCCGGCACCGCTCCGAGAGCTTGGCTCCCGCGCTCGCCGGGCTCGGCGCGCTGTTCGTCGGCCTCGGCCTCGGCCGCTTCGCCTACACGCCGCTGCTGCCGGCGCTCGTCACGGCAGGATGGTTCACGCCGGGCGAGGCCGCCGGGCTCGGGGCCGCCAATCTCATCGCCTATCTCGCCGGCGCCGCAGTCGCCCGACCGCTCGGCCGCGCCATTCCCCTGCCGCCCCTGATGCGCGGTGCGATGCTGGCGACGGCGGCATCGCTCGCGGTCTGCGGCCTGCGGCCCGGCATCGCGACGTTCTACGCGCTGCGCGCGCTCGCCGGCGTGACGGGCGGCGTGCTGATGGTGCTGGGGCCGCCCTCGCTGCTGGCAAGCGTGCCCGCCGCGCGACGCGGGCGCGTGGGCGGGATCATGTTCGCCGGTGTCGGCATCGGCATCGTCGCCGCCTCCTCGATCCTGCCCGTGCTGCTGCGCGCGGGCGTCCCGGCCGCCTGGCACGGACTTGCCGCGGCCGCTCTGGTCTTCGCGCTGATCGGCTGGCGCGGCTGGCCGCCCGCACCGCCGCCCCCGCCGCCGCACGACAGCGCCGCGGCGCGCCCGCTGCGCCGGCTCGTGCTCGCCTACGGCGTGAACGCGATCCCGGTCGTTCCGCACATGATCCTGCTCTCGGACTATGTCGCGCGCGGGCTGGGCGCTGGCGTCACGGCCGGATCGGCGGCCTTCGTGCTCTATGGAATCGGCGCGGCGCTCGGGCCGCTGATCGGCGGCTGGATCGGCGATCGGCTGGGTTTCCGCCGCACGCTCGACCTCGCGGTGATCGTGCAGACCGCCGCGATCCTGCTGCCGGCGCCGGTGCAGACGATGCCGGCCGCCTTCGTCTCCGCCGTGATCGTCGGCTCGCTTACACCCGGCATCCCGCCCCTGGTGCTGAACCGCGCGGCCGAGATCGCGGGGCCCGCAGGTGCAGCGCGCTTCTGGCGTGCGGCGACCATCGCCTTCGCGGTCGGCCAGGCGGTCGGCGCCTGGGCCACGGCGTCGGCCTTCGCGCGGATCGAGGCGCACCCGCCGCTCTTCGTCGCGGCCGCGGCCGTCGCCGCCCTCTCGCTCGCAATGCTGCCGCGGGGTGCCGCCCGGCGCGCATGATGCCCGGCCGACAAAGGTTCGACCTTTGCCGGCCGGGCATCAGGCCTTGGTTTTGCGCGCAGCCGCCCCTTGAGCCCCGCGCGCCATACCCTCCGCACAAAGGTCAAACCCTTGTGCTCCGGGTATGAGCGTGCCGCCGGGGCGATCCGCGCGCCCGCGGTCTGCGCACCACTGCGGCCGACATGCGCTGCCGTTCCGGCCCGATCGCCCCGCCGCCGGTCTTCGCCGGCGGCGATGCGGTCATGCGATCTCGCGGATCAGCTTGCGGCGCAAGGCGTCGACGAACTCCGCCCGGCCCTCCGCCACCTCGACGAAGGCGCCCGGCCCGCCGATCACGTCGCGCGCATAGGCGTCCGCCAGCCCCGCCCGCGCGGCGCGGACGATGATCGCAAGCGCGTTGATGGTGATGCCCTTCGCCACCGCCGCATCGCGCGCGACCGGCGCGGGCGTCAGGCTGCGCATGTCCGGCCCGTCGCCCGAGACGTCGATGATGCGCCGCGTCGCCTCGCAGGGGCAGTCCTCGAACAGCGCCGTCGCATGCGCGATCGCATCGCCGATCGCGTTCCAGGACTGCAGCGAGCGCGGCGCGCGCACCACCGCCCGCCCGAAGATCGCCGCGCCTTCCGCGTCACCGACCACCGTCCACGGCACCATGGTCGCCGCCCCGCCGGGCGAGCCCCACTCGACATAGGCGAAGGCGGTACGGCCGAGCGGCTGCGAGCGGATCGCCTCGAGCACCCGGGCGTCAGCCACCGCCCTGGCGATCCCCTCCTTCTGGAAACGAAGCTCATCCTCGTCGATCGAGCCGGAGGCATCGGCCGCCAGAACCAGCGCGACGTCGACCGGGTCGCGCGCACGTGCCGGGGCTGTCAGGATCGACAGGCCGGCGGCGACGAGCGCGCGCCGCCTCATCCCCGCCCCACGAACGGCATCTTGGTCGCCATGATCGTCATGGTCAGGATGTTCGTCTCCAGCGGCAAGCTCGCCATGTGCACGATTGCGTCACCGACGTGGTCGACGTTCATGGTCGGCTCGACCGCGACCCGCCCGTCGGCCTGCTTCACCCCGCGCTGCATCCGCTGCGTCATCGGGGTCGCGGCGTTGCCGATGTCGATCTGGCCGCAGGCGATGTCGTATTTGCGGCCATCGAGCGCGATCGTCTTGGTCAGACCCGTGATCGCGTGCTTGGTCGCGGTGTAGGGCGCGCTGTCGGGTCGCGGCGCGTGCGCGCTGATCGAGCCGTTGTTGATGATGCGTCCGCCCCGAGGGTTCTGCTCCTTCATCATGCGGAAGGCGGCCTGGGCACAGAGGAAGCACCCCGTCAGGTTCACCGCGACGACCCCCGACCACTGCTCGTAGGTCAAGTCCTCGAACGGCGTGCCGGGCACATTGGTGCCGGCATTGTTGAACAGCAGGTCGAGCCGGCCGAACGTCCGCTTCGTCGCCTCGAACAGGGCGGCGACCGAGGCCGGATCCGCCACGTCCGTCGGCACGACCAGCGTACGCGCATCCGGCGGCGCCATGCCGGCGGTCTCCGCGAGCGCATCCTTGCGCCGGCCGGCCAGCACGACGCTCCAGCCTGCGCGCGCCAGCGCCAGCGCCGCCGCGCGCCCCACGCCCGAGCCCGCACCGGTGACGATCGCGATCCTGTCGGCCATCCGCCCCCCCTTTCGTGGTCAGGGGCGCATCATGTCGAGAGATCGCGCGAGGGGGAAGCGGGAGGGTCGGAAGCGCGCGGTTCAGACGTAGCGGGCGAGGTTCATGTCCCGGAGCCCGCCGATCAGGCGATAGGACATCTCGAGCTGCACCTGGAGGAGCTGCAGCCGCGCCGAGACCTCGGCGATGTCCACGTCCTCGACCTTCGAGATCTGTGCCTTCAGCACGACCTGAAGGTCGGCATGCGCCTCCCTGGTGCGGGCGAGGCGCTGTTCGGCAACGCCCAGCGCGGCACGCTCGTCCTCGAGCGTGCGGCCGGCCGACTGCAGCGAGTTCGCGATCCGCTGCACGAGATCCTTGAACTCGGGCTCGGCCGTCTGCGCCTCGGTCAGGCTGCCGAGCATGGCGAGCCCGCGCATCAGGTCGCGCATGAAGCTGCCGGTGGACGGCGGATCGGCGGCGGACTGCGCCACGGCGTTCTGGTTGGCCCGCAGGCCATAGACGATGCGCGTGCCGTCCTCGGCGAGCAGGCTGGTGCTCGGCTCGCCGAGCCCCCCCGCCGGCGCGGGCGTCGAGAGGAAGGCCGAGAAGGGCGTCGTACCGGCCGCGTCCGAGGCCGCGATCGCGAGCGTGTCCGCCATCACCTGGGCGGCGCTGCGCGGCACATCGGGCGTCAGCGGGTTCGCATCGTCGTCCCACGGCACGCCGAGGCTCTGGGTCGCCGCCTCGATCTGGGTGAAGAAGCCGGTCTGGAGAATGGTGGCCGCATTGGGCACGGGCGGATTGGAGCTGTCGGAGCCGCCGAACACGTAGGTGTCGCCGGCACGCACGTTGAGCAGCCCGGCGATCTCCTGGAGCGCGGCGCGCGCCTCCTGCGCCACCACCTCCACCCCGGTCTCGCCGAGCGTGATCAGCGAGAGGGCGCGCTTGGCCATCTCGGAGGAGAGTTCGCCGATCCGCCCGAGCGCCGACTGCGTGACCGTGATGCGTGCCTCCGCCGTCTCGATCGCGCGCGCATAGGTGTCGCGCCGCGCCACCTCGGCCCTGAGGTCGATCGACATGCGCGCCTGCGGCGCGAGCCCGCCGAAGGTCTCGGCCTTCAGCCCCGTCGAGGCCTGGCGCACCAGCCCGTCCATGCGGTCGCGCGTGGCGAGCGCACCGGCGAGCAGCCGCCCGATCGTGCCGTAGGAGGAATTGACCTGCATCGCGCTTCTCCCGTGCTCAGCGGACGGATGCGAGCAGCGCGTCCCACATCGCCTGCGAGGCGGTGATCACGCGCGCATTCGCGGCATAGGCGTTCTGGAGCTGGATCAGCAGCGCCATCTCCTTGTCGAGGTTGACCCCGACCGCATCGGCGTAGCGGCTGGCGAGCAGGTCGCGCGTCGAGGCGAGGCTCTCGGCGCTGGCCTTGGCCGCCGCATGCTCCGCGGTCTGGGCCGTCACCAGATTGGCGGCGAAGTCGGCGAGCGTGCCGGTCGAGGCGATCGGCGAGGAGAGGTCGCCGCGCGGGCCAAGGCCCGTCGTCAGGAACGGCGGGTCATGCGGCCGACCGACGCCGAGCTGGGTGCCGAAGGTGAAGTCGAGGATGCGCTTCACCATGCCGTCGAACGAGGCCGGCCCGCCCGGGGGGTTGGGCGTGAACGGGTCGCCGTAGGGCGCCTGCACTTCGCGCGTCGCCGGCCAGGGCGGCAGTCCGCCGGGCACGGCATGGGTGCCGTCGCGCACCAGCGCGGGGTTCTCCACCACCGCGGCGAAGACGCGGATCTCGGCGGCGAAGCCGACATAGCCCTTCTGGCCGGCACCCTGCGTTTCCTGCGGCACGTTGCCGCGCGCATCCGAGAACAGCCGCAGCCCCTGCTGGTCGAAGCGGCGGGCGAGCTTGTGGGCGAACTCGTCGAGCTCGGCCTGCATGCGCGGCAGGGTCTCGTCGCGCAGCCCGATCAGCGCGCCGAGCTCGCCGCCGAGCTGGCCGCGCGTCAGGTCCTTGGGATTCTCCGGGTCCGCCGGATCGATCAGCAGCACCGGCGGCACCGTGCCGCCGCCCGGCTCGTAGTAGGACTGCGGCGCGAGCGAGGCGCCGCTCACCGCCAGCGCGCCGTCGCGCAGGGGTATGGTCTGGCCGCCTCGGGTGAAGGCGGTCATCTCCCCCTTCTCGTTCAGCACCACGCGCAGATCCATCAAGGCGGCAAGCCGGCCGATCACCGCGTCGCGCTTGTCCTCGAGCTCTGCGGTGCTCTGATCCTCGGCCTTCAGCCGCACGATCTCGCGCGTCAGGCTGCCTGCCTCGGCGAGCAGCCGGTTCGCCTCCGCGACACCGTCCACCAGGCGATGCTGGCTGCGGTTGCGCGCATCGGTGACCGCCGCCGAGAGGGCATTCAGCTTGCTCGCCAGCGCGTCCGCCGCGTCGACGATCTCGACCTGGAGGCTGGTCGAGGAGGGCTGGGCGGCAAGGGCGATGAAGCCGTCGCGCACCCGGCCGGTGAGTCCGGCGAGGCTGTCGCCGTTCTCCGGCCGGCCATGCAGCGCCTCGAGGGGCTGCAGGATCTCGGTGCGCACCTGGGCGGCCGCCACCCCCGCCTCGCGCTGCCAGACCGCGCGCTGCAGCGCGGCCTCGGTCGCGCGCTGCGTCGGCTCGGTGCGCACGCCGATGCCGCGCCCGTCCGCCACCACCGCACTGGTCGGCACCTTCTTGGCGGTGTAGCCCGGGACCTCGGCATTGGCGATGTTGTTCGAGACGACGCGGAGCTGCTGGTTGATCGCCCGCAGCCCCGAGACCGAGATGCCGAGTGCGGCGTCCAGCCCCATCGCGTCCTCCGCCTAGCCCTTCCGGCTCAGCGCTTCATGTTGAGCGTGTCGAGCAGCATCTCGTCGGAGGCGGTGACGATGCGCGTGTTGGCGGTGTAGGCGCGCTGGGCGACGATCAGCTTCGAGAACTCCGCCGCCATGTCGACATTGGAGCGCTCCACCGACCCCACCACCAGCTTGCCGGCGCCGTCGCGGCCCGGATCGAGCACCTTCGCCTCGCCCGACTCGACCGTGCGCATGAAGGCCTGGCCGTCGATGCGCTCGAGCTTGTCGGCCTCGTTGAAGGTGACCACCGGCACGCGCGCGATCGTGCGGCTCTGGCCGTTGTCGTAGTTGATCACGACATCGCCCGTCTCGTTCAGGGCGAGCGAGGAGAAGCTGCCCTGCGGCACGCCGTTCTGCTCGAGGCTGCGCAGCGCGTAGTCGGAGCCGGCGAACTGGGTCACGCCGTCGGCGAGCCCGAAGGAGCCGAGGAAGATGCGCACCGTCTGCGGGCCCTGGCCGTAGTTCAGCACCACGTCGACATAGGCCGGATCGCCCGTGAGCTGGTTGGCCGGCACGGTGGCGGTGCCGCCGGCCACGTTCGCGCCCGAGATCGCCGTGATGGTGCCGGCCCGCAGCGGATCGCCGCCCGCGCCGAAGCTCACCTGGATGTGCGGCGGGATGTTGCCGTTGGTGGTGCGCGTGCCGCCCGTGGCGGCCGTCAGGGTCGGCGTCACCTCGACCTCGAGCGGGGCGCCGGCCGCGGTCGTCAGGCTGAACTGGTCCGGGCCCACGGGCGTCACGGTGATGCCGGTCGGCGTGCCGATCGCCGTCACCAGGGCGTCGCGCACGTCCGTCGCGGTATCGCCGGCGAGCGCGGTGTAGGTGTAGTCGGCGCCGTTCAGGGTCACGGTGAAGACCTCGCCGCCGGCGAAGGGACCGCCGGGCACGGTGACGCTGCTCTGCCCGCCATCGACGGTCCAGGACGGGATCGGCACCCCGTTCTTCGCCTTCAGCGTCAGGATGCCGCCCTGCACGCTGGCCAGCGCCGGGCTGTCGGGATCGGCGTTGATCTGGGCGGCCAGCGCGTTGGCGATGGCGTTGATCGAACCCTCCTCGCCGGTCGTCGTGTAGGTCCAGCTCCGGCTTGCCGGGAAACCGCCGGTGATGCCGGAGAGCGAGATCGAATAGGTGTCGCCGACTTCGCCGACCGTGCCGGTCAGCACGAAGCTGTCGGTCTGATACGATGGCGTGACATTCGCGACCGAGGCCGCCACGGAGAGGCTGCTCGAGGTGGCGAGAGTGTAGGGCGTGCCGGCGTTGACGGCACGCAGCTGGAACGTGTCGTCGTCCACCACCACCGCGGAGACGCCGAGCGTGGCGCTGTCCGTGTTGATGCGGCTGACGAGCTGGTTGCGAACCGCCTGCTGGCCGCCGGGCGAACCGAGCGCAGCATCGGCGGAGGTCGCGGTGTAGCTGACGACGATGCCGTTGATCGTCACGCTGTAGACGGTGCCGGCGACGATGGTCGCGGGCAGGTCGATGTCGTCGGTCTGCTGCACCGGCTGCACCGTGCCGGTGACGTTGAAGGCGTTCATCTGCTGGTCGTTGAAGCCGGGGATCGTGCCGGCGCCGCCGACCGGATCGAGGCTCGAGCCCGGGGCCAGCACGTCCATCCGCCAGTTGTTGGATCCCGCCTTGGTCCACTGCACGGAGATCGAGCGCGCCTCGCCGAGCGCATCGTAGATCGGCACGATCGAGGTGAAGGTGGTCTGGCCCTCCGGAGGATTGGCCGGCAGGTTGGCCGCCAGCACGATCTCGCTGGTCGCGACCGGATTGGAGACGAGCTGGCTGACGCGGATCGGCAGCACGCCCGACCGGTCGATCTGGCGCGTGACCGGATCCACGCCCCAGCCCTGCAGGAAGTAGCCGGCACTGTTCACGAGGTAGCCGTTGCGGTCGAGCGTGAAGTCGCCGGCGCGGGTGTAGAACTGCCGCTGGTCGAAGGTCGGCTGGCCGTTCACCTCGCCGTTCTGGGCCGCGACCGTGAAGAAGCCCTGGCCGGCGATCGCGAGCGCGGTGCGGTTCTCGGTCTGCTCGATCGTGCCCTGCAGGTTGTGGGTGTAGTCGGGCCGCGCGACGACACTGCCCGGCGCGTGGATGCGCTGGGTCGAGTTCGTCACGTAGCTGACGAAGTTGGTGTCGATGCGCTTGAAGCCGATGGTCTGGCTGTTGGCGACGTTGTCCGAGATGTGACCGAGCGCGCGCGACTGCGCGGTCAGTCCGCCGATCGCCGTGGTCATCGCTCCGAACAGGGACATGGTGGCCTCGCTGTGCTGGCAGGAGTGGTCGGACCCGCCCCAGCAGGCGGCGTGCCACGCCGGCGAGACGGCGGGAATCCGCCGGTCGGGCCGGGCGTCGGGGGTGTCGGGCGCGTGGCGGACCCGGTCCGTTCCGACCCACCCGGCAAGCCCTGCCGGGCAGGGCGCGCCTCAGCCGCGGGCGGGAAACAGCGCCGCGACGCGGCGCATCGCCTGGTAGGCATGGCCCTCGGCCAGGAGCGTCTCGATCGCGTCGAGCTCGCCTGCGGCCTCTGGCCGGGCGGCGCGCAGCGCGGCAAGGGCGGCGGCCAGGTCGGTCGTGCCCGGCGCGCCCTCCTCGCCGAGATAGCGGCACTGGATCGCGTAGTAGAGGGCGCGCTCCGGCCCGTCGATCTCGGCCGCGCGCAGCATGTCGCGGCCGCGCAGGAACTGCGCCCGGGTGTGCAGGAAGATCGTGGCCGTGCGTTCGCCGGCGCCGATCACCGCACCGTTGACGACCACCGTCTCGCCGGGCCGAAGCACGACCTTCAAGGGCATTCTGCCGCTCCTGATCCTGTGCGGCCGGCGTTGCACCGCCCGCCCAGCCGCCGTGAGGACAAGCAAGCGCCATGCCGAGGGGAGGCGGGCCGCGCCTCGCCCCGACGCCGCGCCCGATCCGGCACCGCGCCCGGCAGAACCGACCCGGCAGCCGGCATGCTCCGTACCGGCGCCCCGGCAGAGCCTGCCGGCCGATCCGGGCGGGAGAGGCGGCGGAGCACGCGCGTGTCGCGCTTCCGGCACTGGCCCGGGATTTGCGGGGGCGCCGGCATGCTGACCATCCTCCCCGCCGCGACCATGCCGCCGGTGCTGCCCGAAGGCATCGAGGCCGTGCCTTCGGTGCCGCCGGAGGAGGGGGGCTTCGCGGCCGAGCTGGCGCTTGCCCTGCGCGGGCGCGCTGCGGGGATACCCGCGGTCCCGGCGCCTGCGTTTGCTGGCGAAGCCGCCGTTCCGGCCCCCGGCCCGGTCGCGCCGGCGCATCCCGTGCCGACGGCCGGGCAAGGCGCGTCCGCCGCCGGCGCCGGAGCGGGCCTCTCGATGGCCGCGCCGGTGCCGGATGCCCCGCCCGAACCCGCCGCGCCGTCGGCCCCGTCCGTCCCGCCCGCCTCGGCCGACACCGGGGCGCCGATTCCGCCGGCTGCGGCAGCCGAGCCGCCGCAGCCCGGTCCGCCGTCCACGCTGCCGCCCGACCAGACGCCGCAGCCTGTCGCCCGGGGGCCATCCCCAGGCACGGGGATGGCGCAGGATGTCCCGCTGCCGGATGCCGCGCCCCCGATCGCCCGGCCGGCTGCCTCGCCGGCGGTGACGGCAACGGCATCCGATCCGCCGTCGCTGCCCGCCGTGCCGGCCGTCCTGCGACCGGCGACCACCGATCAGCCGGCCACGCCGGCCGACGTGCCGGCGCCCACCCCGCCGGATCCGGAGGAGGACACGCCCGTCCCGGACGCGGCGCTCCGGGTCGCGCCCGAGGCGCCGCCTGAACCCGACCGGCCGGCGACCGAGGCCGACGCCCTGCCGGCGGTCATGCCGCAGGGCGAGGCCGGACCGCCCGAGAGAGTCGACACGGCGGTCGCGGCGCCCGAACGGCCAACGCCCGCCGAGATGCCGGCGCACGGCGACCTGCCCGTCCCGGATCCCCAGGTCCTCGCGGCCGCATCCCCGCCGAGCGAACGTCCGCCTCCCGATCGGCTCCGGCCGGCCGTCCCGGCCGCGATCACGCCGATCGCCGCGCCGGCGGACGGCACGGCAGCCGCGCAGCCCGATGCATCGCTGCCCGGCCCCGCCTCAGCATCGGCGCCGGCATCGGCCCTGGCATCGTCCCCTGCGCCTCAGGCCCCGGCCGCCGCGCCGATGCAGCGCACCGACCAGCCGCCGGATCATGCCGCGACGACGGCCGCG
Source organism: Elioraea sp. Yellowstone (assembly GCF_006704265.1). Classification (GTDB taxonomy): domain Bacteria; phylum Pseudomonadota; class Alphaproteobacteria; order Acetobacterales; family Acetobacteraceae; genus Elioraea. Next base: position 4,441 of record NZ_VIKA01000029.1, on the reverse strand, counting down.
GAGACGACCGCATCCGGCGCGCCGGTCGAGGAGACGGCCGAAGCACCGGCACCGCATGCCGGCGAACCGGACCAGCCGGCCGCGCGTCGTGAGACCGGCCCGGCGCGCGCCCCGGTCCAGAGCGCGGCTATCGAGGCCGCATCCCATCCCCCGCCGGCCGAGCGCCCGTCGCCCGCCGGCGCAAGCCCGCCCGCGAGCGTGCATCGGCCGCCCCCCGCCCCGCCGGCGCAGCAGATCGCCCCGGTGCTGGTCACCCTCGCCGCCGGCGCAACGGGACAGAGCGAGAGCCTCATCCTGACACTGGAGCCGCAGGAACTCGGCCGGATCGAGGTCGAGGTGACGCGCGAGGGCGAGCGGCGGGTGGCGATCGCGGTGATCGCCGACCGGCCGGAGACGCTGCACCTCCTGATGCGCGACGCCGCCGTGCTCGACCGCGCGCTCGCCCAGGCCGGCGTGGGGGCCGAGGGACGCAGCCTCGCCTTCGATCTCGGCGGCGGCTCCGATCGGCGCGGGGAGCGCGGTGCGCCGGCGTCCGGCCGCGGCGATGCCCCGGCCACGCCCCGCGCCGACGGCACCGCGCGCCGGGCCGATCCGCTGAGCCTGCTCGACATCGCCATCTAGGGGGTTGGACCCATGACCACGATCACCCAGGCAGCCACGCTCACCGCCGCCCAGCGGCAGGAGACCGCGCTCAACTCGCGCAAGCAGATCGCGTCCAACTTCCAGGACTTCCTGAAGCTGCTGACCACGCAGCTCCAGCACCAGGACCCGACCGCGCCGCTCGACACCAACCAGTTCACGCAGCAGCTGGTGCAGTTCGCCCAGGTCGAGCAGCAGCTCGCCACCAACAGCCACCTCGAGCGGCTGATCACGGTGCAGGAGACCACCCAGCTCACCGCCCTCACGCCGCTGATCGGCCGCACGGTCGAGGCGGACAGCGGCAAGGTCGCACTGCAAGGCGGCGAGGCCCGCGGCAGCTACACGCTGCGCGCGGATGCGACCGCGGTGACCGTGACGATCCGCGACAGCACGGGCCGCGTGGTCGCGCAGGGGCCCGGGCAGACGCGCGCGGGCCGGCAGGAGTTCTTCTGGGACGGCGTCTCGGCCTCCGGCCAGCGCTGGCCCGACGGCGCCTACACGGTCGAGGTCCAGGCGCAGTACGGCAGCTCGCTCGAGACCGTGCCGACCACGGTGATCGGCCGCATCACCGGGGCGGAGCGCGCCGATGGCACGCTCAAGCTGGCGATGGGCGATCTGCGGATCGACACCACGGCGATCCGCGCGGTCCAGCCCGATCGTTGAGCAACGCATCCGGGCATGGAACCGGGACGGATCTGCCGATCGGCAAAATCTGCCGCGCATTAACGCGCGCGTAAGTCCTTTCCGCCACGCTCCCGCATGGATGAGCGCCCGCCTCCCATGCGGGCGCAGGCAGGGTGCCGCCGTGCCGCGGCGGCATCCGGCCAGGAAAGGATCGGGACGTGAACGCGCTGTTCGCTGGGCTGAAGACGCTTGGACCGGTTCGCCTCGCCGCTCTCGGCGCGGTCGGCATCGCCGTGCTGGGCGTGATCGTGTTCCTCGCCGCGCGCGCCGGCCAGCCGCCGATGGCACTGCTCTACGGCGAGCTCGACCAGCGCGACGCCGCCCAGATCGTCGCCGCGCTGGAACGCCAGCGCATCCCCTATCGGCTGGGCGGCAACGGCACGCAGATCATGGTGCCGACCGACCAGGTGCCGCGCCTGCGCCTCTCGCTCGCCTCCGAGGGCCTGCCGGCGGGCGGGTCGGTCGGCTACGAGATCTTCGACCGTGCCGACGGGCTGACCGCATCGTCGTTCCAGCAGAACATGAACCACCTGCGCGCGCTCGAGGGCGAGCTCGCGCGCACCATCCGCTCGATCCACGGCGTGCGCGCGGCGCGCGTGCATCTCGTGCTGCCGCGGCGCGATCCGTTCTCGCGCCGCGAGGGCGAGGCGCAGGCCTCGATCGTGCTGACCATGGCCGGCGTGCAGCGGCTGGATCGCGAGCAGGTGCAGGCGATCGTGCATCTCGTCGCCGCCGCCGTGCCGGGACTCAAGCCGCAGCACATCTCGGTGGTGGACAACCGCGGCTCGCTGCTCGCCCGCTCCGGCCAGGCGGTCGGCGAGATGGGCCTCGCGCTGAATGCCGAGGAGATGCGCCGCGCGCACGAGATCCGCCTCGGCCGCGCGATCGAGGAGATGCTGGAACGCACCCTCGGCGTCGGCCGCGTGCGCGCCGAGGTCGCGGCCGAGATGGACTTCGACCGCGTCACCGAGAGCCGCGAGAGCTTCGACCCCGACCAGCAGGTGGCGCGGTCGGTGCAGACCGTGACCGAGGAGAGCCGCACCACCGAGCGCAACGACAACGTCACCGTCGGCAACAACCTGCCGAACCCGCAGCCGCAGCAGGCGCAGGCCGGTTCGCAGGAGAGCCGGACCGAGGAGACCACGAACTACGAGATCGGCCGCATCACGCGCCAGATCGTGCGGGACACGCCGATGGTGCGCCGCCTCTCGGTCGCCGTGCTGGTGGATCACGCGCCGGCCGGCCCGGGCGAGGAGCCGCGCGCCCGCACGCCCGAGGAGATCGAGCGCATCGCCACGCTGGTCCGCTCGGCGGTCGGGTTCAACGCCGAGCGCGGCGACCGCGTCGAGGTGGTGAATCTGCGCTTCGCCGATGCCGCTGCCGCCCCCGCCGAGCCGGAGACCCTGTTCGGCCTGCCGATCGGTCGCGCCGAGATCGTGCGCGTGGTCGAGACCGTGGTGTTCGGCATCGTCGCCCTGCTGGCGCTGCTGCTGGTCGCGCGGCCGCTCGCCGGCCGCGCGCTCGAACGGATCGGCCAGGCCGAAGCCGGCGGGGGCGCCGCCTTGGCCGGCCCATCGGAGGGCATCGCCGCCCTGCCCGCACCCGCCGGCGCGCCGGCGCTCGTCGAGGCGCAGGCCGGCATGGCCGCGCTCGCCGCACCGTCCTACCCGCCCCGGCCGGTGGAGGAGCGCGAGAGCATGATCAACATCGCCCAGATCGAGGGGCAGATGCGCGCCTCCTCGATCCGCCGCGTCGCCGAACTCGCCGAGAAGCACCCCGAGGAGGCCGTCTCGGTGGTGCGCGGCTGGATGGCGCAGGAGGGCTAGGCCGTGGCGCGCGCGAAGGAGGACTATCGCAGCCTGACGGGGCCGCAGAAGGCGGCGGTGCTGATGATGGCGCTCGGCGAGGAGGGCGCGGCAAAGCTGTTCGCGCTGATGCACGAGGACGAGATCAAGGAAGTGTCCTCGGCGATGGCCACGCTCGGCCCCGTCTCGTCCTCGATCGTCGAGCGGCTGTGCCAGGAGTTCGCGAGCCAGATGAGCGCCGCCGGCAACCTGGTCGGCAGCTTCGAGACCACCGAACGGCTGCTCGCCAAGACCCTGCCGAAGGAGCGGGTCGCGCAGATCATGGAGGAGATCCGCGGCCCTGCCGGGCGCACCATGTGGGACAAGCTCGGCAACGTGAACGAGGCCGTGCTCGCGAACTACCTGAAGAACGAATACCCGCAGACGGTCGCACTGGTGCTCTCGCGCGTGCGCGCCGATCACGCGGCGAAGGTGCTGCAGCTCCTGCCCGAGCCCTTCGCGATGGAGGTCGTGATGCGCATGCTGCGCATGGAGAGCGTGCAGAAGGAGGTGCTCGAGGGGGTGGAGCGCACGCTCCGGTCCGAGTTCATGTCCAATCTCGCCCGCACCCAGCGTCGCGACGCGCACGAGATCATGGCGGACATCTTCAACAACCTCGACCGCGCGGCCGAAACCCGCTTCCTGTCGGCGCTCGAGGAGCGCAACCGCGAGGCGGCCGAGCGCATCAAGAGCCTGATGTTCACCTTCGACGACCTCGTGCGCGTGAACGGCGCGGGCATCCAGGTGCTGCTGCGCGCGGTCGAGAAGGAGAAGCTGGCGCTGGCCCTGAAGGGGGCCTCGGATACGATCCGCGACCTCTTCTTCAAGAACCTCTCCGAGCGCGCGGGCAAGATGCTGCGCGAGGACATCGAGGCGCTCGGCCCGGTGCGCCTGAAGGATGTCGAGGAGGCGCAGGCCACCATCGTCGCCACCGCCAAGGACCTCGCCGCCGCCGGACAGATCACGCTGTCCGACGGGCGCGAGGAGGAGATGGTGTACTGAGATGAGCGCCGATCGCCTGAACGGCCACGCAGCCGCGGCGCGCAAGCTGCCGCTCTCCGCCCTCGCAGGGTCGCGCCGCCGGCTCGAGGACGAGCCAGCGCCGGCCCGTCGCGTGCTGTTCGGCGAGAGCTTCGACCCCCCGCCTCCGCCGCCCCCGGAGCCCGAGATCATCGCGCCGACCTTCACCCTCGCGGATCTCGAAGCCGCGCGCGCCGAGGCCTTCGCCGAGGGCCGCGCCGCCGGGCTTGCCGAGGCCGCGGCCGGCCAGGCCG
>NZ_VIKA01000299.1 GCF_006704265.1 Elioraea sp. Yellowstone | reverse complement strand
CGGCCGCGCCGATCGCGGCCAGCGCGGCGAGCGCGCCGGCGAGCAGGACGGCCGCGGACGGCTCCGGCACCGCGGCGACGATGGCGAAGGGCGCGGTCCAGCGGACCGAGGCGAAGTCGTCGGCCGAATTCACCAGCCAGTCGATCCGCAGCGTGTCCATCGCGCCGATGAAGCCCAGGAATCCGTGGCGGATCCGGGGATCGCCGCCATCGACGGGCGCAAGCGGCCCATCCCAGGTCAGCACCTGGCCGGCGACGTCGACCGGGTGCTCGAAGTCGCCGTAGCCGATGTGCCACGTGAAGGCGCCGCCGAAACCGAGGATCGGGCGGTCGAAGGCAGCCTCGAAGCCGTTCACGCCGAGACAGGGATAGACGGGCTCGGCGCACTTGAAGTGCACTTCGATCGTGTCCGGGCCGAGCGTCGGGGCGAAGAAGCCGAGCGATCGCGAGTACCAGTCGGACGGGAAACTGAACCCAGACGGTGTGTCAATCCAGACCTCGCCTGGGGTGGTGTAGGCGCCGAAGTCGTCGCGGAACACGGGATTGTGCAGGCTGAACGGCACCAGCATCACCGGCCCCAGGCTTCCTGCCGCGCTCAGCCAGGCGGCGGCGTCGAGATAGGCCACCGCCGCCCGTGCCGGCGGCGCCGTCAGCGTCGCCCCGCCCGCGGCGACCGAAAGAAGGACCGCTGCAACCCTGGATCGAATGGTCATTGTACTCCTCCCCTGACCAACAAATACTGCCACAAAGCATAACAGAAAATCCTGAAAACGTAGAGTGTCCGAGTCCCAGAAATCCGCCATCTCCTGTCAGAATACTTGAGGTTGCATTCATTTCTGCTGATGGAATCCAGGAGGGCGGCGGCAATCGGGCCGCGCGGCCGTGCCGGCCGAACGGCCCCTCCGTGCAGGCACGGCCGCCGCCGCCAGCCAGGCGCGTTCGCCTCGGGTCGCTGCACGGAACGGTTGACGCGGCGGCCGAGCGCCTCCGCGCTCCGGAGCCCGGCCGGTCAGCCGAGCACGTCGCGGC
>NZ_VIKA01000298.1 GCF_006704265.1 Elioraea sp. Yellowstone | reverse complement strand
CCACCCCCGCCTGCGCGGCGGCGGTCCCGCCGCTTGCGCCGCAGGACGGCCGGCACGTGCGCTGCGTGCGCCTCGACGCGCTGCGGCGCGAGACCGCGTCGGCATGACCGCCGGGCCGCTGATCGAGGCCGTCGGGGTCTCCAAGACCTTCCCGGGGCGTGGCCTGTTCCGCCGCGGACGGCCGGTGCAGGCCGTGCGCGGGGTCGATCTTGCGATCGCGCGCGGCGCGGCGGTGGGCGTCGTCGGCGAGTCCGGCTCGGGCAAGAGCACGCTGGGGCGGCTGCTGCTCGGGCTGACGCCGCCGAGCGAGGGGCGGATCGTCTTCGAGGGGCGGCCGATCGCCGGCGTCCCGCGCGCGGAGTGGCGCCGGCTGCGCCGGCGGATGCAGATCGTGTTCCAGGACCCGTACGGCAGCCTTGATCCGCGCCGGCGCGCGGGCGCGCAGATCGCCGACGGGCTTGCGATCCACGGCCTCGTTCCCGCTGCCGAGCGTGCCGCGCGGGTCGATGCCCTGCTGCGCCAGGTCGGGCTCGAACCGGCCCATGCGCGGCGCTTCCCGCACGAGTTCTCCGGCGGGCAGCGCCAGCGCATCGGCATCGCCCGCGCGCTTGCGGTCGACCCCGCCTTCCTGGTCGCGGACGAGCCGGTGAGCGCGCTCGACGTCTCGATCCAGGCACAGATCCTCACGCTGCTCGACGATCTGCGCGCGCGTCTCGGGCTGACGCTGCTGCTGATCAGCCACGACCTGCACGTGGTGCGGCATCTCTGCGACCGCGTGGTCGTGATGTATCTCGGCCGGGTGATGGAGGAGGGGCCGGTGCGGGCGGTGTTCGAGGCCCCGGCGCACCCGTACACGCGCGCGCTGCTCTCGGCGACGCCGCGGCTCGACCCGGCGCGGCGGACGCGTCGCATCCTGCTGCCGGGCGATCCGCCGAGCCCGTCGGATCCGCCCACGGGCTGCGTGTTCCGCACGCGCTGCGCGCACGCCCGGCCGGCTTGTGCCGAGACGGTGCCGGCACTCGCGCCGCACGGCCCGGCCA
>NZ_VIKA01000297.1 GCF_006704265.1 Elioraea sp. Yellowstone | reverse complement strand
GCCGCGACCAGGGCACGCCACCAGCCGAGCCCGGCATAGCCGGCCGCGTCGGGCGCGGAGAGCAGCGTCACCGGCCGGCCGGCCCGGGCGGCGGCCGCAAGCGCGGCGCGCGCCTCCTCGAAGCCGTGCACGATCACCGCCTTCGCACCCATCGGCGGTGTTGTTGACCCTGCGGAAGCGGCCTGTCTAGGGTCACGCCTCCCACGTGAGCCCCGCGAGTCCGCCATGCCCGATGCCGCTTCCGCACCGACCCTTGCCGAGGCCGCGGCCGCGCTCGAGAGCGCCGTCGCGCGGCTCGAGGACGTGGCCGAGGCGCTCGCCCATCGCGCCGAGGAGCAGGCGGCGAACCCGCCCGACGCCGAGGCCGCGGCGACGATGGCCGAGGCGGCCGAGCGGCTCGATGCGGTGATCGCGCGGCTCGCGGCGGTGCTGGAACAGGAGTAGGCGCGTGGGTCAGGTGACGCTGAAGATCAACGGCTATCCCTACGTGCTCGGCTGCCCGGACGGGCAGGAGGCGCATCTGCAGGCGCTGGGTGCGGAACTCGATGCTCGGGTGAGCTCGATCCGCGCGCAGGTCGGCAATCTGGGCGAGGCGCGCCTGCTCGCGATGGCCGGGATCATGCTGGCCGACGAGCTCGCGGATGCGCGCGCGGCCCGGCCGCCGGGGCTGGACAGCGCGGCCGCGGCCGCGGCCGCCGAGCGCATCGCCCGGCTCGCGCAGCGCCTGGACGGCGTTGCGTCCAAGCTGGCGCGCGCCTAGGTTCTGGGTGCGGGGCTGCCCGGTGCGTCAGGCACTTCATCCCCGGGGCCAGTGATCTTCCCATCGGGAGCTGTCCCTGTCGCGGTCGTGGCCGCGGCACACGGCGCCCACCTGCTGAGAGCAGGCTCTGGGAGGATGATCAGCCAACGGCCAGGGTGGCTCCGCGCCTGCGCATGATCCCCGCCGAGCCGCTCCTCGACGCCAAGCGCCGCGCGCGCGCGGCAGGGCTTGCCGCGCGCGAGCGCGGCGATCCGCGCGCCGGCGTGCTGCTCGCCGGCCACG
>NZ_VIKA01000296.1 GCF_006704265.1 Elioraea sp. Yellowstone | reverse complement strand
GCCCTCGCCGCCCGCGTGCTCGCCGCCGCCGGCGCCGGCTCGCCCGTGCTGGCCCGGCAGCCGCGCGAGACCCTGGTGCGCGCCTTCTTCGACGAGGCGCTCGCCACCCTCGACCCCTATACCCGCTACGTCCCGGCCGAGGAGGCGCGCGCCGGCCGGTCGCGCCGGCTCGGCGAGAGCGGGCTCGGCCTGGAACTCGCCCCGGATCCCGCCGGCGCGCGGATCGTGCGCGTGATCGACGACGGCCCAGCCTGGGCGGCCGGGCTCAGGCCCGGCGAGCAGGTGGTCGCGATCGACGGCCGCGCCACCGCGCGGCTCGACCGGGAGGCGCTGGACCGCCTGCTTGAAGGCGCGGAGAGCGCGCCCGTCACGCTCACGCTGCGCCGCGAGGGCGGCCGCAGCGAAACCATCGTGCTGGTGCGCGCGATGGTCGCGCCGGAGACGGTGTCGGTGGACTGGAGCAGCGCCCTGCCCGTGGTGCGCATCTCCGCCTTCAACCGGCTGACCGACCGCCGCCTCGCGCGCGCGGTGGTCGAGGCCGCGCACCGCGATCCCGCCCCGCCCGGGCTGGTCCTGGATCTGCGCGGCAATCGCGGCGGGCTCCTGCGCCAGGCGATCGCCGCGGCCGACCTCTTCCTCACGGGCGGCGTGATCGCCACGGCGCGCGGCCGGCACCCCGATGCCTCGCGCATCCACCGCGCCGGCGGCGCCGACATCGCGGGCGGGCTCGATCTCGCCGTGCTGGTGGACGGCGCCACCGCCTCCTCGGCCGAGGTGCTGGCCGCCGCGCTGCAGGACAATGGCCGGGCGGTGGTGATCGGCTCGGTCACCACCGGCAAGGGCCTGATCCAGACCGTGGTGACGCTGCCCGACGAGGGCGAGCTCCACATCACCTGGTCGAGCCTTCATGCCCCCTCGGGCTATCCGCTGCAGGGGCTCGGCGTGCTGCCGACGATCTGCACCAGCCGGGGCGTGGAGGTGGCGCGCCGCGCGGTGACCGACCGGCGGCGTGGCCGCCCACCCGAGGCGCCGGCGCCCTGGCGCGCGACCGCCGACCG
>NZ_VIKA01000295.1 GCF_006704265.1 Elioraea sp. Yellowstone | reverse complement strand
CGCCCGACCCGCCGACCAGCCGCGCGAGCACCACGTAGCCGAGCATCAGCGCCGCCGGCCGGGCCCCGCGCGCGAGGGCGTTGCGCAGGATCGCGCGCCGCCCCTTCACGGTCGCCAGCACCCCGAGCCCGACCGCGCCGAGCAGCATCCCCGGCTGGTGCAGGAGCGCGAAGCCCGGCAGGTCGGGCCAGGGCCGCAGCACTGCCGCCGAGGTCAGCGTCGCCGCGGCGCCCGGGACCAGCCGGCTCGCCAGCAGCACGGCGGAGAGCGCGAGATAGGGCGCGGCCGCGCGCATCGCCCCGGGCCGCAGGATCCGGTGCCGCACCTGCCAGAGCAGCGGCGGGCCGAGCGCGAGCAGTCCCGCCACCTCCACCGTCGCGAAGAGGTTCGCCGCGATCAGCAGCGCGCCGAGGGCGAGCATGGTCGCGGCAGCCTCGATCCGGTCGCGCCGCGAGGGCGGCAGTCCCGCCTCCGCCGCGAGACGCCAGAACACCGGCAGCAGCGCGACCAGCCAGGCGGCGCTCAGCGCCGCGTTCCAGGCGCCGAGCGCACGCAGGGAGACGCCGGCCAGCGCCGCCCCGAGCAGCGTGCCGGGGCCGAGCCCGCCCCAGGGGATCAGCACCTGCGAGAACAGCGACAGCGCCGCTCCCGCCGGGCCGGTGACGCCGAGCGCGTGCAGATCCCCGAGCGCGAACACCGCGCCGACGCCGAAGCCGGTGACGGTCTCGAAGAACGGGCCGAGCAGGAGGCAGACCGTGAACAGCCGCGCATGGCCGGCCGCGCCGCCGCCCGCCCCGTCCCGTCCCCGCGCCGCGACCGCGCCGTGGAAGACGAGTCCGGCCAGCGTCACCGCGATCGGCTGCAGCGCGAGGAACGCGCCGCGCGCGGCCTCCTCGGCGAGCAGGGGCGCCAGAGCCGTGCCGGGCGGCAGCGAGACGGCGGCGGCCGGCACCGCGAGCAGGAGCGCCACGATCACCGCGCGCAGCGGATCGGCGCGGCCGGAGGCGAGCAGCAGCACGATCGCGGCGAGCGGCGCGGCCTGGACCAGCAGGATCATGCGCCCATCCTGCCGCGGCC
>NZ_VIKA01000294.1 GCF_006704265.1 Elioraea sp. Yellowstone | reverse complement strand
GCCGCGCTGGCCGCGATCGGCGCGGCCGCGCCGCGACCGGGACGCGCGCGCGGCTGACCGCCCAGCCCCGGGCGCGCCGCGCCCGGGGCAGACGTCGCGCCGACTTCGTGCGATGGTCGGGGCCGCATCGACCGACACCGCGGCCCTACGACCCTGCATGCGTCAGCTCCTGCTGCTCCGCCACGCCAAATCGTCCTGGGACGACCCTTCGCTGCCCGACCATGATCGCCCGCTGAACGCGCGCGGCCGCGCGGATGCCGCGGCGATCGGCAGCGAGATGCGCGGCCTCGGCCTCGCGCCGGACATCGTGCTGGTCTCGCCCGCCCGCCGCACCCTCGAGACGCTCGCGCTGATCGAGCCGTTCGAGGAGACGCCGGTCGTCGACACGGTCGAGGCGCTCTACCTCGCGCCCGCGCGCCGGCTGCTCGACCTGCTGCACGCCGTGCCCGAGACCGCGCGCAGCGTGCTGGTGATTGGCCACAATCCGGGGCTGCACAACCTCGCGCTCGCGCTCGTCGGGCCCGCGGCGATGGCGCGCGGTGGCATCGACGCGCTGAGGCTGGCCGAGCGCTATCCGACCGCCGCGCTGGCGGAGTTCGCGGTCGCAACCCCATGGTGGGGGCTCGCCGAGGGAAATGCCCGGCTGGTGCGCTTCCTCTGCCCGCGCGACCTGCCCAAGCCCCTGCCGTGAGTGCCGGGACCGCCGCGCCGCGCCTGACACTCGAACTCGCGGTTGCGCCCGAGGCGGCAGGCCGGCTGTTGCACCATCCCGCGCTCGTCGAACGGCGTCTCGGCCGGGCGCGCAGCACCGCGACGACCGTCACCGTGCATGACACCGCCGACGGCGCTCTGGCCGAAGCTGGGCTCGCGCTCCTGGTCGAGCCGCGCGGCCGGGGCGCGGTGCAGCGCCTGGTGCGGATCCTTCCCGATGCCGCGAACCCGGCGGAGCCCGCCCGGCCGCCGGCGCTGGTCGCCGAGACGCGGATCGCCGGCGCGCCCGACCCGGCGGCGAGATTCGGATCCCCGAAGGCGTAGCGCGCATAGGCGTGGTTGGTCTCATGGCCGATCGTCGAAACGAACAGGCCGAGG
>NZ_VIKA01000293.1 GCF_006704265.1 Elioraea sp. Yellowstone | reverse complement strand
ATCGCGGCCGCTGCCGCGCTGCGGCGGCGTTCGCGCAGCGTGCGTGCGGCGGCACGGAACGCCGCGAGCGCCTGGTCGCGGCTCGTCGCCCCGGCGGCGTTCAGCAGCACGCCGCCGAATTCGAGGCGCGTGACCACCTCGGGCGTGGTGCCGGGCAGCTTGGCCGCGAGTCCGCTCACCGCCTCGCCGAGATCGGCCGCGGCGGCGGTGTGGCGGCGCTCGCAGTCGGCCGCGAGACCGGCGACGCGCAGCGCGCGCTGACGCACCCCCCCCGGATCGACGCCGATGCGCGCGAGCAGTCCCGCGGCACGCACCGCCTCGCGCTGCGCGCCCGCGCAGTCGCCCGCCTCGTAGGCGAGGATGCCGCGCAGCCGCCAGAGATCGGCCACGCCCTGCGCGGCGAGCTCGCTCTCGGCGTCGCGCACCAGCGAGAGCGGGATGAAGGCGCGCAGGTCGCGCGGATCGGGACCGAGCGAGGGGCCCGCGCGCGGCGCCTCCGCAGCCACGTCGATGCGCCGCAGCGTGCGCTCGAGATTGGGCGCGGCCGCAAGGTAGAGACGCTCGGCCTCCGCGGCGAGGCGTGCCGCCTCCGCGGCGTCGCCGCGGTTGCGCGCGTGATAGGCGCGGTAATGCGCCACGCGCGCGGGAAGCTGGGGATCGGAGGCGCGCGGCGCGATCGTGGCGGCGGTGGCGAACAGCGCATCCGCCTCCTCGTGCCGGCCGAGATTCGAGAGCTGGAGCGCGAGATGCGCCATCGCGTCGGCGCGGTCGGGGCTGTCGTCGCCGAACAGGCGGCCATGCAGCGCGAGCGCGTCGCGGAAGGATGCCTCGGCGCCGGCGAAGTCCTGGTCGATGTTCTGGCGCGAGCCGAGCAGCATCAGCCCGTCGTAGCGGCCGACATCGCCCGAGCCGAAATCGCCGCGCAGCGCGAGCGCGAGCGCGCGCGTGCCCTCGGCACCGCCGGTGACGACGGTCGCCGCCTCGCGCCGGCCCGACAGCGCGGCGAGCGTCGCCTCGATCGCCGGCAGCGCGGTGGTCACGCCGTCGGCGAACCAGGTGGCATTGTCGAGCGCGGCGACCAGCGCGAGATG
>NZ_VIKA01000292.1 GCF_006704265.1 Elioraea sp. Yellowstone | reverse complement strand
AACCCTCAGCCCGCCGACGCTTCCAGCCCCCTCAGCACAGCCAGCACTGCGCTGAAATGGCATTGTTCACGGGCGACTATGCTAGCCACGCCGCAGCCGGATGAACTTACGTCGCCGGAGGATCGCGCGATGCGGCGAAGCTGGCAGAACGCGATATGGGCTGGGACTGCTCGACCCGACGCGGTAGCCGAGAAGGTGCAGGCGGCCCAACGCGATCTTGAGGCGATGCTTACTCCCCATCTACGCGCCGATGCCGCGTTGCTGCCGATCGCGGTCGGTTGGCGATCTGGCAAGGCACGCGCAGCAGCACTGATCCGCGGGGTCCGCGTCTTGCCGCCCAGGAAATCGCCGGACTGACGCCGGCCGCTCGGGGATCGGCGTCAGCAAGCGTCGGGCTTCGCCTGGTCCTCCTCGCGGGTCGGGTGGATCTCGAAGGGGCGCTCGCGGCGCCCGCGCGAGGCGACCAGCGCTGTGAGGTCGAGGCCGAAGTCGAGGGACTCGATGAGCGGCGCGAAGTCGGGCGGCGTGATCTTGGCGTAGTGGCTCGCCATGTCGCGCCCGAGGCTGTGGCCCATCGCCATCCGCACCAGCGTCGTGTTGGTGGTCGGCTGCCGTTCGAGGGCCGTGTCGAAGGTGGTTCGCAGCGCGTGGAAGTCGTGCCGGTCGGGGATGCCGAGGTCGCGGCGCAGCACCACGAAGCGCCGCGAGAAATAGGCCTGGAGCGTGTCGCGCGGCTTGGTGCGCGGCAGTTCGGGGAAGAGCACGCGGACGCCGCGCGCGCGCCTCCTCCGCGAAGTCGAGCAGGCCAATGCGGATGAGCTGAGAATGGATTGGCACGACGCGCCGCGCCGCGCCGAGCGCGACTTCTTCCGCTGGTCGCTGGACCACGCGACGCGGATCACGGGCAGGCCGTCCATGCTCGCAATGTCGGCGGTGCGGAGCTGGAGCGCCTCCTCCATCCGGAGGCCGGCATAGAGCGCGATGAGAGGCGCCCAGAACCATCCGGACACCTCGAAAAACCCCTGGCGCTGACGGCTGCGGGCTGATTCGCTGCTGCTGGTGAGAGCGGGAGCGGCGGATGGCGGGACAGCCCGGG
>NZ_VIKA01000291.1 GCF_006704265.1 Elioraea sp. Yellowstone | reverse complement strand
GCGCGCAGGCGGGCCAGCGCGCCGCGCTCGGCGACCACGGTGAAGCCCTCGGCCAGCGCCTGGGCGCGCGCCGTCGGGCCGAGCCCGCGCACCACGAGCTCGCCCGGCTCGGCCTCGGGCGCGTCGGGTGCGGCGGGCGGCAGCGGCAGCGGGCGGAGCGAGGGGGCCGGGCGGCCGAACAGCATGTCCATCAGGTTGCGGACATCGCGGCGGATATCGGTGCCGGGGTTCGGGCCGAGAGCCATCCGTCCGCCGCGCCCCTCGCCCCCGCCCGGCGCGCCGGCGGCGCCGGGGGCCCCGCCATCGTCGGAATCGTCATCGTCTGCCGCCGCCGGCAGCGCCAATGCGAACCCGAGCAGCAGCGCCGGCAGCAGCCGGCGCAGCCGCCCCGTGCCCGGTCTGCCGCTCCCTCCGCCCATGGCGGCCGAGCCTACCCGATCGGGGCCCGTTCGGCCTAATGTCCCCGCCACCGCCGCTCGCCCCGCCGACAGGATCCACATCCCGTGGCTTCCGACTTCGCCCATGAGCTCGTCGCCCTGTTGCCGCGGCTGCGCCGCTTCGCCCGCGCGCTCGCCGGCTCGGCCGACCGGGCCGACGACCTGGTGCAGAGCGCCTGCGAGCGGGCCTTGCGCGCGCGTGACACATTCCAGCCGGGAACGCGCCTCGATGCGTGGATGTTCCGCATCCTGCGCAACGTTTGGATCGATGCGGCCCGGCGGTCCGGGGCGCGCGGCGGCGAGCACGCCGCCCTCGACGAGGTTGCGGAGCAGGCGGGATGGGACGGGCGGGCGGTGACGGAGACGCGGCTCTTGCTGGCCAAGGCGCGCGAGGCGATCGCGGCGCTGCCGCCGGAGAGCCGGGAGGTGGTGGTGCTGGTCTGCGTCGAGGAGCTCTCCTACCGCGAGGCGGCGCAGGTGCTGGAGGTGCCGGTGGGCACGGTGATGAGCCGGCTGTCGCGCGCCCGGGTGAAGCTCGCGCGGGCGCTGGGCCAGCTCCAGGACGAGGACGTGCCATGACCCGCGCATCGGTTTCCGACGAGACGCTCACCGCCTATGCCGATGGCGAGCTCGACGCGGAGGAGGCGGCGCGCGTGCGCGCGGCGGTCGCGGCCCGGCCCCCCCCCCCCCCCCGGCGCCGCGGGGGGGGGCGGGGG
>NZ_VIKA01000290.1 GCF_006704265.1 Elioraea sp. Yellowstone | reverse complement strand
GGAGACCTCTGCGAAACGGCTTGCCTGTGGCGTGATGTGCTGATTCGCTGTCGGTCCGAAGGTTTGGGCAGCGAGGGTTGCGATGGGTCAGCGTCGGATTGGTCAGGCGAGCTTGGCGGAGGCGCTGCTGCCGGCGGGTGTGGGTTGCAATCGGCGGCTGGAGCGGATCGCAGCCTTGATCGACTGGGCGCCGATGGAGCGGCTGCTGGCGCCGCTGCGGGCGCCGACGGGCCGTCCCGGCTATCCGCCGCTGGCGCTGTTCCGCGCGCTGCTGTTGGCGCAGTGGTACCAGCTTTCCGATCCTGGCCTGGAGGAGGCGCTGGCGGATCGGCTCTCATTCCGCCGCTTTTGCGGGTTCGGGCTCGATGACGGCACCCCGGACGAGACGACGTTGTGCCGGTTTCGCGGGACCCTGGCGGAGCGCGGCCTTGCCGAGGCACTGTTCGCGGAGGTGAACCGCCAGCTCGATGCGCGTGGCCTGATGCTGAAGGCTGGCACGCTGATCGACGCCACACTGGTCGAGGCGGCGGTGGCACGCCCGCCGGCGAGCGAGGGCGAGGTCTCGACGAAAGACCCGGAGGCCGGCTTCACGCGGCGCGGCCGGAAGAGCTTCTTTGGCTTCAAGGCACACGTGGCGGTCGACCTTGGCTCCGATCTGGTGCGCGAGGCGGTCCTGACCGGCGCCGAGGTCGGCGATAGCGTCGTGGCCGATGCCCTGGTGCAGGGTGATGAAGCCGCGGTGTTCATGGATAAGGCCTATGACAGCGCGCCCCGGCGGGCCGCGCTGGCCGAGGCGGGCATCACCGACGGCATCATGCATCGCGCGCATGCACGGCGTCCGCTGGCACCCTGGCAACGCTGGATGAACGTGGTCCTGGCGCCGATCCGCGCCCGGGTCGAGCGCAGCTTCGGCACGCTCAAGCGCAGCTATGGCTGGCGTCGGGTGCGCTATCGCGGCCTCGCTCGCAACGGCGCCCACCTGCACCTGCTCTGCACCGCGCTGAACCTCCGCCGTGCCGAACGGCTCGTCGCCTGACAGGAGAGGTGCGCCCGGAAACCACGCCTCAGCGTGGCGAAGCCCGCAGTAGCGCCAGGCAAACCGCTATCCTGACTGCGCCTCGCGGCAGTCAGCGCGAACGACCCTCGTTCCGCAGAGGTCTC
>NZ_VIKA01000028.1 GCF_006704265.1 Elioraea sp. Yellowstone | reverse complement strand
GCCCGCAGCCGCGCCCGAGGCGGCGGCGCCCGCGCCGTCGCCTTCCGGGCCGGTGGTGCTGCGTGCGCGCGCCGACACCTGGCTGCAGCTGCGCGAGCGCGGGTCCGGCAGCATCGTGTTCGACCGCGTGTTGCGCGCGGGCGAGAGCCACGTGCCGCCGGCATCCCGGGACCTCGTGATGACGGTCGGCAATGCCGCCGGGCTCGAGGTGCTGGTGGACGGCGAGCGCCTGCCGCCGCTCGGCCGCGAGGGAGCGGTACGACGCGACCTGCCGCTCGATCCCGAGACGCTGCGCCGCCTAGCCGCGCCTGCGCCTCCCGCAGCGGTGCCGGCGCCCGCCTCGCTGCCGGTCCCTGCGTTCGCGCCGGCCGCCGAGCCCCCGGCGGTCGCCGGCCCTGTCGTGCTGACCGCGCGCGCGGACACCTGGCTGCTGGTGCGCGACCGCGAGAGCGGCCGCGTGCTGTTCGACCGCGTGCTGCGCGCGGGCGAGCGCTATCCCGCGCCCCGGCGCAGCGGACTCGTGATGACGGTGGGCAACGCCGCGGGGCTCGACGTGGCGGTGGAGGGCGAGGCGTTGCCTCCGCTCGGCGGCGAGGGGGTGGTCCGGCGCGACCTGCCGCTCGAGGCCGCGGCCCTGCGCCGGCTCGCGACTGCGGCCCGCTAGGGCGGCTCCCGCGCGTGCGGGAACCGCTTCAGCGGCGGAACAGACCGAACAGGCGGCGGCTCCGGCGCCCCGCCTCTTCGGCGGGCCGGACGGCGGCGATCTCCTGGGCCAGCAGCCTGATCGCGGACCGGAACGGCCCCGCCCTCATCACCGCCGGCTTGCCCAGATTGCCCGCCGCCGGCAACAGGCGCGGCAGATAGGGGACGACGACATCCGGCACGAGCCTGAGCGTCTCCTCGACCTGCTTCTGCGCGAGCCCGCCCGGCCGGCCGGCCTGGTTCAGCACCACCACCGCGCTGCTGGTCTGTGCCGGCGCGTTCGGCAGCGCGTGATAGCGTGCCAAGTCGCGCGCATTGGCGACGTCCGGCGCCATCACCAGGACGCGCTGATGCACCCGGTCGAGCGCCTCGCGCACGAGCGGAGGCAATCCTGCCGGCGCATCGATCACGACATGGTTGAAGCGGTCACGCAGCAGCCGGATCAGATGGCCGATCGCCTCCGGTGCCGCGACGACCGGGCTGGTCAACGCCTCCTCGGCCGCGAACACGCGCAACCGGTCGCTCACCGGCTGGCCGGCACGGTCGAGGAACAGCGCGTCCACCATCTCCGGCGCTTCGATCGCGGTGCGCAGCCCCGCCGAGGCCCGCGCACCCACGAGCAGCGCCGCGGTGCCGGTGTGGAGGTCGAGATCGACCAGCGCGACGTGGCGGCGTGCCTCGTCGGCGAGATGCACCGCCAGATTGGCGGCGATCGTGCTGGCGCCCACGCCGCCGCGCACCCCCGTCACCATGACCACGCGCCCCCCGCGCTGGCCGAGATGGGCCGACGGCCGGTTGGCGATCAGCGGCAGGAAGGTGCGCGAGACCAGATCGCGCGTGAGCGGCTTCGGCAGGTACTCCGTGACGCCCAGGTTGCGGGTGAGATCGCGGTAGAAGTCCACCTCGTCGCGCTCGCCGACCACCAGCACGCGGACATCGGGCTCGCAGACCCGGGCCAGCGCATCGAGCGCCGCGAAGGGCTCGTCGAGACCGGAGATGTCAACCAGCAGCACCTGCGGGGTGGCTGCGCGCGCCAGCAGTTCGGTCGCCGCCGTGATGTCGCCCCGGCGCACCTCGGCGCCGTCTGGCCCGGCTTCCAGCAGCACCTCGCGCAGCACCTGCTCGCTGCGCGCATCGGCGAGGAAAGCCAGCAGCGGCAGGCGTCGGATGCCGGCTGCCAGCGGCGCGGCCGGATCGCCGGACGGCGCGACGGTGCTCTCGTCCTGCATGACGTGCTGGCCTACCCGCACGGGCGTGCCATGCCGGCCTGCTCGCGCCAGGCGCCAAGGGGGGTGGACCGCTCGACCATCGCCACGCCATCGTCCGTGCGACCCGTTAAGACCACGTTGCCGCACCGTCCGAATCGCGTTCCGGCGGCGTGGCGCGGCGGGCGGCGCCGGCAGGAGCGCGGGACAGGCGAGGCGGACTCGATGCCGGCTCCCGGGACTGGCGGGGCGGCCGGGCCATGCCCGATGGGCCGCACGAGGCGGGGCGGGAGATGGTCGCGGCCGCGCTGTCTGCACGCTGACGTCATCTTGCCCGTTGCGGAACGGCTTCCGTCCTGCCAATGCTCGCGGCGGGACGGCTGAACCGGAGTCCAGGGAGACGCGGGTGGACTACGCCCTGCAGCAACTCGTCAACGGGCTGACGCTCGGGATGATCTACGGGCTGATCGCGCTGGGCTACACGATGGTCTACGGGATCATCGGGATGATCAACTTCGCCCACGGCGACATCTTCATGGTGGGCGCGTTCACCTCGCTGATCGGCTTCCTGCTGCTCGGCATGGGCGGGGTCACCTTCGTGCCGCTGGCGCTGATCCTGGTGCTGGTGCTGGCGATGGCCTTCACCTCGCTCTACGGCTTCACCGTCGAGCGGCTGGCCTATCGCCCGCTGCGCGGCTCGTTCCGCCTCGCCCCGCTGATCAGCGCGATCGGCATGAGCATCTTCCTGCAGAACTTCGTGCAGGTGACGCAGGATGCGCGGGTCAAGCCGCTCGAACCGGTGATCCGCGGCGGGGTGGTGCTCGCGACCGGCGGTACGATCGAGGTGACGCTCTCCTACATGCAGGTCGCGATCATCCTGACCACGCTGGTCGTGCTTGCCGTGTTCACGCTGATCATCGCGCGCACCCCCCTGGGCCGGGCGATGCGCGCCTGCGAGCAGGACCGGCGCATGGCCGCCCTGCTGGGGATCGACACCGACCGCACGATCAGCCTGACCTTCGTGATCGGCGCCGCGCTGGCCGCGGTCGCGGGCATGATGTATCTGCTCTACTACGGCGTGATCGACTTCTTCATCGGCTTCGTCGCGGGCATCAAGGCGTTCACCGCCGCCGTTCTGGGCGGCATCGGCAGCCTGCCCGGCGCCGTGCTGGGCGCGCTGCTGATCGGCCTGATCGAGACCTTCTGGTCGGCCTATTTCTCGGTCCAGTACAAGGACGTGGCGGCGTTCTCGATCCTCGCCATCGCGCTGATCTTCCTGCCCTCGGGGATCCTCGGGCGCAACGAGATCGAGAAGGTCTGAGCGTGGTGTCGCGGGTTGCCGAGCGCGGCATGGCAGCGATCGTCAGGGATGCCGGCATCGCCGCCCTGGTCGCGCTCGGTGTCGGCGCGCCGCTGCTCGGGCTGAAGACCGAACCGGCCGGTGGCGGGCTGACGCTCGTTCCGCGCCCGGGCCTGCTGCTGGCCGCCGTCGCCGCCGTGTTCGTCGGGCGGATCCTGGTGGGCCTGTTGATGGCGCGGCGCGCGCTCGTCTCGCCCGCCCCGCGCGCCGTCCTGGTGCCGCCCGGTGTCGGCGCGCGCCTCGGCAGGATCGCCGGGCCGGCCATGCTCGCCTTCGCCCTCGTGCTGCCGTTCCTTCCGGGCGCCGGACGCTACGAGGTCGATCTCGCCACGCTGGTGCTCACCTACGTCATGCTGGGCTGGGGGCTCAACATCGTCGTCGGCCTGGCCGGGCTGCTCGATCTCGGCTACGTGGCGTTCTATGCGGTCGGTGCCTATGGCTACGCGCTGCTGGCGAGGCATCTCGACATCGGCTTCTGGACCGCGCTGCCGCTGACCGGCCTGTTCGCCGCCGGCTGGGGCATCATCCTGGGCTTCCCCGTGCTCAGGCTGCGCGGGGACTATCTCGCGATCGTCACGCTCGCCTTCGGCGAGATCATCCGCATCGTGCTGCTGAACTGGGTCAGCCTGACGGGCGGGCCGAACGGGATGAGCGGCATCCCGCGCCCGACCTTCTTCGGCCTGCCGTTCTCGATGGCCGGCGGCGAGGGCACCTTCGCCGGGTTCTTCGGCATCCAGCCCTCGCCGCTGCACCGGATCATCTTCCTCTACTACGTGATTCTGGCGCTCGCGCTCCTGACCAACTTCGTCACCGTCCGGCTGCGCCGCCATCCCGTCGGCCGCGCCTGGGAGGCGCTGCGCGAGGACGAGGTCGCCTCGCGGGCGCTCGGCCTCTCGGTGGTGGCGGTGAAGCTCACCGCCTTCGCCACCGGCGCGCTGTTCGGCGGCTTCGCCGGCGCCTTCTTCGCCACCCGTCAGGGATTCATCAGCCCCGAGAGCTTCACCTTCATCGAGAGTGCGCTGGTCCTGGCGATCGTCGTGCTGGGCGGCATGGGCAGCCAGATCGGCGTAGCCACCGCCGCGGTGGTGATGATCGGCGGGTTCGAGCTGTTCCGCGACCTCGAGCAGTTCCGCATGCTGGTGTTCGGCATCGCCATGGTGGCGATCATGGTCTGGCGGCCGCGCGGCCTGGTCGCCTCGCGCGAGCCCTCGGTCGCGCTCGGCGAGCGCAGGCGGGTGGACGCCGAGCACGTGGCGGAGGGGCGGGGATGAGTGCCGATCCGATCCTGCTCGTCGAGAACCTGACGATGCGCTTCGGCGGCCTCGTTGCGGTCGATGCGCTCTCCTTCGAGGCCGGTCGCGGCGAGATCACCGCGATCATCGGCCCGAACGGCGCGGGCAAGACGACGGTGTTCAACTGCCTGACAGGCTTCTACCGTCCGACCGAGGGCTCCATCGTCGTCCGCCACGAAGACGGAACGAGCTATCCGCTGCACCGCCTCCCCCAGCACCGCATCGCCAAGTACGCCCGCGTCGCGCGCACCTTCCAGAACATCCGCCTGTTCGGTGGCATGACCGTGCTCGAGAACCTGATGGTGGCGCAGCACAATCGGCTGATGGGCGAGGGCGGGCGGACGCCGTTCGCGCTGATGGGGTTCGGGCCGTTCCAGAAGCGCGAGGCGGCGGCGGTGGAGCGCGCGCGCGCCTGGCTCGACCGCGTCGGGCTCACCCCGCGTGCCGACGACCCGGCCGCCGCGCTGCCCTACGGCGCGCAGCGCCGGCTCGAGATCGCACGCGCCATGTGCATGGAGCCGGTGATCCTCTGTCTCGACGAACCAGCCGCCGGGCTCAATCCGCGCGAGAGCGAAGAGCTCAACGAGCTCCTGCGCTCGATCAGGGCCGCAGGCACCTCGATCCTGCTGATCGAGCACGACATGAGCGTGGTGATGCGGATCAGCGACCGCGTCGTCGTGCTCGACTACGGCCGGAAGATCGCCGACGGGACGCCTGCCGAGGTGCGCGACGACCCGAAGGTGATCGCGGCCTATCTCGGTGTCGAGGAGGAGGAGGCGCTGGCGGTGGACGCGGCGCTGCATCGGCAGTGAGCGCCGCGCCCGCCGGCGTGCCCATGCTCGCCGTCGAGGACGTCACCACCGCCTACGGCGCGATCGTCGCGCTGCGCGGCGTGTCGCTCGCGGTCGGGCGCGGCGAGATCGTCACGCTGATCGGCGCGAACGGCGCGGGCAAGTCGACGCTGATGATGACGATCTGCGGCGATCCCGCCCCGCGCTCGGGCCGCATCGTCTATGACGGACAGGACATCACCGGCTGGCCGACCCATCACATCATGCGCCAGGGCCTCGCCCACGCGCCCGAGGGGCGGCGCATCTTCCCGCGCATGACCGTGCTCGAGAACCTGCGTATGGGGGCCGAGCTGATGGACGGCACGCATTTCGACGAGGACCTGGAGAGGGTCTGCACCCTGTTCCCGCGCCTGAAGGAGAGGCTGTCGCAGCGCGGCGGCACGCTCTCGGGCGGCGAGCAGCAGATGCTGGCGATCGCGCGCGCACTGATGAGCCGGCCCAGACTCCTTCTGCTGGACGAGCCCTCGCTCGGCCTCGCGCCGATGGTGGTGCGGCAGATCTTCGCCGCGATCCGCGACCTCAACCGCCAGACCGGGCTGACCGTGCTGCTGGTCGAGCAGAACGCCTATCACGCCCTCCGGCTCGCTCATCGCGGCTATGTGCTGGTGAACGGCCGCATCACCATGTCCGGCACGGGCTCCGAGCTTCTTGCCCGGGCAGAGGTGCGGGCGGCCTATCTCGAGGGCGGACGGGCGTGAGCCCGCACGCCGGTCGGGCGCATTCCATCCTTTCCGGCGGGCCTGCATGTCATTACGCTGAGCCACCCGCCGCGTTCCGCGGCCAGGGACAGCAGACGGAGGGAGACTTCCATGTTCAGAAGGACGCTGGTGGCGGCTGCCGGTGCGGCCGCGCTGGTCGCTGGCGCCGGACTTGCCCAGGCGCAGATCCGCATCGCCACGGTCGGCCCGATGACCGGCCAGTACGCGGCCTTCGGCGCGCAGATGCGCGCTGGCGCCGAGCAGGCGGTGGCCGACATCAATGCCGCGGGCGGCGTGCTCGGCCAGCAGCTCGTGCTCGAGATCGGCGACGATGCCTGCGATCCGCGCCAGGCGGTGTCGGTGGCGAACCAGCTCGCCGGTCGCGGCGTGCGCTTCGTCGCCGGGCATTTCTGCTCGGGCAGCTCGATCCCCGCCTCGAAGGTCTATCTCGAGGAGGGCGTGCTGCAGATCAGTCCCGCCAGCACCAACCCGAAATTCACCGACGAGGGCGGCTGGAACACCTTCCGCGTCTGCGGCCGTGACGACCAGCAGGGCCAGGTGGCCGGCACCTTCATCGCGCGCAACTTCCCGGGCAGGAAGGTCGCGATCCTCCACGACAACTCGGCCTACGGGAAGGGCCTCGCGGACGAGACCAAGAAGGCGCTGAACGCGGCCGGGATGCAGGAGGCGCTCTATCTCGCCTATGTCGCCGGCGAGCGCGACTACTCCGCGATCGTCAGCCGCCTCCAGCAGGCCGGCATCGACGTCGTCTATTTCGGCGGCTACCACACCGAGGCCGGGCTGATCGTGCGCCAGATGCGCGAGCGCGGCCTGCGCGCGGTGGCGATCGGCGGCGACGCCCTGGTCACCAACGAGTACTGGCAGATCACCGGCGCGGCCGGCGAGGGCACGCTGATGACGTTCTCGTCCGACCCGCGCAAGCGCCCTGCCGCGGCCGAGGTGGTGGCGAAGTTCCGCGCGAAGAACATCGATCCCGAGGGTTACGTGCTCTACACCTACGCCGCGATCCAGATCTGGGCCGATGCGGTGAAGAAGGCCGGCACCACCGACCCGAAGAAGATCGCCGAGCTGCTGAAGGCGCAGGGGCCGTGGCGGAGCGTGCTCGGCGAGATCAGCTTCGACGGCAAGGGCGACGTCACGGTGCCGGACTACGTGTTCTACGTCTGGCGCGACGGCGGCTACGCCGAGATGTGATATCCGGAGCACACAGGCGTGACCTCCGTGCGGAAGGTATCGCGCGCTGGGCTGGCGGGGCGGGCGCGCGCCAAACGACGCCACTACCAGCCCGCCGAAGGTCGAACCGTCGGCGGGCTGGCATGAGGCGGGGCAGCGCCGCATGATGCGGGGCCCGGGAGCGATCCCGGGCCCTTCGCCGTCGCAGGCTGCGCAGGGGCGGTCCGAACCATGCTGCTGATGCGGCTCTGGCGCGGCGAGGTGCCGCTCGAACAGGCGATCTGGACCTGGGGCGTGCTGGTCGCGCTCCCCGTGAACATCGTCACCACCGTGGGAACGTTCCTGCTGATCGCGGCCGATCGGCCGTTCGCCGCCTTCTTCGTCGGCTATGTCATGTCGATCCCGTACAACATGCTCGCGCTGGTCGCGATCTGGCGTGCGGCCGGCCGGTCGGACGAGCCGGCGCGTGTGGTGTGGACCGTGCGCTCTGTTGCCGTGGTGTGGCTGACGCTGCTCAGCATGACGTGACCGCGGGGCGCCCCTCGATCCCGCCGGCGCTGCGCGAGCGCGGCGCGCTCCGCCGAGAGCCGCGCCCGGATCGCCACCTCGTCCTGCATGGCTCGGCCTCCTGCTCGGCAGATTGACCCGGCCCCGGCGCATCGTCACTCTCCCCCTCCCCCTGACCATGCCGCGAGGATCGTCCCATGCCCGACCGCACCTACCGCCTGGCCGTGATTCCCGGGGACGGGATCGGGAAGGAGGTCGTTCCGGAGGGGCTGCGCGTGTTGGATGCGGCCGCACGGCGCTTCGGCTTCGGCCTTGCGCTCACAGAGTACGACTGGTCCTGCGAAACCTACCAGAAGACCGGCCGGATGATGCCGCAGGACGGTCTTGACCGGCTGCGCGAGAGCGATGCGATCTTCCTCGGCGCGGTCGGCTGGCCGGGTGTGCCCGATCACGTCTCGCTCTGGGGCCTGCTGATCCCGATCCGCCGGACCTTCGACCAGTACGTGAACCTGCGCCCCTGCAGGCTGATGCCGGGGGCCAAGACGCCGCTGGCGAACCGCGGCCCCGCGGACATCGACTTCATCGTCGTGCGCGAGAACACCGAGGGCGAGTACTCCTCCCAGGGGGGGCGGATGTTCGCGGGCACCGAGCGCGAGTTCGTCATCCAGGAGAGCGTGTTCACGCGGATCGGCGTCGACCGGATCATTCGCTATGCCTTCGAGCTCGCCCGCGCGCGGCCGAAAAAGCACCTGACCAGCGCCACCAAGTCGAACGGCATCACCTTCACGATGCCCTACTGGGACGAGCGCTTCGCCGCGATCGGCGCGGACTATCCGGATGTCCGCCAGGACCAGTACCATATCGACATCCTGACGGCGCATTTCGTCCAGCATCCGGACTGGTTCGATGTGGTCGTGGGCTCGAACCTGTTCGGCGACATCCTCTCCGACCTCGGCCCGGCGGTGGCGGGCTCGATCGGCATCGCGCCTTCGGCGAACATCGATCCCGAGAAGCGCTACCCGTCGATGTTCGAACCGGTTCACGGCTCCGCGCCCGACATCGCCGGCAAGGGGATCGCGAACCCGATCGGCCAGATCTGGTCGGGAGCGATGATGCTCGAGCATCTGGGCGAGCGGGCTGCCGCCGATGCGATCGTGGCGGCGATCGAGACGGTGCTGGAGCGGGGGCCGCGCACGCGCGACCTTGGCGGCCAGGCTGGCACGGCGGATGTCGGCCGTGCAATCGCGGAGGTGGTCGCCGCCGGCTGACCCGGCCGAGGCGACCGGATCGGTTCCTTCACCCCACTGTCACAGGGTGACGGCAGGAGATCGCCGCGACCGCGATGGTCGTACCGAGGCGGTGCGCGCCCTTGAAGAGGACAGGGCCGGTCCGCTATAACCGACGTCACAAGTTGCGAGTGATTCGCAACTTGGGCCGGAGGAGTTCGGATGGGCCGGGACTTCAGCCATATCGCCCGCCGGTGCGAGCGCGCGGTCGTGGCCGCCTATCGCGAACTGCGCGCGCACGGCGCGGCCGATCCGGAGGCCTTCCGCGCCTGCACGACGCTCTATCGCATCCACCATCCCGAGGCGTCGGTGAGCGAGGCCCGGCTCCTGGTCGCCGAGTGGATCGACCACCATGTCGTGCGCCGCAGCACCGCGCCCACGCCGGGCTGCGCCTGCGACTGATCCCGGCTCCCGGCGCGCCGCGCGCCGGTGCGTCCCGTTCTGACGTGCTGTCCAGCTAGGCCTTTGAGCGTCGGTGGGCGGACACCCGCCTCCGCCGTGAGGAGGGGATGGAGCGATGAGCGATCGACGTGTCATGCTTCGGGCCGGATTGACCCGGCGGCTGCTGGACCGGGTGCCCGACCGGGCAGTGCCGGTGCTCAATGGGATCGCCTTCGCTGCCCTCGCGGCCGCGCTCCTGGTGCTGCTCCTGCTCTGAGATCGCCCCGGTCGGGGCGGCGGTCCGGACGAGCCGCGTGCCCTGACGGGGCCGGCTGCGGATCGGGCCGACTTCCGCGACCATGCGGGCAGCCCAGCGGTTGATCCGCCGGACCCTCGTCCTGGCAGACCTCGGCAGGTCTACCCGGCGAGCCCATCGTGCAGGAGTTTCACGCCGGTCAGCAGCAGCAGCGCGAAGACCACCCGATAGAAGATCCGGTCGGTGATGCGTCGCGACAGCCAGATGCCGAGCAGCACGCCCACCGGCGCGGTCGGCAACAGCACCGCCGAGGTCGCGAGGTTGCCGCCGTGCAGCTGGCCCAGCAGGGCATAGGGCAGCAGCTTGACGGCGTTGACCAGGGTGAAGAACACCACCGTCGTCGCGTTCAGTCGCAGACGCGGCAACCGTCGCGGCAGCAGATAGACCGCGAGCGGCGGGCCGCCCGCATGTGCCAGGGTGGAGGTGAAGCCCGAGAGCGCGCTGCACACCAGTCCCTTGAGCGGTGCCTCGCCCGCCGGCGTCTTGCCGCCGCGCACCAGCCTTCGGTGCAGCGCCGCGTGCAGGACGAAGCCGATCGCGATCGCACCGATCATCGCCTTCACTGCGCGGTCGGAGAGCGCACCGAAGGCCACGGCGCCGAGGGCGATGCCGACCAGCGCCCCGGGAGCGAGGATCGCCAGGATGCGGCGGTCCCACGCGCGCCGATAGGCCCAGACGCCGAACAGATCCATCGCGCACAGGATCGGCAGCACGATCCCGGCCGCCTGAGGCGGCGCGATCACCAGGCTCATCGCCGGCACGGCGAGGTTGCCGCCTCCCGAGGCGAAGCCGCTCTTGCTGATGCCCGTGAGCAGCAGCGCCGGAACGGCGAGCAGGTAGAACAAGGGATCGGCGATCGGGGTCATCACACGTGCGGCGCCCGGCTGTATGGCACGGCGACGACCGCGCGTCGCCGCCCCGGTTCATGCCGAGGATCCTCCCAAAGCAGGCCGGCGTGCCGCGATCGAGCCGCCCGCGGCCACGACCGCCAACGCCCCGCTGTCCAGCCCTGTCCGGTCAGTGTCGCAGCCGTGATCGTGGCGGCCTGGCCGCGGCCCCGCGCTGCCGATGCGGCGCGTCGCGCGGCGACGATGGGCGTGCGCGGCATGCGCGCTCGCCTGACCGGCCGGGCCCGGGCGTGGTCACGCCGCGCGGGATGCGCTATCCGATGCGCGAGGCGACGGCAGGGGACCAAGGGGAGAGCCATGTCGGTGCAGCGCAGCCTGGCCGCGACGATCCTCGCGGTCGGGCTGTCGGTCGGAGGGGGCGGCATGGCGTTCGATCTGCAGGGGCATCGCGGCGCGCGCGGGCTGGCGCCGGAGAACACCTTGGCTGGCTTCGCGCGCGCCCTCGCGATCGGCGTCACCACGCTCGAGATGGACATCGCCGTCACCGCGGACGGCGTCGTGGTGGTGAGCCACGATCCGGCGCTGAATCCCGACATCACCCGGGGCCGGGACGGGCGCTGGCTCGAGGCACCGGGTCCGCTGATCCGCTCGCTGACGCTCGAGGCGCTCCGCCGCCACGATGTCGGCCGCATCCGGCCCGGCAGCCGCTACGCCTCGCTCTATCCCGCACAGGAGGCGGTGGACGGCGAACGCGTTCCCACGCTCGCCGAGGTGATCGGGCTGACGCGGCGGCTGGGCGCGAACGGCGTGCGGTTCAACATCGAGACCAAGGTGTTCCCCGACCGGCCGGATCGGACAGTGCCGGCGGAGGAGATGGCGGAGCGGCTCGCCCAAGTTCTGGCGGCGGAGGCGGTGGAGGATCGGGCGATCGTGCAGTCCTTCGACTGGCGCACGCTGAAATGGTTCCAGGCGAACAGGCCGGGGATCGCGCTTGCCTTCCTCACCTCGGCCCATGGCGGGGCGGACACGGTCTCGCCGCGCCACGGCCGGCCCTCGATCTGGCTTGCCGGCCACGACCCCGCGGCCTTCGGCGGTTCGATCCCGCGCACCGTGCAGGCGGCCGGCGGCCGCATCTGGTCGCCCGACCACCGCGGCCTCGCCGAGACAGAGATCGCCGAGGCGAAGCGCCTCGGCCTCGTGGTGATTCCATGGACGGTGAACGATCCCGCGATCATGGAACGGCTGATCGGCTGGGGCGTGGACGGGATCATCACCGACTACCCTGACCGGCTGCGCGCCGTGATGGCGCGGCGCGGCATGGCGCTGCCGCCGCCCGTGGCGTCAGGTGGCTGAGGCGTCGGGCGGACCGAAGAAGTTGGCGGCCGCGGTGAGGCGCATCATGAGTGCGCGCATCGCCGGCGCCTCGTAGCCGCGCTCAGCCGTCAGCGCCCCCATCGGGCAGAAGAACTCGTGCGCGTGCGGCACCTGGGAGCGTGCGAAGGGCTCGTAGTGCTTCTCCTTCAGTCCGTAGAGGACGCGAATGTCGCGCACGGGCAGGGTCAGCGCGGCCGTGGGTTCGGTCTTCAGCACGCCGGTGAGCCGCCAGCGCGGCGTGGCATCCTCGCCCGTGGCGGGAGCGAGCAGCCATGGCAGCGGGCAGACAGCCAGCAGCGAGTGCGTGGAGGGAGCGAAGCGGCTGCGCTTGTCGAGCAGGTTCTGGAAGCTGGAACACGCCTCGACCGCGACCACGTCGCACCACGGATCCTCAGGCGTGCCGCCGAACTGGAGCCACATGCCATCGGGCAGGGTCTTCAACCGATCGGTGCCCGGGATCTTCAGGAAGGGTGAGACGGTAGCGGCGGCATCGGCCGGCCGGCCGCGGAGCACCCGCGGCGGCGAGGTCATGCGCGCCCAGAGACCGGGGGGATGCTGCGGCCATTTGCGCAACTGCTGGCGGACGAGTGCGTCCAGGCTTGCGTACCGCTCCATGAGTCCAGCCTCCTCAGACGGACACTGACTGCATCGGTACTCAGTTTGTGAACAACCGTGAGGAAAGTGCAAGGGGGAAGAATCAACCTCTGATAGAAATTTCACGATACGGCCCGAAGGATTCCTCCTTCGCGATCAAGGCGATACCTCGCCCGGTCGCGACCGGGCAGGTCCTCGGGACCGTCCGGCAAGGCTGCCCTGGGAATGGCCTGGGGAATATGTGAACAAGTCGCTAGAGCAACATCATCCTCGCCAAAAACGCGAGTCCACGTCAAGAAGAACACGTCGTCGCTGCATGGCTTGAGTCGTGTTCGCCGTGCAGGGCATGAGTCCTGCGGCGTGCGGCCGATCCCAGCTTACGAAACGCGACGCGCCGCCCAGGGGCGGCGCGTGCAGCACGGGGGAGCCGGCGGAGCGGCGGTCAGCCCCGGTCGCTCATCGGCACCACATCCCGCCGCGTCGGGCCGGTGTAGAGCTGGCGCGGCCGGCCGATCCGCTGCGAGGGATCCTCGATCATCTCCTTCCACTGGCTGATCCAGCCCACGGTGCGCGCCACCGCGAACAGCACGGTGAACATACTGGTCGGGATGCCCATCGCCTTCAGGATGATCCCCGAATAGAAATCGACATTCGGGTAGAGCTTGCGGCTGACGAAGTAGTCGTCGTTCAGCGCGATCTTCTCGAGCTCCAGAGCCATGTCGAGCAGCGGCTCGTCCTTGATGCCGAGCTCGCCCAGAACCTCGTGGCAGGTCTGCTGGATGATCTTCGCACGAGGATCGTAGTTCTTGTAGACGCGGTGGCCGAACCCCATCAGCCGCACGTTGCTGTTCTTGTCCTTCACCTTGGCGATGAAGTCGGGGATGTTCTTCACGCTGCCGATCTCGGCCAGCATCTTCAGCACCGCCTCGTTCGCGCCGCCGTGCGCCGGCCCCCAGAGCGAGGCGATGCCGGCGGCGATGCAGGCGAAGGGATTGGCCCCTGTCGATCCGGCGAGCCGCACCGTCGAGGTGGAGGCGTTCTGCTCGTGGTCGGCATGCAGGATCAGGATGCGGTCCATCGCGCGCGACAGGATCGGGCTGTTCACCCATTCCTCCGCCGGCACCGCGTTCAGCATGTAGAGGAAGTTCTCGGCGTAGCCGAGGTCGTTGCGCGGATACATGAAGGGCTGGCCGATCGAGTACTTGTAGGCCCATGCCGCGATGGTCGGCACCTTGGCGATCAGCCGGTAGGCCGAGATCTCGCGATGGTGCGGATCGTTGATGTCGAGGCTGTCGTGGTAGAACGCGCTCATCGCGCCCACCACCGCCGTCATCACCGCCATCGGATGGGCGTCGCGGCGGAAGCCGTCGAAGAACCGGCGCAGCTGCTCGTGGATCATCGTATGGCGGGTGACGCCGCGCGAGAAGGTCTCGAACTGCGCCCGGTTCGGCAGCTCGCCGTAGAGCAGCAGATGCGCGACCTCGAGGAAGGTGCACTTCTCGGCGAGCTGCTCGATCGGGTAGCCGCGGTGGAGCAGGATCCCCTGATCGCCGTCGATGTAGGTGATCTTGCTCTCGCAGGCGGCCGTGCCGCCATAGCCCGGGTCATAGGTGAACACCCCGAGATCGGCGTAGAGCTTGCGGATGTCCACCACCGCCGGCCCGATCGTGCCCGACAGGACCGGCAGGCTGGTGGAGCGGTTGGTGCCGTCGACCGTCAGCGTGACCGTCTGCGTGGCGGGCTTCGACATCTCGTTCATGGCAGGGTTCCCGCATTGCGCGGGGCGCGCTCGCGCCCAGGGCTTCGAATGAGGCCGGCACCATACGCCCGGGCTTTGCCCGGGGCAATCTGCGGCAGTGCAGCATGCCGCCGTGACGGGGGCTCGACACCGCCCGCGACCCGGGTGATCCTGCCGCGATGATGCGATCGGTGCCGATCCTCGGCTTGGAGCGAATTCGCCGCCCGGTCCCCGCTTCGGGGGCCGGGTCGCTCGTCGCCGCCACCGCCAGCCGCAGGATCATCCCGTGTCCGCCCTCGACCCCAACCTGCTTGCCGACGACGCCGCACGTCTGAGGCGTTTCACCGTGCTCGGTGCCGCCGAGCCCGGCCTGCTGCCCCGCCTGATCGAGCCCTTCGCCAAGCGCGGGCTGGTGCCGCGCCGCTTCGAGGCGGCGGAGGAGGCAGGCAGCCTGCGCGTCAGCGTCACCGCCGAACTCGATGCCGACACCGCTGCCCTGATCGCCGCCACCTTGCGCGCCACCGTCGGCGTGGCCGCGGTGTTGGCGCAACAGGGCTGACCGTTCAGGCGCGCGCCACCAGCCGGAGATAGATCGGCTTCAGCAGGAACGGGCTCAGGAACAGCGGGAACTGGCAGAGCGCGAAGAAGATCAGCACGTCGAAGCCGGTCTCGGGCGGCATCACCGCGAGGTAGAGCGCCATGTTGCGGTTGCCCGAGAGCAGGCCCGTGGCAAGCGCGATCCGTTGCCCGAACGGAAGAAAAGCCAGGGTGGTCGCCGCATTCAGCCCGTAGTTGCCGAGGAAGGCGACCGCGATCGCGCCCAGCACGTAGCCCGGCCGTGCGATCAGCGCGGCGAGGATGCCGTCCATCACGCCGAGCCCGTAGAGCGAGACGAGCAGCACCGCC
Source organism: Elioraea sp. Yellowstone (assembly GCF_006704265.1). Classification (GTDB taxonomy): domain Bacteria; phylum Pseudomonadota; class Alphaproteobacteria; order Acetobacterales; family Acetobacteraceae; genus Elioraea. The sequence goes on along the minus strand of NZ_VIKA01000028.1, from coordinate 16,531 downwards.
GCCCCGTCGAGCGCCCGGCCGTAGGGCGCGAGCCGCGACTCCCCGGCGATGCGCCGCACGGCCAGGCTGATCAGCAGCGGCAGGCCCACCACCAGCGCGAGCCGCGCCGACAGTCCGCCGATCGTCAGCGGCAGAGCCACGCCCAGCAGGCCGAGTGCCAGCGGTGGCGCGGTGAAGGGGACCACCAGCGTCGAGAGCACGGAAGCCACCAGCGAGAGCTGCGGGTCGAGGCCCACCAAGCGGGCGAAGGCCGGCGCCGAGGTCGCCGCACAGCCCGTGGCCATGATCACCACCGCCGTCGCCAGGGGCCCGCCGGATCCGGCGAGGCGCACGAGGGCCCAGACCAGCACGGGGCAGATCAGCATCAGCCAGGCGATCAGCCACAGCACCAGCACTGGTCGCCGGAGATAGGCGAAGACCGCGCGGAAATCGACGCGCAGCAGCACCAGCGTCATCAGCCCGACCACGGTCGGCGTGATGATGAAGCGGAAGGCGCGCGCGACCGGTGGGACGAACAGGCCGACGAAGATCGAGAGCGCCAGCAGGAGGGCGCCGCGATGGGCGCAGAATTCCAGGGCGCGGCGCAGCATCGACAGGGCGATCGGGCCTTTGCGAGGACAGCATCGTGTTCTATAGGGGCCGCCATGCCCGCGCTACCCGTCCTCGTCGCGGCGCTGCTCCTGCTCGGCGCCGTGCCCGCCCACGCCTCGTGTTCCGATCCCGCCGGCCCCGGCGTGGACTGGCGCCGCTGCCTGCTCGATCGGCGCGACTTCCAGGGGGCCGACCTGACCGGCGCCATCCTGCGCGACACCTCGCTGCAGCGGAGCGATCTCTCCCGGGCGAAGCTGGTCGGGGTCGAGGGGCCGGATGCGCGCTTCGTCTCCGCGATCCTGACCGAGGCCGACCTGTCGCAGGCCAATTTCCGCAGCGCCGACTTCTCGCGCGCTGATCTGCGGGGGGCGAAGCTGACCAACGCCGATCTCCGCCTCGCGCGGTTCTTCAACGCCAACCTGCAGGGCGCGGATCTCACCGGGGCCAATCTCGCCGGCGTCGATCTCACCGGCGCGCAGCTCACCGGCGCGACCTGGATCGACGGCACCAAGGTCTGCGGCGAGGGCTCGATCGGCGTCTGCCGCTGACGGGGGCGCAGCCCAGGGCTGCCGGCCTTCCCAGCCCCGCGGCGGTTGCCCGGCCGCCGACCGGCGTGCCGTAGTGTGCGGGAGATCCCGAATCACGCTTCCGGCGCTGCCGGGGAGGAAAGGAACGATGGCGGAAGTCGCCGACGATCTGCGCGCGGCGACCGAGGGGCAAGTGGTCGGTATCATCCTGGACGATTCGCTGCGGCAGTTCCAGAACCGAAACGGCAAGGTGGCGTTCGAACACCGGCGCCTGTCGCGCTACGGGACCATGACGGCCGCCGAAATCGCCAGCCTGCCGGTGGCAGACTTCGCGGCGCCTGTCGCGCATCTCTATGTGTGGGTGCCAAACGCGCTGCTTTCCCACGGCCTCGCTGTCATGGCGGCCTGGGACTGCACCTACAAGGCCAACATCGTCTGGCACAAGATCCGCAAGGACGGCGGCTCCGACGGCAGAGGCGTGGGGTTCTATTTCCGCAACGTCACGGAATTGCTGCTGTTCGGCACGCGCGGGCCCCATGCGCGGACCCTCGCCGCGGGCCGCCGACAGGTCAATCTGATCGACACACGCAAGCGTGAGTATTTCCGCAGGCCGGACGAGATCTATCCGATCATCGAGGCGTGCAGCCCGGGACCGCGGCTCGAGCTGTTCGCACGCGGGGTCCGCGACGGTTGGACCGTCTGGGGCAACGAAGCGACCGACGACTGCGCCCCGCGATGGGCGAGATACGCGCATAACTCGGCAGCCGAGCGACGCCAGCATGGCCTGTTCGGGAGCGACTGAGAGCATACTCCGCATGTCGGCCGCGCATGATCCGTCCTTCGCAACTCGTGCCGCGCGCGGATTCGATCTTGCCTATCGCGCGCACGTCGAAGCGATCGTCATCCGTGACTTTCCCCAGGCAGCGAAGGAGCTTGAACGGATTCTCTCGGGCGTCGTGATCCCGGTGACCGAGTTGATCGCTGGCGGCGGCGGAGAGGCGAAGGGAACCCAGCGGTTGCGTCGGGTGTCGACCGCGGTCGGCTGGAGAAAGCATCGCTTCGATGTCGAGAAGCGAATCGACGGTGTTCCAGCTCAGAGCAGGCCGCACGAAGTCGATCATGTCCGTTCGTTCGACGGCGGCGGTCGCATCGCGCTGGAGATCGAATGGAACAGCAAGGACCCATTCTTCGACCGTGATCTCGAGCACTTCCAGCGCCTGCATGCGGATGGTGCCATCTCGGTCGGCATCATCGACACACGTGGCCGATCGCTTCGCGATGGATTGTCCGCACTGGTGCGGGATCTTCTGGAACGGAACGATATCAATGCGAGCGGCGTGCTCGCCGCTTTCGGATACAAGCCGACCGATCGGCAACGCGATGCGATCAGGGCTCGGGCTGACCGCAGGCTTCCGGGATGCGGTCGCGCACGTGCTCGTCTCGGACAAGATCGGCGAGGCGACGACGCACTGGCGCAAGCTCGAGGAGCGCATTCGGCGTGGTGTCGGCAACCCCCGTCCCCTGGTGCTGATCGGTCTTCCCATATCGGTCGTGGCGTGCTCTTGAGGAGCGCCCGCCGCATCGCAATGCAGCGAGGCTTGAGCGAGGTCTTCGGCCCATGACCGGTGGGACCGCCATCGCCGAATCCTATCCCTATCTCGCGCGGCTGAACCCAGAGCAGCGCGAGGCGGTGGAGACGCTGGACGGTCCGCTGCTGGTGCTCGCCGGCGCCGGCACCGGCAAGACCCGCGTGCTGACCACGCGCTTCGCGCACCTGCTGCTGACGGGCCGCGCCCATCCCGGCCAGGTGCTGGCGGTCACCTTCACCAACAAGGCCGCGCGCGAGATGCGCGAGCGCATCGCCGCGATGATCGGCCGACCCGTCGAGGGGCTCTGGCTCGGCACCTTCCACGCGCTCTGCGCGCGCCTGCTGCGCCGTCACGCCGAACGGGTCGGTCTCAGATCGAATTTCACCATCCTCGACACCGACGACCAGCTCCGCCTCCTCAAGCAGGTGATGGAGGCGGAGCGGATCGACACCAAGCGCTGGCCAGCACCGGGGATGCTGGCCGAGATCCAGCGCTGGAAGGACCGCGCGCTCACCCCCGCCGCCGTCACCCCGGCCGAGGACAGCGGCTTCGCCGGCGGCCGCGGACGCGACCTCTACGCCGCCTACCAGCACCGGCTGATCACGCTGAACGCCGCCGATTTCGGTGACCTGCTGCTGCACGTCACGGAACTTCTCAAGCGCGAGCCCGACGTGCTGGAGGAGGCGCACCGGCGCTTCCGCTACATCCTGGTGGACGAGTACCAGGACACCAACCTGATCCAGTATCTCTGGCTCAGGCTCTTGGCGCAGAAGCACCGCAACATCTGCTGCGTCGGCGACGACGACCAGTCGATCTATTCCTGGCGCGGCGCGGAGATCGAGAACATCCTCCGCTTCGAGCGCGACTTCCCGGGCGCGAAGATCGTCCGGCTCGAGCGCAACTACCGCTCGACCGCGCGGATCCTTGCCGCCGCCTCCGGCCTGATCGCACACAACGAGGGCCGGCTCGGCAAGACGCTGCGCCCCGCGGGCACGAGCGCGGAGGGCGAGAAGGTCGAGGTGCTGGCGCTGTGGGATTCCGAGGAGGAGGCGCGCGCGGTGGGATCGCGCATCGAGGCGCTGCGGCGTGACGGCCATGCGCTCGCCGAGATCGCCATCCTCGTGCGTGCCGGCTTCCAGACCCGCGCCTTCGAGGAGCGCATGATCACGCTCGGCATTCCCTATCGCGTGATCGGTGGGCTGCGCTTCTACGAGCGCGCCGAGATCCGCGACGCCATGGCGTATATGCGCGTGCTGCACCAGCCGTCGGACGATCTCGCCTTCGAGCGGATCGTCAATGTGCCGAAACGGGGGCTCGGCGATGCGGCCATGCGGGTGCTGCACGAGGCGGCGCGGCGCGAGGCCGTGCCGCTGGCGCTTGCGGCCGAGCGCTTGGCGCAGTCCGACGCGCTGAAGGGACGGCCCCGCGCCGCGCTCGCCCAGCTCCTGCACGACTTCGCCCGCTGGCGCGCGATGCTCGACCGCGAGGGCCATGTCGCGACCGTGGCGGCGATGCTCGACGAGTCCGGCTACACGGAGATGTGGCGCCAGGACCGCTCGCCCGAGGCGCCGGGCCGGCTGGACAACCTGCGCGAGCTTCTCCGCGCGCTTGCTGATTTCGAGACGCTCGCGGGCTTCCTCGAGCACGTGGCGCTGGTGATGGAGAACGACGAGGCGGCCGAGGGCGACCGGGTCTCGCTGATGACGCTGCACGCGGCCAAGGGGCTGGAGTTCGACGCCGTGTTCCTGCCCGGATGGGAGGAGGGGCTGTTCCCGAACCAGCGCGCGCTCGACGAGGGCGGCGCGAAGGCGCTGGAGGAGGAGCGGCGCCTCGCCTATGTAGGGCTGACGCGCGCGCGGCGCCGCGCGATCATCTCCTGGGCGGCGAACCGGCGCATCTACGCCAACTGGCAGTCCTGCATCCCCTCGCGCTTCCTCGCCGAACTGCCGGAGGAGCATGTCGCGCACGCGACCGCCCCTTCGGTGGCCGGGCGCATCGCCCACGCCGCCTCCTCGGTGTTCCCCGCCGCCGGCTTCGGCGGGGCGCGGCGCGGCCGCGTGATCGAGGCCGGCGCCTGGGAGGTCGCGCCGCGTCCCGAGCGCGTCGACCGGTTCGCGGTCGGCGACCGCGTGTTCCACCAGAAGTTCGGCTACGGCACGGTGCAGGGCGTGGACGACGACAAGCTCGACGTCGCCTTCCCGACGGGCGTGAAGCGCATCCTCGACCGTTTCCTGGAGCGTGGATGAGCGTCCTGGCGCGGCTCTCCGTCACGGTGCCGGAACGCGCCGTGCCCGCCACCGTCGCCGCCTTCGAGACCGTCTGCGAGGCGGTCTCGTTCCTGCGCCTCGACGAGCGGGGCGACACCTGGTCCGTGGAGGGGATCCTGCGCGATCCCGCCCGGCGGGCGGAGCTCGACACGGCGCTGGCACTCGCCGCCGCGGCGTCAGGGGTCGCGCCGTCCGAGGTCGCGACCGGCGAGGTCGAGGCCGAGGGCTGGCTCGCGCGCACGCGCGATGCCTTCCCGCCGCAGCCGATCGGCCGGCGCTTGCTGATCCGCGGCACGCACGACGCCGCGGCGACGATGCCGGGGCGGATCGCGCTGACGATCGATGCCGGACTCGCCTTCGGCTCGGGCGAGCACGCGACCACGCGCGGCTGCCTGATCGCGCTCGAGGGCCTGCGCCGCTGCGGCCCGGTCGCCGACATCGGCACGGGCTCGGGCGTGCTGGCGCTCGCCGCCGCCGCCCTCTGGCGCGTGCCGGCGGTCGGGGTCGAGCTCGACCCGTGGGCGGCGCGTGTGGCGGCCGAGAACGCGCGGCTGAACCGGCTGCATCGCCTCGCGCGTCTCGTCCACGGTGACGGCTGGCGCGCGCCCGCGCTCCGCCGCCACGCACCCTATGCGCTCGCCTTCGCCAACATCTTCGCCCGCCCGCTCTGCGCCATGGCCATGCGCACCGCGCGCAGCCTCCGCCGCGGCGGGCGCGCGGTGCTGTCGGGCTTCCACCCGGCGCAGGCGCGCATGGTGCTGGCCGCGCATCGCCGCGCGGGGATGGTTCTGGAACGGCAGATCGTCGTGGACGGATGGGCGACGCTGGTGCTGCGCAAACGCTGAGGGGCGGAGCCGTCGCCGGCCCCGCCCCCCGATCGGTCGATCCTGCGCCGGTCGCGCGGCTCAGGCGGCCTCCGCCATCGCGCGGTTGCTGTTCGCGGCGACGGGCGTGCGGGCGGGCGGCAGGGCAGCCGCCCTGGCCGCGGCCTCCCGCGCGCGCACGAAGTCCTCGTCGAACACGTGCACCAGATCCCCGCGGGTCAGGCCGATATCGGCGAGCTCGCGGTCCGAGAGCGCGTTCAGCTGCTCGAACACAGCGCGCCGCTGGGGGAAGGTCGCGATGAAGATCGCCGCGCTGCGCAGGGCCCGGAAGAACCGGATCGCGGCGGCGCGGATCGCGCGGCCGATCGCCTCGTCGCGTGCGCGGAGCGCCGCCAGCCGGATCTCCTCGATGCGCTGCGCGTGGCCGGGCAGGCTGAGGTTCAGGAGAAGGGCGGTCTCCTCCTTGGTGATGCGGGCGTCCATCGTCTTGCGTCCTGTCTGCGTCGGAGGTCCACTCCGGCCTCGGGGCCCGGTGCCTCGGGGCTGTGTCCCTCGCTCTTCGCAGGTGCAACATAGGCTGTCTCGCCCCACGCAACATGCGAGAACATCCGTGGTCCGTCATGCGTTCGGCGCATGAATTCTTGGGAGCTATGAAACATACGTGAAACTCGACCGTCGTCTTGCCGACCTGCGCGCTGCCCTGAAGCGCCGTGGCCTCTCCGGCCTGCTGGTGCCGCGCGCCGACGAGCACCTGAACGAGTACATCCCCGCCTCGGCCGACCGGCTGCGCTGGCTCACAGGCTTCACCGGCTCGGCCGGGCTCGCGGTCGTGCTGGGCGACCGCGCCGCCGTCTTCACCGACGGCCGCTATCAGCTCCAGATCCGCGCCGAGGTCGATGCGGCGCTGTTCGAACTGCGCCACGCCATCGACGAGCCGGCGGATGCCTGGCTCGCCCAGACGCTCAAGCCGGGCGACCGGCTCGGCTACGACCCCTGGCTGCATGCCGAGGAAGCGCTGGCGAAACTCCGTCGCGCGGTCGACGGGGCCGGGGCGGCGCTCGTGCCGGTGGAGCCCAACCCCGTGGACGAGGTCTGGACCGACCGTCCCCCCGCGCCCGCGAGTCCGGTCGTGCCTCACTCGGCCGTGTTCTCGGGCGAGGAGGCCGCCGCCAAGCGGGTCCGCATCGGCGAGGCGGTTGCGAGGGCCGGCGCGGCCGCAGCCGTGCTGACCGCGCCCGATAGCATCGCCTGGCTGCTCAACATCCGCGGCGACGACGTGCCCTACAATCCAGTGGCGCTCGCCTTCGTCCTCCTCGGCACCGACGGCCAAGTGACCCTGTTCCTCGATCCCGCCCGCATCGACCCGGCGACGCGCGCCCATCTCGGCAACGGCGTCACGGTCGAGCCGCGCGCGGCTCTTGCCCCTGCGCTCGACCGCCTCGGCGCGGCGCGCGCGGCGGTGCTGGTCGATCCGCGCACGGCCCCGGTGTGGTTCGCCGAGCGGCTGCGCGCGTCGGGCGCCCGCGTGATCGCCGAGTCCGACCCGGTGGCGCTGCCCAAGGCGATCAAGAACACGGTCGAGCAGGCGGGCGCGCGCGCGGCCCATCGACGCGATGCGGTGGCGGTCTGCCGCTTCCTCGCCTGGCTCGAGCGCGCTGCCCCCGAGGGTGGCATCACCGAGATCGCGGCGGCCGAGCGGCTGCGCGCCTTGCGCGCGGAAGGCGAGCGGTTCCGCGGCGAATCCTTCCCCGCGATCAGCGGCGCGGGGCCGAACGGCGCGATCATCCACTACCGCGCGAGCGAGGCCACCAACCGTCCGCTCGCCCCGGGCGAGCTCTACCTGATCGACAGCGGCGCCCAGTATCTCGACGGCACCACCGACGTCACGCGCACCGTGCTGATCGGCGAGACGGCGGGCGAGCTGGCCGAGATGCGCGACCGCTTCACGCGCGTGCTGAAGGGCCACATCGCGATCGCCACGCTGCGCTGGCCGAAAGGGGTCGCCGGACCGCACGTCGAGACCATGGCACGGCGCGCGCTCTGGGACGTGGGCCTCGACTACGACCACGGCACCGGCCACGGCGTCGGCTCGTATCTCTCGGTGCATGAGGGACCGACCGGGCTGTCGCGCGCCGCACTGCCGATCCCCCTGGCCCCCGGCATGATCCTCTCCAACGAACCCGGGTTCTACGCGCCCGGGCGCTGGGGCATCCGGCTCGAGAACCTGCTGCTGGTCGTGGATGCCCCGTTCCCGGGCGCGGCCAAGCCCTTCCTCGGTTTCGAGACGCTCACCCTCGCGCCGTTCGACCGGCGGCTGATCGACCCCGACCTCCTGACGGTATCGGAACGGTCCTGGATCGACACCTACCACGCGCGCGTCGCGCACGAGGTCGGGCCGCTGCTCGACCCTGCCGACCGGATGTGGCTCGCGGCCGCCTGCCGGCCGCTGTGATCAGCGGACGAGCGCCAGCCGCGCGGCGAGGCCGACGAACAGCGCGCCCACAGCGCCGTTCAGCCAGCGCGCGCCGGTGCCGGCGGCGACGCGCGCCGCCACCCGGTCGGCAGCCGCGATCACCACCGCGAAGAACGGCACGGAGAGCAGCGGCAGCACCGGGCCGAGCAGCAGCATCTGCAGCCATACCGGCCCGCGTGCCGGATCGACGAACTGCGGCAGGAAGGCGAGGAAGAACATCGTCACCTTCGGATTGAACAGGTTGGTCAGCATGCCGTGCAGGAAGGCGCGCCGCGCCGGCGGGGCCGCGCGCAGGTCCGGATCCGCATGGCCGAAGGCGGCGCGCAGCGCGCCGATGCCGAGCCAGAGCAGATAGGCCGCGCCCGCCAGCCTGAGCGCGTCGAACAGCGCGGGCGAGGCCGCCACCACGGCCGAGACGCCGGCTGCGGCGAGCGCGATGTGCACCGAGGCGCCGGCGTAGATACCGCAGGTCGCGGCCCAGCCGGCACGGCGTCCGCGCGCGAGCGTCTGACCGAGCACGAAGGCGGTGTCGGGGCCGGGCACCACCACCATCACGGCGCAGGCAGCGAGATAGGCGACGAGCAGGCCCGGATCGATCGGCATGGCAGGACCATAACCGAAACGAACGGCGAACGCCCGCGCGGAAGCGTGATGCGACCGATCAGCCGCCGTGATGGCGCGGCACCTTCGCGGCCGCGAGCACGCGGTCGAGCAGCCGCTTGGTTGCCGGGACGCGCGGGTTGAAGGCATGGCGCAGCGCCAGCATGCGCTGGGCCTGCGCGAGCCGGCCGCTCCGCAGCAGCGCGTCGATCAGGATCTGGTCGAACAGGTCGCGCTGGGCATGGCTGCCGCCGATCTCGTGCATCCGCGGCAGGGTGGGCGAGAGGTCGCGCATACAGGCCTCGGCGTCGCCGCGCGCATGGGCCGCGAGCGCCCGTGCCGCCGGCAGCGCGACCTCGGCCCAGGCGGCCCGGGTCGCCGGATGGGCGGCGGCGGCGGTCGCGGCGATGCCGTCCAGCACCTCGTCCGCCGCGGGGTCCCCGGCGCGCGCGAGGCCATAGACGAGATGCAGGTCGATGAAGGGCTCGACATGGCGCTGCGCGGGCGTGGCGAGGTGCGGCGCGAGCGCCGCCCAGCGATCGCCGACATCGACGCCGAGCAGCTCGAGCCGCGCCAGCAGCGCCACCGCGCCGGCCTGGATCTGGCCCCAGGACTTCTCCAGGGCCCAGACGCGCCTGTCGTACAGCGCCAGCGCCTCGTCGGCGCGGTCCCGGTCGAGCAGGAACAGGCAGTAGTGCCACCAGTTGTGCGTGACGATGAAGGGGTTGCGCCCCTCCCAGTGCGGCGCGAGGCCGCGGAACGTCTCGATCCCCTCGTCGGCGCGGTCGGTCGTCAGCAGGACATGCGCGAGCGCGTGATGCGCCCACACCTCGTCGGCGCGCAGCTCCATCGCCCGACGCGCGCTCGCCTCCGCGGCCCCGAGCGCGTGGCACTGCTCGTGGCCGAAGGCGAGCATGCCGTGCAGGAAGGCGACCTCGCCGTTCGCCTCCGCCACGCGCGCGGGCAGGCGCAGCAGCGCCGGCGCGTCGCCGCGGTTCAGCGCGTGATAGGTGCCGAACTTCACCGCCACGAGATCGCGCGGGAAATCCTCGGCACTCCGTTCGCAGGCTGCAAGCGCCGCGACGCTGTCGCCAGTCGCCCAGGCGCGCGCATGGGCCACCGCGAGACGCTCGCGCTCGGTCGCGGCCGCCGCCTCGGCGCGCGCGAGATAGCGCCCGGCCCGTGCGCGGCCCTTCTGCGTCTCGGTCAGCATCCAGAGCGCCGCCGCCCAGGCATTGGCGAGCGCGCAGGACGGGTCGGCCTCCGCCGCCGCGACGATCCGGCCGATCTCGGCGCGGTAGCCGAGGAAGTCCTCGGCGAAGGCGTCGAGCGCGGCCATCGAGGCCGGATCGCCCGAGGCCACGTAGCCGGTCGCGTCCTGCGCCATCATCCGATCCCCGCCATCGCGCGCCACTCGGCCTCGCTCAGGGTGCGCACGCCGAGCTCGGCCGCCCTGGTCGCCTTCGAGCCGGCATCCGCGCCGACGATGACGAAGTCGGTCTTCCTCGACACGCTCTTCGTCACCTTGGCGCCGAGCCGTTCGGCCATCGCCTCGGCCTCGTCGCGCGTCATCGTCGCGAGCGTGCCGGTGAAGACCACCGTCCTGCCCGCGAAGGGGCTGTCGCCCGCGGCCTCGACGGCGACCGGTTCGGGCGTCACCTCGCGGAGGAGATCGTCGAGGGCGGCGCGGTTGCGCGGCTCGGCGAAGAACTCCACGAGCTCCTCGGCGATCGCGGGCCCGATCCCCTGGATCGAACCGAGCTCCTCGCGCGCCTCCGAACCCGCAATGCGCGCGGCGATCATCCTCTCCCGCCAGGCCTCGACCGTGTGGTAGTGGCGCGCGAGCAGCCTCGCGTTCGCCTCGCCGATGCGGCGGATGCCGAGGGCGAAGATGAAGCGATCGAGGGGGACGCGCCGGCGCGCCTCGATCGCCTCGAGCAGCTTGGCGATCTTGCGTTCGCCCCAGCCCTCCCAGTGCCGCATCGTCTCCGCGTGGCGGTGCAGGCGGAAGATGTCGGCGGGGCTCTTCACCAGGCCCTCGCGGAACAGCTGCTCGATGTTCTCCTCGCCCAGCCCCTCGATGTCCATCGCGCGGCGCGAGGCGAAGTGCTTCAGCCGCTCCACCGTCTGGGCGGGGCAGGTCAGCCCGCCGGTGCAGCGGCGCACCACCTCGCCCTCGGGGCGCACCGCGTGGCTGCCGCAGACCGGGCAGGCGGTGGGGAAGACATAGGGTTCGGCCCCCTTCGGCCGCTTCTCCTTCACCACACCGACGATCTGCGGGATCACGTCGCCGGCGCGCTGGATGATCACCGTGTCGCCGATGCGGATGTCCTTGCGGGCGATCTCGTCCTCGTTGTGCAGCGTCGCGTGGCGTACCACCACGCCGCCCACGTTCACCGGCTCCATCACGGCGCGCGGCGTGAGCGCGCCCGTGCGGCCGACCTGGATCTCGATCGCGAGCAGTCTCGTGGTCGCCCGCTCGGCCGGGAACTTCCATGCCACCGCCCAGCGCGGCGCGCGGCCGACGAAGCCGAGCCGCGCCTGCCAGTCCAGCCGGTCGAGCTTGTAGACCACGCCGTCGATGTCGTAGGCGAGGCTCGCCCGCCTTTCCGCCATCTCGGCCTGGAACGCCTCCGCCTCCGCCTCGCTCGCGACCAGGCGCGAGAGCGGGTTGGTGCGGAAGCCCCATTCGGCGAGGCGGGCGAGATACTCCCAGTGCGTCTGCGCCGGCGCCTCGCTGGCGGCGCCCATCGCATAGGCGATCAGCTTGAGCGGGCGCGCAGCGGTGACACGCGGGTCGAGCTGGCGCACCGAGCCGGCGGCGGCGTTGCGCGGATTGGCCGGGATCACCACCGCCTCGCCGAGCTTCTCGCCGCGCTGGCGCCGCGCCTCCCGCTCCGCGGCGGCCTTCGCCTGGGCCTCGCGGAAGGCGAGGAAGTCGGCCTTCTCCATGTAGACCTCGCCGCGCACCTCGATGCGCGCGGGGAACCGTCCCTTCAGGCGCTGCGGCAGGTCGGCGATGGTGCGCAGGTTCGCCGTCACGTCCTCGCCCTCGATCCCGTCGCCGCGCGTCGCCCCGCGCACGAACACGCCGTCCTCGTAGACGAGGTTGATGGAGAGGCCGTCGATCTTCGGCTCGCCGACGAAGCGCAGGGGCTCGTCGGCGTCCAGGCGCAGGAAGCGGCGGATGCGTGCGCAGAACTCTGCGAACTCGCCCGCGTCGAACACGTTGTCGAGCGAGAGCATCGGTTCGCCGTGGCGGAGCTTGGCGAAGGCCTCGGAGGGCGCGGCGCCGACCCGCAGCGAGGGACTGTCGGCACGCACCAGCGCGGGGAAGCGCGCCTCGATCGCGGCGTTGCGCGCCTCCAGCGCGTCGTACTCCGCGTCCGAGATCGCCGGCGCGTCCTTGCGGTAGTAGAGGTCGCGGTGATGCGCGATCTCGGCGGCCAGCGCCGCAAGCTCCTCGGCCGCCTCCTCCTCGCTGAGCGCCTCGACCGGCTTGCGGCGCGGCGCGCTCACGACACCCCCGCGAGCAGATCGGCGGCGGCCGCACGCGCCGCCTCGGTGATGCGGCTGCCCGCGAGCATGCGCGCGATCTCCTCGCGCCGCGCCTCTGCGTCCAGCATCTCGACACGCGTCACGGTCGTACCCCTCATCGCCGCCTTGGTGACGCGCCAATGGCCCGCGCCCTTGGCCGCGACCTGCGGCGAATGCGTCACCACCAGCACCTGCAGCCCGCGCGCCAGCCGCGCGAGCCGCTCGCCGACGGCTGCGGCGGTGGCGCCGCCGATGCCGGCATCGACCTCGTCGAACACCAGCGTCGGCACGGTGCTGCCCTTCGCCAGCACCACCTTCAGCGCCAGCATCAGCCGCGCGAGCTCGCCGCCCGAGGCCGAGCGGGCGAGCGGCGCAGGCGGCTGACCGGGATTCATCGCCACCAGGAACTGCACGCGATCCGCGCCGTCCGGGCCCCACTCCGCCTCGTCGCGCGCGACGATCTCGGTGGTGAATCGCGCCTTCTCGAGCCGAAGCGGCGGCAGCTCCTTCATCACCGCGCGATCCAGCCGCTCCGCCGCCTCGCGCCGCGCTGCCGAGAGCGCGCGCGCCGCCGTGCAATAGCTCGTGCGCGCGGCTTCGGCTGTGGCGGCAAGGCCGGCGAGCCGGTCCTCGCCCGCATCGAGCGCGGCGAGCCGTTCCTTCATCGCGCCGAGCAGTGCGGGCAGCTCGGCGACCGAGGTCTGGTGCTTGCGCGCCGCCGCACGCAGCGCGAACAGCCGCGCTTCCGCCTCCTCGAGCGCGCGCGGATCGGGCGCGGCATCAGCGAGCAGGCGCTCCAGCATCGTCTCGGCCTCGGCGACGCTGTCCTGCGCGGCGCCGAGGGCGGCGAGCACGGGGGCGATGTCCTCGCCCGGCTTGAGGCGCTCGAGCGCGCGCACGGCGCTGCGCAGCGCGAAGGCCACGCCGCGATGGCGCGCAAGCTCGTCGCGCGCGGCCGCGAGCGCCTCCGCCCGCTTCTCGGTCCGCTGCATGCGCCGGCGCAGCGCGTCGAGCTCGGCCTCCTCGTCAGGTGCCGGCCCCAGCTTCTCGAGCTCGGCCGCCGCGTGGCGCAGCCAGTCCTCCTCCCGCCTGGCGGCGGCGATCGCGGCCTCGGCCTCGGCGCGCGCGCGCTCTGCCGCACGCCAGGCGGCGTAGGCGCCGGCGAGGCGCGCGCGCTCGGCCTCGAGTCCGGCGAAGGCGTCGAGCAGGCCGAGATGGGTCGCCGCATCGGCGAGTCCGACCTGCGCGAACTGGCCCTCCACCTCGACGAGCGTCTCGCCGAGCCGGCGCAGGAGCGCGACGCTCACCGGCGCGTCGTTGACGAAGGCGCGGCTGCGCCCGTCGGCCTGGACGATGCGCCGCAGCGTCAGCGGCGTCTCGGCGGGAAGGCCGTGCTCGGCGAGCAGGGAAGCGGAGGCGTGGCCGGGCGGCGGCTCGAAGGCGGCGGTCACCACGGCGTGGGCGGCGCCGGCGCGCACCAGTCCGGCATCGGCACGCGCGCCGAGCGCAAGCCCGAGGCTGTCGAGCAGGATCGACTTGCCGGCGCCCGTCTCTCCGGTCAGCACCGTCAGTCCTGGGCCGAGGGAGAGATCGAGCCGGTCGATCAGCACCACGTCGCGGATCGAGACAGCGACCAGCATGCGCGCCCAGCCGCCGTTCGCGCGGTCAGAAGATCGCCGCCCACCAGCGGGAGAGCCAGCCGGGGCGGTCGCGCTCCGCCGGTTCGGCGCCGGGCACCAGCAGGGCGTAGCTGTCCTGGTACCAGGGCGAGCCGGGGAAGTTGTGGCCGAGCACCGCCGCCGTGCGGCGTGCCTCCTCGGTCAGGCCGAGGGCCAGATAGCACTCGGTCATGCGGTGCAGCGCCTCGGCGACGTGGTTGGTGGTCTGGAACTCCTCGACCACGCGGCGGAAGCGGTTGAGCGCGGCGAGGTAGAGGTTGCGCCGCTGGTACCACCGCCCGATCACCATCTCCTTGCCGGCGAGGTGGTCGCGTGCGAGGTCGATCTTCAGCCGCGCGTCGCGGCCATAGGGCGTGTCGGGGAAGCGGTTCACCACCTCGGTCAGCGCTGCGAGCGCCTGCTGGGTGAGGCGCTGGTCGCGCTCCACGTCGGCGATCTGCTCGTAGTAGGAGAGCGCGCGCAGATAGTAGGCGTAGGCGATGTTCGGGTTGGCGGGATGCAGGCGGATGAAGCGGTCAAGCGCCGCGATCGCCTCGGTGTAATTGTTGCGCATGTACTCGGCATAGGCCGCCATGAGCTTGGCGTTCACGGCCCAGGACGAGTAGGGGTGCTGGCGCTCGACCTCGTCGAACAGGCGCACGGCGCGGCCGTATTCCTGCGCCTCGAGCGCGTCGGCCGCGTCGTTGTAGATCGCCTCCACCGGCCGGTCGCGCGTGATCAGCGCATCCTCCGCACTCTCCCGGCCGCCGCCGCAGGCGGCGACGAGCAGCAGGGCGAGCAGCAGGGCGGCGAGGGGATGGCGGCGCGGCATCGGCGCGGAGGGCAGTCCCTGGATCACGCTGAGCCGCTTATACCACCGCGGCGCGGGCGTCGAGAGCGGGCGGGCCGCCCTTCGCGGCGGATCAGACCGGCGCGGCCGCCGCAGCGGCGAGCGGCGCGGAGGCGCCGTCGCGCACCGAGGCGGAGGGCAGGGCGTCGACGATGCGATGGCTTCCCGGATCGGTGAACAGGGCCTGCAGCAGACGGTTGTTCAGCCGGTGGCCGGCGCGCCGGGCGACCACCTTGCCGCGCAGCCGATGCCCGGCGAGCGCAAGGTCGCCCACCGCGTCGAGCAGCTTGTGGCGCACGAACTCGTCGGCGTAGCGCAGCCCGCCGGCGTTCAGCACGGTGGCGCCGCGCAGCACCACCGCATTGGCGAGGCTGCCGCCGCGCGCGAGCCCTGCCTCGCGCAGTGCCTCGATCTCCTCGACGAAGCCGAAGGTGCGCGCGCGGGCGAGCTCGGCCTTGAACACGCCGGGCGCGAGCCGCACCGAGCGCGACTGGCGCCGGATCGCGGCCGAGGCGAACTCGATCTCCATCTCGAGGCCGAGCCAGGGCGAGGGGTCGGGCAGCAGCGCGATCGCGGCGTCGCCCTCCTCGACGCGCACGGGGCGGAGGATCTCGATCACCCGGCGCGGCGCCTCCTGCACCGCCACGCCGGCGCACTCGATCAGGAACACGAAGGGCGCGGCCGAGCCGTCCATCACCGGGATCTCCGGGCCGTCGACCTCGATCACGGCATTGTCGATGCCGCTGCCGGCGAGCGCGGCGAGGAGATGCTCGACCGTGCCGACATGCGTCTCCGGCCGGCCGGCATGGCCGAGCACGGTGCAGCGCCGCGTGTCGACGACATGATCCCAGCGCGCGGGGATCGCGACCGGCCCGCCCGGGAGATCCGTGCGCACCACGACGATGCCGCTGTTCTCCGCCGCCGGGCGGAGCGTCAGTGCGACCTTGCGGCCCGAATGCAGCCCGACCCCGGTGCAGCCGATCGGCGCCCGGAGCGTGCGCTGCACGGGCAGCGAGGCCTCCGTCATCCAGTCCTGTGGGGTGATCTGCACGTGGATGGACTCTCCAGACGGCACGGCGGGGAGATCTCCGCACCGCAACACGGACGCACCCTATGCGCCCGACCGCCTCCCCTCAAGTCAAGCTTCGTTTCTCCGTGTATCAGGGCACTGCCCTGATTTTTCCACATTTTTGCCCAGCCGAAGGCGCGGTCGAGACGATTGCCGGAACGATTCGGTCCGCAGCTCCGCCGGAGCTGCGGACCGCGTCCGGAACGTCTCAGTTCGCCTGGCGACGCAGGAAGGCCGGAATGTCGAGCCCGGCTTCGTCGGCCGCCGGAGCGTGCCGCGGTGTCGCGCGCGGCACCGGTTCGGCGAGCGGCGTCAGGATCGGCTCCGCCCGCGCCGAGGTCTGCGTCCTCGCGGTCGTGCTTCCCGGTTCCGCTTCGCCGCCACCGATGAGGCGGGTGACGCGCTGGAACAGCCCCCGCCCGCCGCCGCTCGGCGCCGTCTGGGGGGGCGGTGCGGGCGGCACCGGCGCGCGGGTCTCGCTCTCGAGCGGCGTGAACAGGGTGCGCGCAGGCTCCGGCGCCGCCGCGGCGGGCGGCGGGGCAGGCG
>NZ_VIKA01000289.1 GCF_006704265.1 Elioraea sp. Yellowstone | reverse complement strand
GGCGGCGCTCTGGCGCCCGCGGCTCGCGCGCATCGCCGCCTTCGTCGCCGCGACCGAGGCGGAGCGCCGCGCCGGCGGGCCGCTCGGCGGCCTGTTCGCCGAGGTGAAGACCGAGCACGCGATCGGCGGCCTGCCGGGCGGCCCCTTCCTGCTGGTGGCGAAGGCCGACCGGATCGAACACCGCGACGGACGGCTCGCCGTGCTCGACTACAAGACCGGCGCGGTGCCGAAGGAGGCGCAGGTGAAGTCGGGCACGCAGCCGCAACTGACGCTCGAGGCCGCGCTCGCCGCGCGCGGCGCCTTCGCCGGCATCCCGCCTCTGCCGCCGGGCGAGCTCGCCTACTGGCACCTCTCGGGCGGCTTCGTCCCGGGCAGGGTGGAGCGGCGCTGCGCCGGGGCGGAGGCGGCCGTTGCGGAGGCGGCCTGGGAGGGGCTCCTGCGCCGGCTGCACGCCTTCGACGATCCCGCCACGCCCTACACGGCACGGCCGCATCCCCGCCTCGAGCCGCTGCGCTCGCCCTACGCGGTGCTCGCGCGCATCGACGAGTGGTCGGCGGGGCTGGATCGCGAATGACCGCGCCCACCCCCGAACAGCGGGCTGCCGCCGATCCGCGCGCCTCCGCATGGGTCTCGGCCTCGGCCGGTTCGGGCAAGACGCGGCTCCTGGTCGATCGCGTGCTGCGCCTGATGCTCGCCGGCAGCGATCCCGGCCACATCCTCTGCCTCACCTTCACCCGCGCGGCGGCGGCGGAGATGGCCACGCGGCTGCAGGCACGGCTCGGCGAGTGGGCGACGCTGCCCGACGAGGCGCTCGACCGCGAGATCGAGGCGCTTGCGGGCGCGCCGCCCGACCGGGCGACGCGCGAGCGGGCACGCGCGCTGTTCGCGCGCGTGCTGGACCTGCCGGGCGGGATGAAGATCGCCACCATCCACGCCTTCTGCCAGGGACTGCTGCGCCGCTTCCCGCTCGAGGCCGGCGTCGCCCCGCAATTCGCGCTGGTGGAGGAGGCCGAGGCGCAGGCGCTGCTCGCGCAGGCGCGCGAGGCGGCGCTGGCCGAGGCGCCGCTGACGGAAGCCGGCGCGCGGGCGGTCGCCCGGGCGCCGCTGACGGAAGCGGAGATGAGCGCGCGTGACGACCGTCGCTTGCGGATCCGCCTCAAGCGTCCCTTCGG
>NZ_VIKA01000288.1 GCF_006704265.1 Elioraea sp. Yellowstone | reverse complement strand
GCAGCGCGTTCGACCGCGGCCCAGGCGGCCGCGGCGGCCGGCGGGGTCGGGCCGGGCGGGGCGGCAGGCTCGCAGGCGCTGTCGTCCGCCGTCACCGTCACCCCGGCCTCGCGCAGGAACCCCAGCACCGAGCGCACCGGCTGGGCGTAGTCGATGCGGTAGAGCGTGTCGCGCTCCATCCGACCCCAGGTGTTCACGCCCACGACCCGGCCGCAGCGATCGGCGAGCGGGCCGCCGGAATTGCCGCGCGTGATCGACGCGGTGTGGGTGACCAGGCTCTGGCCGGCGACCTCCTGCAGGCCGCTGACGGTGCCGGAGGTGAAGACGGGGTTGGGCGTGGCGGCCGCGTCGCCCTGCATCAGCCGGCGGAAGGTGTCGTCGATGCCGACCGCGAAGCCCGGGAAGCCGGCCGCGACCACGGGCTGGAGCGGCTCGATTGCGGCGGCGAGGCGCAGCGGCGGCAGGCTGCCCTCGCTCAGCCTGAGGAGTGCGAGGTCGGGGCGGAAATCCCCGCCGCCGCGATCGGTCGCGGCGACGATGCTGGCGCGCACCACGCGGCCGAGCCGCCTGTTGACGACAAACACCTCGTCGTCGGCGGCGTTGTCGATCACGTGGCGGTTGGTGACGACCACGGTTTCGCCGACCGCGAAGCCGCTGCCTTGGCTCAGCCCCTGCTGGCCGTCGGGGCGGCGCACAGTGGCGATGATCAGGACCACGGAGTCGGTCAGCAGGGTAGCGAGGTTGGTCGCCTGCTGCGCCCCCTCGCCCGGCGGCGGCCGCACCGGCTGCTCCTCGGCGGTGGGCGGGATCAGGGCGGGCGAGAGTGCGGGCTGCTGCGGCGGCGCGCCCGCCCGGCCCGGCGCGCCCGGCGGGTCGAGCCGCGGCGGCGGGCCGAGGGCTGCGCAGACATCGCCCGCGAGCGCCCCCTCGAGCTCGGCGAGCCGCCGCCGCAGCCCGTCATTGACGCTCTCCTGGGCGCGGCGGAGCTGCTCGTCGAGGGCGGCATCGCGCGGCGGCGGCAGCGAGGCCTGCATGCGCTCCACCAGCCGGCTCCAGCCGTAGTAGTAGCCGGCGGCGAGCGCGACCGCGGCGAGCAGGAGCACGATCGCGACCGCGGCAGCGATCGCGCCGGCGGCGCCGAGACCCGAGCCGCCAGCCGACAGCGGAGGGGGTGGGGGGG
>NZ_VIKA01000287.1 GCF_006704265.1 Elioraea sp. Yellowstone | reverse complement strand
GCGCAGCTCTGATCCGGCCGCTCGACGCCGGCCCGGCGGCGCGGGCATGATCGCGCCGCCCCATGCCTCCGCCCGCGTCGCCCTGGCGCCGCCACGCCAATCTCCTCTTCGTCCTCGCGCTGTGCCTGTCCGCGGCCCTCGCCTGCTGGCTGCTGCGCGGGACCGCGGGGCTCGGGCGCGGCCTCGCCCGCGCGGGCGATCTCGCGCTGCTCGTCCTGCCGGTGCTGCTGCCGGCGCTGGTGCTCGCCGGACTGGTGCAGGCCGGCGTGGCGCGCGAGCGGATCACGCGCTGGCTCGGCGCGGATTCGGGGCTGCGCGGGCTCGGGCTTGCCACCCTGGCCGGCATCGCGACCCCGGGCGGGCCGATGGCGGCGTTCCCGCTGGTGCTGGCGCTCGCCGCCGGCGGCGCCGATCGCGGCGCGCTGATCGCCTTCATCACCGCCTGGGCGCTGAACGGCTTCAGCCGCATCCTGGTCTGGGAGGTCCCCGTGCTGGGGCCGGAGTTCGCGGCGCTGCGCTTCCTCGCCTCGCTGCCCCTGCCGCTGCTCGCGGGTCTTGTCGCGCGGCGTCTCCCCCTCAAGCCGGGGGCGGCATGAGCGCGACCGCGCTCGGCCTCTGGCTCGCCGCCCTCGCCGGCTGTGTGCTCGCCGCGCGCCGCGACGCCGCGATCCTGCGCGGCGCGCTCGCGCAGACGCGCGCGAGCCTGCTCACGATCGCGCCGATCATGGCGATCGCCCTGCCGACCGCGGGCTTCCTCGGCGAACTCGTGCCGGAACGCTTCGCCGCGAGCCTGCTCGGTCCCGGGAGCGGGCTTGCGGGCCATCTCGCGGCGACCGTCGCCGGCGCCTGCATCCCCGGCGGCCCGTTCGTCTCCTTCCCGGTGGTGCTCGCGCTCTGGAGCGCGGGCGCGGGCCCGGCGCAGATGGTGACGCTGATCTCCGCCTGGTCGGTGCTGGGCCTGAACCGCGTCGTCCTCTGGGAGGGTCCGCTGATGGGCTGGCGCTTCGTGACGCTCAGGCTCGCCGCGACCGCCTGGCTGCCGCCCCTCTCCGGGCTCGCCGCCGAGGCGATCCTCGCCTGCCTTCCTCCCGGCGTGCTCGGGCGCTAGAAGCCGCGCGCATGGAGGCGGGTCCCGGCACGGCGGAGGCGGTCGCGATGTGGCGCGCCCTGCTCGCGCGCCGCGGCGGGG
>NZ_VIKA01000286.1 GCF_006704265.1 Elioraea sp. Yellowstone | reverse complement strand
GTCACTGCACGATCTTGGTGACGACGCCTGCGCCGACGGTGCGTCCGCCCTCGCGGATGGCGAAGCGCAGGCCCTCGTCCATCGCGATCGGCGCGATCAGCGTCACCTCCATCCGCACATTGTCCCCGGGCATCACCATCTCCGTCCCCTCGGGCAGCGTCACCACCCCCGTCACGTCCGTGGTGCGGAAGTAGAACTGCGGACGGTAGTTGGTGAAGAACGGCGTGTGCCGACCCCCCTCCTCCTTGGTCAGGATGTAGGCCTCCGCCAGGAACTTCGTGTGCGGCGTGATCGAGCCCGGCGCCGCCAAAACCTGGCCCCGCTCCACCTCCTCGCGCTTCGTCCCCCGCAGCAGCGCGCCGATGTTGTCCCCCGCCTCGCCGCTGTCCAACAGCTTGCGGAACATCTCCACCCCCGTCACCACCGTCTTCATGGTCGGACGAAGGCCCACGATCTCCACCTCGTCGCCCACCTTCACCACGCCGCGCTCGATCCGCCCCGTCACCACCGTGCCGCGGCCCGAAATCGAGAACACGTCCTCGATCGGCATCAGGAACGGGCGATCCTTCGGGCGGTCCGGCTGCGGAATGTAGCTGTCCACCGCATCCATCAGCTTCAGGATCGCCTGCTCGCCGATCTCAGGGTTCCGGTCCTCCAGCGCGCACAGCGCCGAACCCCGGATCACCGGAATCTCGTCGCCAGGGAACTGATACGACTTCAAGAGCTCCCGAACCTCCAGCTCCACCAGATCGAGAAGCTCCGGATCGTCCACCATGTCCACCTTGTTCATGAACACCACCAGCGCCGGAACCCCCACCTGACGCGCCAGAAGAATGTGCTCGCGCGTCTGCGGCATCGGGCCGTCCGCCGCAGACACCACCAGGATCGCCCCGTCCATCTGCGCCGCACCCGTGATCATGTTCTTCACGTAGTCCGCATGACCCGGGCAATCCACATGCGCGTAGTGCCGCGCCTTCGTCTCGTACTCCACATGCGCCGTCGAAATCGTGATCCCGCGCGCCTTCTCCTCCGGCGCCTTGTCGATCTGGTCGTACGCCGTGTACGTCGCCCCGCCCGTCTTCGCCAAAACCTTCGTGATCGCCGCCGTCAGCGACGTCTTGCCATGGTCCACATGACCAATCGTGCCGATGTTGCAGTGCGGCTTCGTCCGCTCAAACTTCGCCTTCGCCATGG
>NZ_VIKA01000285.1 GCF_006704265.1 Elioraea sp. Yellowstone | reverse complement strand
AGCGCGGCCGCCGCGGCGGCGAGGTCCGCCGGATCGGGCGGCGCGCGGTAGGCGGGCACGGCGCCGTGGCGCGGCTCGACGGAGGCGTCGGCGGCGATCTCGGGCACCTCGATCCCCTCGGCCTGGAGCCCGAGCAGGTCGAGATGGACGGGCCGCGGCGTCGGGCCCGTGGCGGCTCGGAACGCCTGGCGGAGAAGGCGCGGCAGATCCTCCGGCGCATCGACCCGCTCGGAGAACGAGGTCACGGGCGCGAAGAGCGGCGCGTGCGCGACCTCCTGGTAGGCGTTGCGCGCCTGCGCGGCCTTGCGTCCGGTCATCGCCACGATCGGCGCGCGGTGCAGATAGGCGTCCTGCAGCCCGGCGGCGAGATTGGCCGCGCCCACGCTCTGCGCGAAGCAGACGCCGACGCGGCCCGAGGCGCGCGCATAGCCGTCGGCCATGTAGGCGGCCGCCTTCTCGCTGTGCGCGAGCACGCGGCGCACGCCGAGGCCCTCGAGCGCGATCAGGGTGCGGCGCAGCACGGCATCGACGAAGAAGACATGGCTGACGCCGTAGCCGGCGAGCATCTGCGCGATCACGCTCGCGCCGGGCTGTGCGGACATGGCGTCTCCTTCCCCTGCCGACCTCTGTTCCACAGGGCGCCGAGCGGTTCAAGGGAGGCCCGGGCGCCGGTTCAGGCGACCCGTTCGGGTTCGGTCAGGGCGGCGAGGCTGCGTCGCACGAGCAGATCCAGTCCCGCCACGAGACGATCGGCGGAGGCCGCATCGCCGGCACGGCAGGCCTCCTCGATCAGGCCGGCGCGCCGGGCGAGCGCTGCCGCGCCGAAGGTGCCGGCCGCGCTCTTCAGCGCATGCGCGAGCCGGCCGAGGGTCGCGATGTCGCCCGACGCGCGCGCCGCGGCGAGCCGGGCGAGGCGCTCCTCGGTCTCCTCGACGAAGACGGCGACGAGCTGGGGCAGGCGTCCCGGCTCGATGCCGGCCCCGAGCTCCTCCAGCACGCCCCGGTCCAGGAGCGGCACCTCGGCGTCGCGCATCGGCGGGCGCTCCGGCTGCCGGCCGGCGAGGGCGGCGTCCACCCGGCGCACCATCTCCGGCACGTTCTCCGCCTCGTTGTAGCAGGGCACGACCACCGTCAGCCGTGGCGGGGCGGGCGGCGCGACCGCTGCGGGGGGCGTGCTCATGGGCAGCGAGACCATACGC
>NZ_VIKA01000284.1 GCF_006704265.1 Elioraea sp. Yellowstone | reverse complement strand
GATCGCTTCCGGCCCGGCGCGCTCGGGCATGGCGTCGGCCGGCAGCGTGGCCGCCGCCTCGCCGGTCGCGAGCACCCGGCGGATCCTGCGCGCAGGGTTGCCGAGCGCGGCGCGCACGGCATGCGCCCCGTAGATCCAGTACGGCCCGTGCGGGTCGCGGCCGCGTGTCTTGCCGTCGCGGCGACGGGGATCGGACGCCATGAGGACAGCATGGCCGGGCGCGCCGACGGACGGAAGGGCCAGCCGGCGTCCGGGCCCGGGATCTCCGCTTGAGGCCGCGTGCCCGCCCCTGTAGGTGGGGCCGTCCGAAGCCTTGCCTGGGGAGTTCCCATGCCGTTCGCCTGCTCGATCCCCGCCGTCTCCACGGTGCTCGCGGACGATGCGCGTGTGCGCATCACGCGCTGGGATTTCGCCCCCGGGGCGACGACCGGCTGGCATGAGCACACGATGGACTACGCCGTCGTGATGATGACCGACGCGACGATGGCCTACGAGGTCGATGGCGTGGTCACGCAGGTGAAGCTCCAGGCCGGGCAGAGCTATTCCAGGCCTGCGGGCATCAAGCATGACGTCAGGAATGACGGTCCGCACCCCATGACCTTCATCGAGATCGAGATCAAGCGCTGATGCGTGGCCTCGCAGGCCGGCCGCGCGGTACCCCTACCGGCAGCCTGAACGCCGGCGAGGCATCGCGGCGGTTCGGGCAGGAGAGGCGGCATCCGGGCTGGTCCCGGGTCCGGGCGCCGGACACCCGGACAAGCCGGCCGCGCCAGACCGGCCGGCCACCGCCGGGAACCGGAGGCGGGACCGGGACGCGACCCGCCGCCGCGCCTCGTTGACACGGCGACCGAAATGCCGTTAGTCGCCGCGGTCCCGCGCCGCCAGCGCGGCTGGAGGGGTGCCCGAGTGGCTAAAGGGGACGGACTGTAAATCCGTTGGCGCACGCCTACGCTGGTTCGAATCCAGCCCCCTCCACCAGGATGCCACCGCCGCCGCGGCACGACGGACCGCACGCGAACCGACCGGAAAGGGGACTGCGTTCGACCTCCACGCGGGTGTAGCTCAATGGTAGAGCCCCAGCCTTCCAAGCTGGTTGTGCGGGTTCGATTCCCGTCACCCGCTCCACCCGGACCGACGACGTTCCCCGACCCCGACCCCGCAACCCGACGAACGAAAGGCACGAGGCCGCGCCATGGCGAAGGCGAAGTTTGAGCGGACGAAGCCGCACTGCAACATCGGCACGATTGGTCATGTGGACCATGGCAAG
>NZ_VIKA01000283.1 GCF_006704265.1 Elioraea sp. Yellowstone | reverse complement strand
CCCCTGGCGCTGACGGCTGCGGGCTGATTCGCTGCTGCTGGTGAGAGCGGGAGCGGCGGATGGCGGGACAGCCCGGGTTCTTCGACGCGGAGGAGCGCTTGCGGTGGCTGTCGGCCTTGGGCGATCCATTGGAACGGCTGCGCGCGGTGGTGGACTTTGAGGCGTTCCGCGCAGAGCTGGAGGCGGCGCTGCCGCGCGCCGACCGCAGCCGCGGCGGACGCCCGCCCTGGGACGCGGTGCTGATGTTCCGCATCCTGGTGCTGCAGGCGCTCTACACGCTGTCGGACGACCAGGCTGAATACCAGCTGCGCGACCGCTTGAGCTTCATGCGCTTCGCGGGCCTGGCGCTGCAGGATGCGGTGCCTGACGCCAAGACGATCTGGCTCTACCGCGAGCAGCTGACGCGCGCGGGCGCGCTGGCGAGGCTGTTCGCGCGCTTCGACGCGATGCTGGCCGAGCGCGGCTTCCTCGCCATGGGCGGTCAGATCGTCGATGCGACGGTGGTCGAGGCCCGGCGGCCGCGGCTGACGAAGGAGGAGAAGCAGACCCTGCGCGACGGCGGCACGCCCGAGGGCTGGTCGAAGGCGCGCAGCCGGCAGATCGACCGCGACGGCCGCTGGACGCTCAAGCGTGGCCGCAAGCCGAGACCGCCCGAGGGAGGCACCCCGCGCCAAGCGGTGGCGGAGATCGCGGTGCCGGTCTTCGGCTACAAGAACCACCTCGGCATAGACCGCGCGCACGGCTTCATCCGCCGCTTCGCCGTCACCGACGCCGCCCGCCATGACGGCGGCCAGCTCGGTGCCGTGCTGGATCCGGCCAATACCGGCAGCGGCGTCTGGGCCGACACCGCCTACCGCAGCAAGGCGAACCTCGAGCTGCTGGACCGGCGCGGCCTGCGAGCCGAGTTCCAGCGCGCCAAGCCGCGCCGGCGGCCGATGCCCGCCCACATCGCCCGCGGCAACGCGACAAGGGCCCGGGTGCGCAGCCTCGTCGAGCATGTCTTCGCCACCGAGAAGCGCCGCATGGGCCTCGTCATCCGCTGCATCGGCCTCGCGCGCGCCACAGCCCGGATCACGCTCGCCAACCTCGCCTACAACATGCGCCGTCTGGCCTGGATCGAGGGGCGAGGTGTGCCCGCCTGAACAATCCAGCAGCCGACCCAACCCCGCCGCCCACCGCCCGGCAGCGGATCTGGCGCCAAAAACGGCCGGTCCGCATTCAACGGCGCCATCAACAGCCCCTCAGCAGCGCCCGATCAGCGGGTTTTTCGAGGTGTCC
>NZ_VIKA01000282.1 GCF_006704265.1 Elioraea sp. Yellowstone | reverse complement strand
GTGGTGGAGGCGCTGGCCGCCGAGGCCGGCGAGCCTCCGCCGCCCCGCCCCCGCCCGCGCGCGGCGGCATCCTCGCCGGGCTCGATCCGGAGCAGCGCGACGCAGCCGGGACGATCGGCACGCCGCTCCTGGTGATCGCCGGCCCTGGCTCCGGCAAGACGCGCGTGCTGACCCACAGGCTCGCGCATCTCGTGCGCGAGCGCGGCGTGCCCGCTTCCGTCTGCCTCGCCGTCACCTTCACCCGCCGCGCGACCGAGGAGCTCGCGTCCCGGCTCGCCGCGCTCGGCGCCGGCGGCTGCGCGGTGCACAGCTTCCATACGCTCGGGCTCGCGATCCTGCGCCGCGACGGCGCGGCCGCGGGCGTCGCGCCGGGCTTCCGCATCGCCAGCGAGGCCGAGCGTGCGGAGGCGCTGCGCGCCGCGCTCGGCGCGACGCCGGGGCAGGCACAGCGGCTCCTGCGCGAGGTTTCGCTCCTGAAGCGGACCGGCGCCGAGGGGGCGGGCGAGGCCGGCGCGGCGCTCGCCGCCCTGCGCCGGCTGGGGGCGGCGCAGGGCTGGGTCGATCTCGACGACCTGATCGTGCTCGCCGTTCGGGTGCTGGAGACCGATCCGGCCGCCGCCGCCCATTGGCGCGGCCGCTTCCGCCACATCGTCGCCGACGAATTCCAGGACGTCGACGAGATGCAGTACCGGCTGCTGCGTCTGCTCGCCGGCGACGGCAGCGGGCTCTGCGTGATCGGCGACCCGGACCAGGCGATCTACGGCTTCCGCGGCGCCGACGCGACGTGCTTCGCGCGCTTCGCGTCCGACTTCCCGGCTGCGCGCACGCTGCGGCTTGCGCGCAACTACCGCTCGACCGGAACGATCGTCGCCGCCTCCGCGGCGCTGCTCGGCGCACGGGCGGCCGAGGCGCAGCGATCGGCCGGCGCGCCGATCCTGCTGCACGAGGCGGCCGACGAGCGCGACGAGGCCGCCTTCGTCGCCGCGACCATCGAGGCGCTGCTCGGCGGGCATGACATGCTCGCCGCGAACGGCAGCACCGCGGAGCCGGCGGCTCCGCTCGGCTTCGCCGACTTCGCCGTGCTGTACCGCACCGATGCCCAGGCCGCCGCACTGCGCGAGGCGTTCGACCGCGCCGGCATTCCGTTCAGGAAGAGCACGCCGGCGCCGATCGCCGCGCATCCGGGCGTGCGTGCCGTGCTCGGCGCGCTTGAGCGGATGGCCGCGGATGACGGCGCCGACCTCGCCGCGCGCCTCGCCGCGGCGGCCGAGCAGGTGCGGCG
>NZ_VIKA01000281.1 GCF_006704265.1 Elioraea sp. Yellowstone | reverse complement strand
CCGGCGGGCGGGGTGGCTGGTTTTTCGGCCCCCCTGGCCGCCCGCTCCCCGCGGGGGCCGTTGGTATCGCCCGTCCTCCCATCGCATCCCGCCGGCGCCCCGGCGGGGCGGCATCCGCCCGGCCCCGCGGCGATCGCGGAGGGTGCGGCGATCGTGCTCGGTCCGCTCTTCGCGCAGGAGGCGGAGGCGGTCGCGCCGGTGGCCGGTCCGGCGGGCGTGCCGGTGCTCGCCTTCACCACCGACCCGGCGCAGGCGCGACCGGGCCTCTGGGTGCTCGGCTTCCTGCCCGAGCCGCCGGTGCGCCGCGTGGTGGCCGCCGCGCGCGCCGCCGGGGCGGAGCGCTTCGCCGCGCTGGTGCCCGAGAACGCCTATGGACGGTTGGTGCTGGACGCCTATCGGCGCGCGGTGGCGGAGGCGGGCGGGGTGCTGGTGCGCCAGGAGATCTATCCGGGCGGCAACCCGGCCCCGGCCGTGCGGCGGCTCGCCAACTACGAGGCGCGGCGCGGGCCGATCGATGCGCAGATCCGTGCCGCGCGCGCGCTCGGCACCGCCGAGGGGCGCCGGCGCGCGGCGCAGCTCCAGCGCGAGGCGCGCGTCCCGCCGCCCGACTTCGACACGCTGCTGCTCGCCGACGGGGGCGAGCAGCTGCGCGCGGTCGCGGCCCTGCTGCCCTTCTACGACATCGACAATCCGCCGGTGCGCATCCTCGGCACGCCGCTCATGGCGGCGATGCCCGATGCCGGACGCGAACCGGCGCTGGTCGGCGCCTGGTACGCCGCACCGGACGACCAGCGCCGCACGGCCTTCGAGGCGCGCTATCGCGAGGCCTATGGCAGGGTGCCGCCGATCGTCGCCGGCGTGGCCTTCGACGCGGCGGCGATCGCGGTGACGCTGGCGACGGAGCCGGGCGGGCCCGACCTCTCGCCGGCGGCGCTGACCCAGCCGCAGGGGTTCGCCGGCGCGCTCGGCATCCTGCGTCTGATGCCCGACGGCACCAACCGGCGCGGCCTGTCGCTGATGGAGGTGCGGCGCGACGGTGCGATCGTGATCGAGCCTGCGCCGGACCGGTTCGACGAGCGCGTCTTCTGATCCGTGGCGCCACGGCCGCACGGCCCTGGCCGGCCGGTCCTGCTGGTCGGCGGCGTCGCTGCCACGCTCGCGGCGGCACCGGTGGCGGTTGTCGGCGCCCTCGCCGCGACCGGCCGCATCGGGTGGGACGCGGCGGTCCTGGTCGCGCTGGTCGTGGCCGCGATCGGGCTGGTGGCCGGGCTCGTGCTGCGCCGCGAACTCGTCC
>NZ_VIKA01000280.1 GCF_006704265.1 Elioraea sp. Yellowstone | reverse complement strand
AACGTTAGACCGAGACTTTCCGAGCCGCACTCGCCATAACGCTGCCGGGGCATTCCTCGCCCGCGCGCCCCGGCGCGCCGGCAGCGACGCAGCGCCAGGCGGCGCTCGGCGCACCGGAGCGCCGCGTTGCGGCTCAGTGAGCTCATGCACGGGCTGAGCGGACAGGCCACGCTCGGCGGCGAGGCGCTGGATGCCGCCCGGCTCGACGCCTTCGCGGTGACCGGACTCACCGCCGACAGCCGCGCGGTGCGCCCGGGCGACCTGTTCGCCGCCCTGCCCGGCACGCGCGCCGACGGGCGGCGCTTCATCGCCGAGGCGGTGGCGCGCGGCGCCGCCGCGGTGCTCGCCCCCGAAGGCACCGCCTGGCCGCCCGGCGTCCCCCCCCGCCCGCTCATCACGGATGCCGATCCGCGCCGCCGCCTCGCGCTGATGGCGGCGGCGTTCCACGCCCTCCAGCCCGCCACCATCGCCGCGGTCACCGGCACCAACGGCAAGACCTCGACGGTGGACTTCCTGCGCCAGATCTGGGCCGGGCTGCACCAGGGGCGCGCCGCCTCGCTCGGCACGCTCGGCGTGATCGCGCCCGGGGTCGAGCCGGGCGGCGGGCTGACCACGCCGGATCCGGTCGCCTTGCATGCCACCCTCGCCGGGCTCGCGCGCGCCGGCATCGCGCATGCGGCGATGGAGGCCTCCTCCCACGGGATCGACCAGCGCCGGCTGGACGGCGTGCGCCTCGCTGCGGCGGCGTTCACCACCTTCACGCGCGACCATCTCGACTATCACGGCACGATGGCGGCCTATCTCGCCGCCAAGCTGCGGCTGTTCGACACGCTGCTGCCGGAGGGGGCGCCGGTGGTCGCGCACGCCGCCCTGCCGGACGAGGTGATCGCGGCCCTGCGCGCGATCGCGGCGCAGCGGCACCTCCGCCTGCTGACGGTCGGGCCGGGCGGGTCGTTCATCGATGTCCGCCGCGCCGAGCCCCGCGCGGAGGGCACGGCGCTGACGCTGCGCCATGCCGGGCGGACGGAGGCGCTCGACCTGCCGCTCGTCGGGTTCCAGGCGGACAACGCGCTGGTCGCCGCGGCGCTCGCCATCGCCACCGGCGCGGGCACGGCGGAGGTGTTCGCGCTGCTGCCGCAGCTTGCCGGCGTGCGCGGGCGCATCGAGCGGGTCGCCGTGCTCGGGAACGGGGCGGCGGTCTATGTGGACTACGCGCACACGCCGGATGCGATCGCCGCGGTGCTCCGCGCGCTCCGCCCGCATGCGCGCGGCCGCATCACCATCGTGGTCGGCGCGGGCGGCGACCGCGATCCCGGCAAGCGCGCGCCGATGGGCGCCGCCGCGGCGGCGGCCGAC
>NZ_VIKA01000027.1 GCF_006704265.1 Elioraea sp. Yellowstone | reverse complement strand
GCACCGCGGCGGCCGCACGCACCGCCTCGGCGAGGACGCGCCCGGCCGCCTCGGCAAGCGGCACCGTCTCGACGCGGCCGAGCGGCGGGCGCGCGGCGATGCGCGCCTGCACGGCATCGAGCGGGGTCAGGACCCGGGTCGGCGTGGGGCCGTCCATTCTGCCTCGCGGATATGGGCCTGGGCCGAGTGTCGGCCGTCCGGCGTCAGATGGGAACCGTGGCCGCGGCGCGGAACCCCGGCCCGGCCCTCAGCCCTTGGCGGTCTTCTTCGGCCGGAAGCTCTCCCACTCCGCATCGGTCAGTCCCTCGAGGAAGCTGAAATTGCCCGCGCCCCTGAGCCAGCGGCCGCCGTCGATCGTGACGCAGGCGCCGTTGATGTAGGCTGCCTGGTCGGAGACGAGATAGGCGGCGAGGTTCGCCAGTTCCTCGTGCCGGCCGACGCGCTTCAGCGGCACGGTGGTGACCACGTGCTCGGCGAGGTCCTCGCGCGGGAAGAGCCGCTCCCACGCCCCCTTGGTCGGGAACGGCCCGGGCGCGATCGCGACCGTGCGGATGCCCTTGCCGCCCCACTCCACCGCCAGCGACTGCGTCATCGCGAGCAGCCCCGCCTTGGCCATCGCCGAGGGCACGACGTAGGGGCTGCCGGTCCAGGCATAGGTGGCGACGATCGAGAGCACCACGCCCGGCCGCTGCGCGGCGAGCCAGCGCCGCCCGGCCGCCATGGTGGCGTAGAGCGGTCCGTGCAGCGTGATGTTCAGCACCGCATCGGCGGCGCGGTGGCTCAGCGTCTCGGTGCGCGCGATGAAGTTGGCGGCGGCGTTGTTCACCAGCACGTCGATGCCGCGATCGGCGAAGCACGCCTCGATCGCCGCCTCGACCGCCTCCGGATCGCGCACGTCGGCGCTCAGCGTCGCGACCTCGGCATCCGTCGCCGCGCCGATCTCGGCCGCGGCGGCCTGCAGCACCTCGAGGCGACGGCCGAGCAGCACGAGATCGGCGCCGAGCTCGGCGAAGCTTTCCGCCATGGCGCGGCCGAGGCCGGTGCCGCCGCCGGTCACCAGGATGCGCTTGCCGGAGAGCAGGCCGGGGGCGAACACGCGGCTCATCCCCCGCCCACGCGGCGCATGGTCGGCGCACGAACCGTACCCGGCCGGAGCCTGGTCCCGCTGGCGGTAGCGGTCGCGCAGCCCATCGGTCGCTCCTCCCGGCGTCGTCGGTCGCGTCACCATGGCCTCCGGGCCGGCAGGCTGCAACCCGCATCGTGCCGTCGACCACGTGCCGGCCGGCAGGCTGACGCCTCCCGCCGCCGGCGGCAGGCATGGCGGGGCGCCGCGGCCGCGGGGACCCGGTTCCGACCTGCCGGAACCGTCTCCGGGGCTTCCCGGCGCGCCCCTTCACCCGATCAGATGGGTCCGCCCGATCGGGATCTGCGCTAGCATCGGCGCCGCGCAAGGGTCCGCAAGGGAGGCGACGGGGATGCCGGAAGGGGGATCGGTGCTGCGCGACCGGCACGGGGTCGCGCCCGATGCCGTGGGGCTGAACCTCTATCGCGCCGATGCCGCGCTCGCGACGCTGCTCGACCTGCATCTCGCGCCCGGTCTGCGCGCGCATCTGGAGCCGCATCTCGACGCACTCGGCGAGCTTGCCGGCGGCGAACTCGACGCGCTCGCCCGCGCGGCCGACCGCAACCCGCCCGAACTCGCCCCGCGCGACCGGTTCGGCGCCACCGCGAACGAGGTGCGCCACCATCCCGCCTACGCGGCGATGCAGCGCATCGGCCTCGGCCGCTTCGGCCTTGCCGCGATGACGCACCGAGCGGGCGTGCTCGGCTGGCCCGAGCCCCTGCCGGCGGTCGCGAAATACGCCTTCCAGTACCTCTTCGCGCAGGCCGAGTTCGGCCTGCTCTGCCCGATCTCCATGACGGACACGATGGCGAAGGTGCTGCGCCTCTACGCCTCGCCCGAGATCCGGGAGCGCTGGCTGCCGCTTCTGACCAGCCAGGATCCCGAGACCTGGGCCTCGGGTGCGATGTTCATGACCGAGCGCCAGGCGGGATCGGATGTCGGCGCGATCGAGACGGTCGCCGCGCGCCAGCCCGACGGCACCTGGCGGCTCTCGGGCGAGAAGTGGTTCTGCTCGAACGCCGGCGCGGACGCCGCGCTGGTGCTCGCGCGCGCCACCGGCGCGCCGGGCACCAGGGGGCTCGGCCTGTTCCTGCTGCCGCGCCTGCTGGAGGACGGCACGCCGAACCGCTACCGGATCGTCCGGCTCAAGGACAAGCTCGGCACGCGTGACATGGCCTCGGGCGAGATCGTGCTCGAGGGCGCGACCGCCTATCTCGTCGGCGACGTCACGCGCGGCTTCGCGCAGATGGCGACGATGGTGAACCTCTCGCGGCTCTCGAACGGCGTGCGCTCGGCGGGGATGATGCGGCGCGCGCTGATCGAGGCGACGGTCGCCGCGCAGGGGCGGATCGCCTTCGGCCGCGGCGCGATCGCCTTCCCGGCCGTCCGCCGCACCCTGATGAAGATCCGCCTGCCGGCGGAGGAGGCGCTCTCCTTCGCGCTGTTCTGCGCCTGCACCATGGACCGCGCCGATGCGGGCGACGAGCGGGCGGCACGCGTGCTCAGGCTCGCGACCCCGCTGCTCAAGTTCCGGGCCTGCCGCGATGCGCGCACGGCGATCGGGGACGCGATGGAGGTGCGCGGCGGCAACGGCTACATCGAGGACTTCGTCGAGCCGCGCCTCCTGCGCGACGCCCATCTCGGCTCGATCTGGGAGGGCACCTCGGCGGTGGTGGCGGAGGATGCGATCAGGCGAGCGGTGGGGCGCGGCAACTGCCTGCCGGACTTCGTGGCGGCGCTGACGGGGCATCTCGCCGACGTCCCTCTCGCCGCCGCCGGGCCGGTGGCGGAGGCGCTGAACCGGGCCGCCCGCTTCGCCGAGGAGGTGGCGGAGAGCGGCGACGAGGCGCTCTACCGGCAGGCCGCCTCGGGCCTCTACCATGCCGCCTGCGCGGCGCTGTTCGTCTGGGAGGGCGCGGCACTCGCCGCGCGCGGCGGCGATGCGCGGCGGGTCACCCTGGCGCGTCTCGTGCTCGACCATCGCCTCGCCGCGCGCGACCCCCTCGCCGCGGGCGACCGCGCCGACGAGGCGGCGATCACCGATGCGTGGCTGGGCGGGATCCCGCTCTCGCTCGAGGATGCGCTCGATCTGATGTAGCGCGCGCCCGCGCCGAAGGGTTGCGCACGGCACAGGGCCGCCCTGCGCCGTGCAGCGGCATGGTGCCGGCCCGGCATGCGATCCTGTCGGGCCGTGCGGGCGATCGACGCCCGCGCCGGCGCATCTCCGCAGGAGACCCCATGATCGACCTCTACTACTGGCCGACCCCGAACGGTCACAAGATCACGATCTTCCTCGAGGAGACGGGCACGCCCTACACGATCAAGCCGGTCAACATCGGCCAGGGCGACCAGTTCGATCCCGCGTTCCTGAGGATCGCGCCCAACAACCGCATTCCGGCGATCGTCGATCACGCCCCGGCCGATGGCGGCGCGCCGCTCAGCGTGTTCGAATCGGGGGCGATCCTGCTCTATCTCGCCGAGAAGCTCGGCCGCTTCATCGCCCCCGATCTGCGCGGGCGCACGGCCACGCTCGAGTGGCTGTTCTGGCAGATGGGCGGGCTCGGGCCGATGTCGGGGCAGAACAATCATTTCCGCGCCTACGCGCCGGAGAAGATCCCCTACGCGATCGCGCGCTACGAGAACGAGGTGAACCGCCTCTACGGCGTCATGGACAAGCGGCTCGAGGATCGCGACTTCCTCGCCGGCGAGTACTCGATCGCCGACATGGCCTGCTATCCCTGGGTGGTGCCGCACGAACGCCAGGGCCAGAGGATCGAGGAGTTCCCGCGGCTGAAGGCCTGGCTCGAGCGCATCGCGGCACGGCCCGCCGTGCAGCGCGCCTACGAGCTTGGCAGGCGCTACCAGGCTGCGCCGGCACCGATGGACGAGGAGCGCCGGCGCATCCTGTTCGGCCAGACGGCGGCGAGCATCGCCGCAGGCCGGCACGGTCCATGCCCGGCATGATCACGCTCTACGAACTCGCCGGTGCGGACGCGCCCCGCCGGTTCAGCCCGTATTGCTGGCGCGCCCGCATGAGCCTGCGCCACAAGGGGCTGGCCTTCGAGGGCGTGCCCTGGCGCCTCGTCGAGAAGGATCGCCTCGCGCCGGCGGGGGCGAAGCTGGTGCCGGTGATCCGCGACGGCGAGACCTGGGTGCACGACAGCATGGCGATCGCCGAGTACCTGGAGGAGCGCTACCCGGACCGGCCGAGCCTGTTCGGCGGCACGCACGGCGCCGCCCTCGCGCGCTTCGTCGCGGCCTGGACCGACCGCACCGTGCAGCTCCACGCATCGAAGCCGATCCTGATGGACATCTACGCCAGCCTCGATCCGGGCGATCGCGCCTATTTCCGCGCGACGCGCGAGAAGCGCTTCGGCAGGAGGCTCGAGGAGGTGTGCCCCGATCCGAAGGCGGAACTTCCCGCGTTCCGCCTGCTGTTCGAACCGGCGCGCCGTGTGCTGGCGAAGCAGGCCTATCTCGCCGGTGCGGCGCCGAACTACGCCGATTATGCGCTCTACGGCACGTTCATGTGGTGGCGCATGGTCAGCCGCCTGCCGCCCCTGGAACGCGCGGACGTCCTGTCGGCCTGGCTCGCGCGCATGGACCAGGCCTGCGACGGCGAAGGGGCGCGCGCGCTCGCCGCGGCCGGGATGGCTCCGGCCGGCGAGGCCTGCGGCTGACCGCGGTCACGGTCGGCCCTCTCCCGGTCGATCGACCTGACACGACGCGACCGCGCCGCGCCCGGCCGTTCCGGATCGGGCGGGGTGCGGCCGTCGCCGACCATGTCGCGCGGGTAGCCGGAGATGCGGGGATCGTAGGGGTTGCTCATGCCAGGCGCTCCGGGGTGAACAGCCGCGAGGGGGCCACGAGTTCCGCCTGCGCGGCGACGAGCGCCATCTCCTCGCGTCCGGCCGCGACGGTGGCCGCCAGCACCCCGTGCAGCGAGGAGACCGCACGCGCGAGACCCTCCGCGACCGGCAGGCCGGCGAGCGTGTGGGCGAGGAACAGCGCCGCGATCACGTCTCCGGTGCCCCTGCCGACGATCGGCAGCCGCGGGATGCGCACGCGATAGGCCTCCGCCGCGTCGAGCGCCACCACGTCGATCGCCTCCGCGGGCGTGTCCTCGACCGTGAGCGACGTGACCAGGATGCGCTTCGGCCCGCGCGCGAGCAGGCCGCGCGCGGCGCGGCACAGCGCGGGCAGGGTGCGGGTCTCGCCGCCGGTCAGCCAATCGAGCTCGAAATGGTTCGGCGTCAGGATGTCAGCCGCCGGCACGCAGCGGTCGCGGAAGAACTCGGGGATGCCGGGGCGGACGAACACGCCGCGGCCCACATCGCCGATCACCGGATCGCAGCACCAGAGGGCGCGCGGGTTGGCGCGGGTCAGCCGCGCATGCGCCTCGAGCACGGCCTCCCCGATCGCCGCGTCGCCCAGGTAGCCGGTGAGCAGCGCGTCCGTGTCGGCGAGCGAGCCGCGTTCCTCCACGCCGGCGACCACCTCGCGGACGAGCGACGGATCGACGACGGCACCGCGCCAGGCGCCGTAGCCGGTGTGGTTGGAGAACAGCACCGTGTGCACGGCGACCACCTCGGCGCCGAGTCGCTGCAGCGGGAAGACCGCCGCCGCGTTGCCGGCATGGCCGTGGGACACCCAGGACTGGATGGAGAGGATCTTCATCGAGAACTCCGAGGAAGGAACAGCGGGGGAACCTCGGTGGTTCCCCCGCACCTCCTGCCGGAGATGGTGCCTCCGGGGAGGGCGGGAGCCTTACGGTCCCCCGGCCAGCTCGAGCACGGCCTCCGTCAGCACCCGTGCACCGTTCGCGCACGCGCGCGGCTCCGCATACTCGCTCGGATGGTGACTCACCCCGCCACGACACGGGATGAAGATCATCCCCGTCGGGCACACGGGCACCAGGAACTGCGCGTCATGGAACGCCCCCGACGGCAGACGGATCGCCTTCAGCCCCTGCGAAGCCGCCGCCCGCGCCACCGCCTCCGGCACCGTCGGGCCGAAATCGGCCGGCCACGCCGTGAACCGCTCGTGCACCCGCGCCGTGCACGCCTTCAGCGCCGCCTGCACGACACCCGCGATCGCATCGCCGCGCGGCCGCAACACGGCCTCGTCCGGATGGCGGAAGTCGATCGTGAACACGACCCGGCGCGCCACGCTGTTCGAGGTGCCCGGCTCCACCGCGATCGATCCCACCGTGAAGCGCAGCACATCCGTCGGATCGTGCATCAGCGCGTTCAACGCCGCGATCGCGCGCAACGCGTCCTGCACCGCATCCTTGCGCAAGGAGAGCGGCGTCGTGCCGGCATGATCGGTCCGCCCTTCCACCGTCACCGTGAACCAGCGGCTGCCCTGGATTCCCGTCACCACGCCGATGTCCTGGCCCTCGGCCTCGAGCCGCGGCCCCTGCTCGATATGCGCCTCGACATAGGCGTGTGGCACGTAGCCGAGGGGGCGGCGCGGCAGGTCGGCCTCCTCGGCGAGCTGCGCGGCGAGCGCATCAGCATAGCGCACGCCCTCGGCATCGACGATGTCGTCGAACGCGCTCATCGGCTTGAAGCCGGCGAAGCTCATGCTGCCGGTGCAGCCGGGCGCGAAACGACCGCCCTCCTCGTTGGTCCAGGCCACGACCTCGACCGGCCGCCGCGGCCGCACTCCCGACGCCGCCAGCGCCTCGATCGCCTCCAGCCCGGCGAGCACGCCGTAGATGCCGTCGAACCGCCCGCCCTGCGGCTGCGTGTCCATGTGGCTGCCGGTCAGCACCGGCGCGAGCGACGGATCCGTCCCCTCCCAGCGCAGGAACAGGTTCGCCGCCGGATCGACGGAGACCGATGCGCCCGCCGCCTGCGCCCAGCCGATCAGGAGCCGCCGCGCCTCGCGGTCGAGCGGCGTGAGGCACGGGCGGTTCACCCCCTCGTGCCCCTCCTCGGTCGTGAACCCGCCGATCCGCGCCATCGCCATCAGGCGGTCCCACAGGCGGCCCTCGCTCACCGCCGCGACCGCATCCGCCGCCGCTCCACCCGCCATCCGCCTGTCTCCAACGCCGCGATCCTCGGCCGGACCGTGCACCATGCGCGCCCCCTTGCCAACGGGCCGCCCCGCATCGGCCTGGCCGATCCGTGCCATCACGCCACCCGTCTGGACCGGCGCGCGCCTCGCCGCCAGATAGGCGCCACCACACCGAAGGGGAGCGGATCATGGCGAAGGTGCTCGTCCTCTACTACTCGATGTACGGCCATATCGAGACCATGGCGCAGGCGGTCGCCGAAGGGGCGCGCGAGGCGGGCGCCGCCGCGACCGTCAAGCGCGTGCCCGAGCTGATGCCGGCCGAGGTCGCCAGGGCCGCGGGCGCGAAGCTCGACCAGGCCGCGCCGATCGCCGCGGTGGAGGAACTGCCCGAGTACGACGCGATCGTGTTCGGCACGCCGACGCGCTTCGGCAATGCGGCGGCACAGATGCGCAACTTCCTCGACCAGACCGGCCGGCTCTGGATGGAGGGCAAGCTCTACGGCAAGGTCGGATCGATCTTCACCTCGACCGCGACCGGCGGCGGCAACGAGAGCACGATCCTGACGCTGCTTCCCACGCTGCTGCACCACGGCATGGTCTATGTGCCCCCGGGCTACGGTCCGCCCGAGCTGATGGACCTCTCGGTGGCGCACGGCGGCAGCCCCTACGGCGCCGGCACGATCGCGGGCCCGAAGGGCGAGCGCCAGCCGCTGGCGCAGGAGCTTGCGATCGCCCGCTTCCAGGGCAGGCGCGTCGCCGAGGTGGCGGCGAAGCTGTTCGGCTGAACCCGGAGGCCGGGGCCTCAGACCTGCCCGCTGAAGGTTTGACCTTCGGCGGGCTGGTCTGGGGTCATGTTCGCGCGCGGCCGCCCCACCAGCCCCGCGCGTGATACCCTCCGCACAAAGGTCGAGCCTTTGTGCGGAGGGTATCAGAGCCCGGCGCGCAGCCCCACCAGCACGGCCGCGCCGGGCACCACGTAGCTGTTCGCCGGCTCGTAGCGGCTGTTCGTGATGTTGCGGCCGAGCGCGAAGAACTCGAGCGTCTCCGTCGCGCGCCAGCGCGCGGTCAGATTCACCACCACGCCGCCCGGGTTGGTGCCGCGGCCGAGGAACGCGCCGCTGTCGGCGTAGATCGCGTCCGCCGCCGGGCCGAACACCAGGAGCTCGGGCGTGAGCGAGAGCCGCGGATCGGCCCGCAGCGTCGCGGCCAGGCTGCCCTGGTGGCGCGGCCGACGCAGCAGTTGCAGTCCGCTGTCGGCGTCCTGCGCCACCGTCCAGGCATGGGCGGCGTGCAGCGCAAGCCACGGCGCGAGGGTCATGTCGAACGCGCTCTCCACCCCCTCGATCTCGACGCGCCCGACATTGATGCGCGTGGTGAAGGCCGGATCGTCGTCGATCAGGTCGGTGATGCGGGTGCGGAAATAGGTCGCCGAGAGCCGTCCGGGCGGCAGGCCGAGGGCGCCGAGGTCGAGCGCGACCCCCGCCTCGCCGCCGCGTCCCTTCTCGGGCCTGAGATTCGGATTGCCGCGGAAGCCGAAACTGCCGACGCCGAACAGGTCGAACAGCGTCGGGGCGCGGAACGAGGTGCCGTAGGCCGCGTGCACCGTGAGCGCGACCTCCGGCAGCGCGAGCACCCCACCCAGGCGCCAGGTGGTGGTGTCGGCGAAGTCGCGTGGCGCCTCGTGGCGCAGGTTCGCCGTCAGGTCGAGGCGCCGGAACAGCCGGAACTGCGCGCCGAGATACCCGGCATCGTTGCGCGTGCCCCGATCGACATCCTGGTTGAACGGGCCGAACGGGCCGTCGAAGCGCACCTGCACATCGACGCGGTCCTCGATCCGCTGCAGCCCGAAGGTGACCGCGGCGGCATCCACCGGGCCGGCATCCGGCAGGCGCAGCGTGCTGTCCCACTGGTAGACCGTGCGCGTGCCGAGATAGCGCGAATCGTCGCTGCCGGAGAACGGGAACTGGTCGGGCCGGTCGCGGAACTGGCGGCTGTCGCGCGACTGCCCGACCGCGAGCGTGGTGTCGAGCCAGCCCGGGATCACTGCGCCCTCGACGCCCGTGCGCCACATCCCGGAGCGGTTGCGCGCGGTGTAGTTCGGATCGTCCCGGCCAGCCTGATCCAGATCCGCCTTGTTCTCGCGCCAACGCGCGAAGCCGAAGACGCGGAACCGCTCGCCGAGCTGCGCGCCGAGATGGGCGGTCGCGGTGCCGATGCGGGCGCCGTCGCGTTCGCCGATCGAGGTCGCGAGCCGGCGCGGGACGATGTTGAAGCCCTGCGTCGAGAGTCCCTGGCCGACCAGCGCGTAGTCGAAGCCGCGCGTCTCGCCCGCGACGGCCGCGCTCGCCGCGGCGGTGGACTGCGACCCGCCCGCGATCTCGCCGGTCGCGGTGAAGGGACGGCCGGTGCCGCGGCCCGAGCGCGTGATCAGGTTCACCACCCCGCCGATCGCGCCCGAGCCGTAGAGCCCGGACATCGGCCCGCGGATCACCTCGATCCGCTCCACGTCCGACAGCAGGTCGTTGCCGAAATCGAACAGGCCCTGCGGCGTCGAGGGATCGTTGAGCGGCATGCCGTCGCGCAGCACCAGCACGTGCCCGGAATTGGTGCCGCGCAGGAAGGCGCTGGTGGTCTGGCCGGTGCCGCCCGACTGCACCACGCCGAGCCCCGGCACGCCGGCGAGCGCCTCGGCCAGGCTGCGATAGCCCCGCGCCTCGATGGTCGCGCGATCGATCACCGTCACGCCGGCGGGGATGCGCTCGATCGGCGTCGGGATGCGCGTCGCGGTGACGACCGTCTCGGGCAGGGTGCTGAGCGGCGGGCCGTTCTGGCCCGCGGCAGGCGTGGCGATCAGCGCGGCGGCGGCCGCGCAGGCGAGCGAATATGTGCGCAAGGTCGGCTCCCGTGGTGGCAGGGACGGCCGAGGTCCCGCCGTGCCGGAAGCCGGGGCGATGTCAGCACGTCTCGTCCGCCTCCTCGCGCGGCAGGTCCAGGCCGGTGTCGCCGCATGCGGACTCGGTCCGTTGCGCCGGTGCACCCCGCCCGACGCGCGCGAACGACCGGCGCCGGCCGGTCTCCTGGCTCGCGGAGTCGGATGTCCTCCTTTGCGGCCTGCCGCCTTCCCGGGGCGGAGCCCCAGTGGCATGTGGCAGGCCGCCCTCCGCCCACAGTTGCGGGGGCAGCCGCGGCTTCGGGGCTGTCGCCCCCGACCGCGTTCCCGTTTCAGCCCGTGCGGGCCACCGGCGCCGCGGGTACGCTAGCGCGGATGTGAGCGAGGCGGAAGTGGCCGCTCAGAACGCGAAGCCGATCGCCTTCACCACCACCCAGAACAGCCCGCCGATGATCGAGAGCGCGAGCAGGGTCGCGCCGATCCCGACGACCGCGCCGACGACGACCGCGCGGCTGTCCTCCTCCAGGAGGCCCATCGCCATGATCGCGCAGGCGAGGCTCGGGGGGCCGTTGGTGAAGGGCAGCGGCACGATCACGAGCAGGGCGAGGAACACCCCGTACGCGCCGACCAGGCGATCGGCCTTCCAGCCGGTCAGCACCGACGGACGCGGACGGACATAGCGTTCGATGCGCCGCACCCAGGGGATCGCCTTCTCGACGATCATGTGCAGGTCCTCGCGCTTCATCGAACGCTCGGTCAGGAGGCGCGGCAGGCGCGGCTCGGGAAAGCCGAGCGCGAGCTGCAGGCAGACGATCGCGAGCGGGATGCCGAAGATCGGCGACCAGCCCGGGATGTAGATCGGCAGGAGGTTGGGCAGCGCGAACAGGATGATCAGGATGCCGTAGCCGCGGGCGCCGAAGGCGTGGATCATCTCGCCGAGCGAGATGCGCGGCTTCGGCCAGGCACGCGCGAGTTCCAGCATCAGGGCGGAGACCGGCAGGTGGCGGCCATTGCCGCCCTCCGGCAGCGGGGGCGGCGGTTCGGCCTCGGTCCATCCGCCCGGCGCGGGGCGCAACCCTAGCTCGGACGCGTCCTGCACGATTCCCCTTCGTCCCCCCAGCCCGCGTCGGCGACAGACCCGCTGCCGACCGCCATACGGAAGCCCCCATCCGTCGGCTGGGCAGCCGGGGATCATCCATCCCGGGCCCGGTATGTCCGGGCTGCGCCGCCGCACCAGCGCCGTCACACTAGCCGAACCGACGTGCACGGCGAGTTAAATCGACTTCACCTGGGGTGCGTCGCGATGATGCGCGCGCGAGCAACCCTGATGGGACACGCGCATGACCGACGCCCATGGCTGTACGGGCCGCCTGCGCTGCGGCGCCGGGCGGCGGGGTGGCCGGGAGGGACGAGGATGCGACGCCGCCTGGTGCTGAGTGCACCTGCCATGCTGCTGCCCGCCACGACGGCGCCGGTCGATCTCGCGCTCGTGCTCGCGGTCGACGTCTCGGCGAGCGTGGACTTCACCGAGTTCGGCCTGATGATCGGCGGCTATGCGGCGGCGTTCCGCGATGCCGAACTCGCCGGCCGGCTCGTCGAAGGGCCGCGGGGTGCCGCCGCCGTGGCGATGCTGTTCTGGTCGGGGCCCGGGGCGCGCGACCTCGCCGTGCCGTGGACGCGGGTGGCGGATGTGGAGCAGGCCGGTGCGCTCGCCGAGGCGATCGAGCAGGCGCCGCGCATCGTGCCCGCCGGCGCCACCGCGCTCGGCGAGGGACTCGCGGCCGCCGCCGCGCTGCTCGCGCGCTGCCCCTATCCGGCCACGCGCCGGGTGATCGATGTCTCGGGCGATGGCAGCACCAACGCCGGCATCCCCGTGGCCGCGGGGCGGGCAGCCGCACTCGCGCTGGGCGCCACCGTCAACGGACTGGCGGTGGTGGACGAGGAGCCCGACCTCGAGGACTACTACCGGCGCGAGGTGATCGGCGGGCCCGGCGCCTTCGTGATGCGCGCCGAGGACTACGCCGCCTTCGCCGAGGCGATCCTGCGCAAGCTCCTGCGCGAGACCGCGGGGCCGCTGGTCGCGTGACCCGTCTGGACCGCGATCCCCGGGCCGTGGCAAAGCGCCGGCCATGACCGCACCCCTCCTGCTGATCCCCGGCCCCGTGCAGACCGATCCGCGCGTGAAGGCCGCGATGGCCCAGGACATCGCCCCCTGGGACAACGACACCCGCCCGCGCTACGCGGCGCTGCGCGAGCGGGTGCGCGCGATCGCCGGCGGGATCGCCGGCACGCATGTCTGCCTGCCCTTGCAGGGCTGCGGGCATTTCATCGTCGAGGCGGCCCTGCGCAGCTTCGTCGCGCCCGGCACCAAGGTGCTGATCCCCTCGAACGGCAATTACGGCGTGCGCATGGTCCGGCTCGCGCGCGAGGCCGGGCGCGTGCCGGTGGTGCTCGAGATTCCCGAGGGCGAGGCCGTGCCGGCCGCCCTCGTCGCGAAGGCGCTCGCCGAGGACCCCGCGATCGGCGTGGTCAGCGTGGTGCACTCGGAGACCGCGACCGCCCTGGTCAACCCGGTCGAGGAGATCGCCGCCGTCGTCCGCGCCGCCGGGCGGCGCCTGATCGTCGATGCGGTCTCCGGCTTCGGCGCGATCCCCTTCGACCTTGCCGCGCATCCGGAGACCGATGCGGTCGTGTTCTCCTCCAACAAGTGCCTGGAGGCGATGCCGGGGATCGGCTTCGCGGTCGCGCGCATCGACCGGCTGGAGGCCTGCGCGGGCAACGCCGGCTCCTGGTCCTTCGACCTTTCGGACGTCTATCGCCACGCGCTGAGCTATGGCTGGGGGTCGATCCGCTTCACGCCCTCGATCCAGGCGCTCGCCGCCTTCGAGGTGGCGCTCGACCTGTTCGACCAGGAGGGCGGGCAGCCCGCGCGGCTCGCACGCTACAGCGAGAACGCGCGCGTGCTGTGGGAGGGGCTCACCGGGCTCGGGCTGACGCCCTGGCTCGCGCGCGAACGGCAGGGGCCGATCATCGTCAACATGCTCCAGCCGCCCGATCCGGCGTGGGACCTGCAGCGCTTCGTCGCTCTCCTGAAGCGGCGCGGCTTCCTGATCAGCAACTTCTCCACCACGGCGCTGCCGACCTTCCGGGTCGCGGCGATCGGCCGCGTCTATCCCGAGGACATGAAGCGCGCAGTCGCGGCGATCGGCGAGACGCTGGCCGAGATGGGCGTGCGCAGGCGCGAGGCGGCGTGACCGGCCGCTACAGCGCCTTGTCGTAGGTGATCCACATGGTACGCGTCGCCAGCCGGTCATAGACGCCGCGACCGCGGTAGTTGTCGTCGGCGGTGATCCAGCGGATCACGCCCCAGCCCCTCTGCCGGCCGATCGCGGCGACCGCCTCGATCAGCGCGTCGGCGATCCGTCTGCCCCGCATCGCCGGATCGACGAACAGGTCGTCGAGGAAACCGCCATAGCCGCCGCGCAATGGCCGGGCATAGGGCCGGTAGTGCGCGAGCCCGACCGCGCGGCCGGCCTCGTCCAGCGCCACCAGGCCCTTCACCTCGTGCGCCGGGTCCATCAGCCAGGACCACACCGTCTCGCGCATCGCCGGCGTCTGCTCGACGTTGTAGAACGCGGCGTAGCCGGCATAGAGCCGGTCCCAGTCGGCGCGGTGCTCCGGCGCCACCGGAACGATGCGGATGCCGGTCATTCCGCGGCCTGGGCGTAGGACTCGATCGAGTCGCAGGTGCAGACGAGGTTGCGGTCGCCATAGACGTTGTCGACGCGCTTCACCGGCGGCCAGTACTTGGCCGACGCCACCCAGGCGAGCGGCATCGCCGCCTCCCGCCGCGAGTACGGATGCGTCCAGGCCTCGGACGCGATCTCCTCGGCGGTGTGCGGCGCGTTCTTCAGCGGATTGTCGTCCTTCGGCCAGCGCCCGGACTCGATCGCGCGGATCTCCTCGCGGATCGCGATCATCGCCGCGCAGAACCGGTCGAGCTCGGCCTTCGACTCGCTCTCGGTCGGCTCGATCATCAGCGTGCCCGCCACCGGCCAGGACATCGTCGGCGCGTGGTAGCCGTAGTCCTGCAGCCGCTTGGCGATGTCCTCCACCATCACGCCGGCGGTGGCCTGGAAGCCGCGGCAGTCGATGATGCACTCGTGCGCGACCAGGCCGTTCGCGCCGACATAGAGGATCGGGTAGTGGTCCTTCAGGCGGTGGGCGACGTAGTTCGCGTTCAGGATCGCGACCTGGGTCGCTTTGGTCAGCCCGTCGCGTCCCATCATCGCGATATAGGCGTAGGGGATCGGCAGGATCCCCGCGCTGCCCCAG
Organism: Elioraea sp. Yellowstone; assembly: GCF_006704265.1. Taxonomy (GTDB): domain Bacteria; phylum Pseudomonadota; class Alphaproteobacteria; order Acetobacterales; family Acetobacteraceae; genus Elioraea. The sequence continues at coordinate 18,181 of NZ_VIKA01000027.1, read as the reverse complement.
GGGGCGGAGGCGACGGGACCCGGACCGGTCGCGGGGCCGGCCGCCGCGACGAAGGGATGGTTCGGCAGGAACGGCGCGAGGTGGGCGGCAACCCCGATCGGACCCACCCCCGGCCCGCCGCCGCCATGCGGGATGCAGAACGTCTTGTGCAGGTTCAGGTGGCAGACATCGGCGCCGATCGCGGCCGGACTGGTCAGCCCCACCTGCGCGTTCATGTTGGCCCCGTCCATGTAGACCTGGCCGCCATGCGCGTGGATCGCGTCGCAGATCTCGCGGATGCCCGCCTCGAACACGCCGTGCGTCGAGGGATAGGTCACCATCAGCGCGGCGAGCCGGTCGGCGTGCTGCGCCGCCTTCGCCTTCAGGTCGGCGATGTCGATGTTGCCGTCGCGGTCGCAGCCCACCGGCACGACGCGCATCCCCGCCATCACCGCCGAGGCCGGGTTGGTGCCGTGCGCCGAGGTCGGGATCAGGCAGATGTCGCGATGGCCCTCGCCGCGGCTCTCGTGCCAGCCGCGGATCGCGAGCAGCCCGGCATATTCGCCGGCCGACCCGGCATTGGGCTGCAGGCTGACCGCGGCGAAGCCGGTGACCGCGCACAGCCACCGCTCGAGCCGCGCGATCAGCTCCCGGTATCCCTGCGCCTGGTCGATCGGCGCGAAGGGGTGGATGTTGGCGAAGCCCGGCCAGGTGATCGGGATCATCTCGGCCGTGGCGTTCAGCTTCATCGTGCAGGAGCCGAGCGGGATCATCGAGCGGTTGAGCGCGACGTCCTTGTCCTCGAGACGCTTGAGGTAGCGCAGCATCTCGTGCTCGGCGTGGTGCGAGTTGAACACCGGCTGGCGCAGGAAGGACGAGCCGCGCAGGATCGCCGCGGGGATGCTCTCCGGGGCGGCGAGCGTCTCCAGCGCCACCGGCGCCCCCGACGCCTCGGCCAGCGCCTCGACCAGCGCGGAAAGATCGGTTTCCGTCACGGTCTCATCGAGCGCGATGCCCACGCCCGTGGCGTCGATCCGCCGCAGGTTGAAGCCACGCGCAAGCGCGGCCGCCATCAGCGCGTCGGCCCTGCCGCCGGCCTCGATCGCGATCGTGTCGAAGAAGGTCTCGTGGCGCAGCGCGAAGCCCGCGCGCCTCGCCGCATCGGCGAGCAGCCGCGCGAGCAGGTTGCAGCGCCGCGCGATCCGGATCAGCCCCTCGGGCCCGTGCCAGACCGCGTACATCGACGCCATCACCGCGAGCAGCACCTGTGCGGTGCAGATGTTGGAGGTGGCCTTCTCGCGGCGGATGTGCTGCTCGCGCGTCTGCAGGGCGAGCCTGAGCGCCGGCCGCCCGGCGGCGTCCTGGCTGACGCCGACGAGCCGCCCCGGCATCAGCCGCTTGTAGGCGTCGGAGGTGGCGAAGAACGCCGCATGCGGCCCGCCATAGCCGAAGGGCACGCCGAAGCGCTGCGCCGAGCCGACGACGATGTCGGCCCCCATCTCGCCCGGCGGGGTGAGCAGGCAGAGCGACAGCGGATCGGCGGCCACCACCGCGAGCGCGCCGGCGCGATGGGCTGCCGAGATCTCGGGCCTGAGGTCGCGCACCGCGCCGGTGGTGCCGGGATACTGGAGCAGCACGGCGAACGGCTTCGCCGCCTCGATCGCCGCCGGATCGTTCGCCGCGACCTCCACCACCTCGACGCCGAGCGGCCTGGCGCGCGTCGCCACCACCGCCCTGGTCTGAGGGTGCACGTCCGAGGCGATCGCCAGCACGCGCGAGGCCGGCGCGTTGCGCTGCGCCCGGTTCGCCGCGAGCGCGAGCGCCATCGCCTCGGCGGCCGCCGTGCCTTCGTCCAGCAGCGAGGCATTGGCGATGTCGAGCCCGGTGAGCTCGATGATCATGGTCTGGAAGTTGAGCAGCGCCTCGAGCCGCCCCTGCGCGATCTCCGCCTGGTAGGGCGTGTAGGCGGTGTACCAGCCGGGATTCTCCAGCACGTTGCGCAGGATCACCGGCGGGGTGTGCGTGCCGTGATAGCCGGTGCCGATCAGGCTCTTGATGTCGGCGCGGTTCTTCGCCGCGAGGGCGGCGAGCTCGGCCAGCACCGCGGCCTCGTCCCTGGCGCGCGGCAGACCCTCGGGGGCGGGGATGCGGATGCCGGCCGGCACGGCCTTCGCGGTCAGCGCCTCGAGACTGTCGAGCCCGAGCGTGGCCAGCATCGCCTGCTGCTCCGCGGCGTCGGGACCGATATGGCGGGCGACGAAGCCGTCGTGCCGCGTGAGCGCGGCGAGCTCGGCGAGCGGGGTCATCTCAGAGCGTCTCCAGATAGGCGGCGTAGCCGGCCTCGTCCATCAGCCCGGCGAGCTCGCCGGGATCGGCGGGCTCGATCCTGAAGAACCAGCCCTGGTCGAAGGCGGAGGCGTTCACCAGCCCGGGATTGTCGCCGAGCGCGCCGTTCACCTCGACGATCCTGCCCGAGATCGGCGCGTAGATGTCGGAGGCGGCCTTGACGCTCTCCACCACCGCGCAGGCCTCGCCGGCGGCGACCTCGCGGCCGACCTCGGGCAGCTCGACGAAGACCACGTCGCCGAGCGCGGTCTGCGCGTGGTCGGTGATGCCGACGGTCGCGACATCGCCGTCGAGGCGCACCCATTCATGGTCCTTGGTGAACTTGAGTTCGCTCATCGCGGGCTTCCCTGCATCAGCGCTTGTAGCGGTGGGGGACGAAGGGCATCGCGGCGACGCGCGCGGGCAGCATCCTGCCGCGCACCGCGAGGGCGACGGGCGTGCCCTCGGCGGCGAGGTCGCGGCGCACATAGCCCATCGCGACGGGGGCGTTCAGCGTCGGGCCGAACCCGCCCGAGGTGATCGCGCCGATCGGCGCGCCGTCGGCGGCGTGGATCGTCGTGTGGGCGCGCGCCGGGGCGCGGCCCTCCGGCAGGATGCCGACGCGCAGCCGGCTGGTGCCGGCCTCGAGTTCGCTCCGGATGCGCGCCGCGCCGGGGAAGTTCCACTCGCTGCGCCGGCGCTTGCCGATGGTCCAGGCGAGTGCGGCCTCGACCGGGCTGGTGGTGCGGTCGATGTCGTTGCCGTAGAGGCACAGTCCGGCCTCGAGACGGAGGCTGTCGCGCGCGCCGAGCCCGGCCGGCGCGACGTCCGGATCGGCGAGCAGCGTGTCGGCCAGACGCTCGGCCCGGTCCGCGGACACGCTGATCTCGAACCCGTCCTCGCCGGTATAGCCCGAGCGCGACACCAGGCACGGGATGCCGGCGATCGTCACCTCGGCCACACCCATGAACGGCAGCAGCACGGCCGCGGGACCGAGCCGCGCCATCACGCCCTCGGCCGCCGGTCCCTGCAGCGCGATCAGCGCGCGGTCGGCCCAGACCGTGAGCCGCACATCCGCGGGCAGATGCGCGGCGATATGCGCGAAGTCCTCGTCCTTGCAGGCGGCGTTCACCACCAGGAACAGCCGATCGCCCAGGTTGGCGACCATGAAGTCGTCGCGGATGCCGCCATCCTCGGCAGTCAGCAGGGCGTAGCGCTGGCGGTTCGGCTTCAGCCCGGCGATGTCCGCCGGGGTGAGGCGCTCGAGCGCGGCCGCGGCCCCCGCACCCTCCAGCACGCCCTGGCCCATGTGCGAGACGTCGAACAGCGCCGCCTTGGTGCGGCACTGCGCGTGCTCGGCCATGATCCCCGCCTGGTACTGCACCGGCATGGCGTAGCCGGCGAAGGGAACCATACGCGCGCCGAGGCGGCGGTGCAGGGCGTCGAGCGGTGTCGTCTTGAGGTCGGTCACGCGCACTCCGGACGGCCGTCCCGCCGGCCCGATGCCGGCAGGTCCTGGCCCCCCTCTGTCCCGTGACCTGAGAGATTCGCGGAACCCTCGCCCGGCCCGCTTACTCCGTCGGTGCGGGCGCCTCGCGGCACCCGGCTTTCCAGAGGTCCGTCGCCCCGGGCGGTCCCTGGTGCCTGAGCGTTTCCGGGGGCCGGTTGCGCCTTCGGCGGCGTGGCCTGCGCCACGCGCTCTTCCGCTGGGGTGGTCTGGACGGCGTTGTTGTGCCCCAGGACGGGGGCGGGTTCAACGGGGAACTGGCCCGCCCCCCGCTGCGTACCTGTCACCCGCGCGCGTCGTTCAGGTGGCACGCACTCCGCCGGCCGGGCGCGATCTCCTTGAGCGCCGGCACCTCCACGCGGCAGCGCTCCATCGCGTGCGGGCAGCGCGGGTGGAAGTGGCAGCCCGGGGGCGGGTTGAGCGGCGAGGGGATCTCGCCCTTCACCGCCGCGAAGGCGCGCTTGCGGCTCTCGATGCGCGGCACGCCGGTCAGGAGCGCCTGGGTGTAGGGGTGGTTCGGCGCGGCGAACACGTCCTCGGCCGGCGCCTCCTCGACGATCCGCCCGAGATACATGATCACCACGCGGTCGGAGAGGTGCTCGACCACGCCGAGGTCGTGGCTGATGAACAGGTAGGTCAGGTTGAGGTCGCGCCGCAGATCCATGAACAGGTTGAGGATCTGCGCCTGGATCGAGACATCGAGTGCCGCCACCGCCTCGTCGCAGACGATGAACTCGGGCTGCACCGCGAGCGCGCGGGCAATCCCGATGCGCTGGCGCTGGCCGCCCGAGAACTGATGCGGGTAGCGGCGCCTGAAGGCCGGGTCGAGGCCGGCGCGCCGCATCTGCTGCGCGAGATAGGCGTCGAACTCGGCGGGCTGGATCAGCCCGTGCACGAGCGGCGCCTCGCCGATGATGCGATCGACGCGCAGCCGCGGATTGAGCGAGGCGTAGGGATCCTGGAAGATCATCTGCACGGCGAGCTTGGCGCGCTTCGCCTCGTCGGGCGGCAGCGCCGTCACGTCGCGGCCCTTCCAGAGGATGGTGCCCGAGGAGGGCGGAAGGATCCCCGCCACCATGCGCCCGAGCGTGGACTTGCCGCAGCCCGACTCGCCGACCAGCCCGACCACCTCGCCCTGCTTCACCGCAAGATCGACATTGTCCACCGCGTGCACGATCTCGTCGCGCACATCGGCGCCGAGCCTCCGCGCGATCCGCCCGGCGAGGTCGAGGGCCTTGCGGAACTGCTTGGAGACGCCGCGCAGCTCGATCATCGGTGCGGCGCTGTCGGCGCCGCGCGCGCGCGGCGCGATCTCGCCCTCCTGCGTCATGCAGGCACCGTCTCGAGATGCGGGTGGAAGCAGCGCACCTCGCGCCCGGGCAGCGGCGTCGTGATCCCCGGCTCGACCAGGCAGGCCTCGGAGGCGCGCGGGCAGCGGGCGCGGAAGGCGCAGCCGGGCGGCAGGTTGAGGAGCGACGGCGTCATGCCGGGGATCTGCGCGAGCGGGCGGCCGCGCACGTTGCGGCTCGGCACCGAGCCGATCAGCCCGCGCGTGTAGGGATGCAGCGGATGGTCGAGCACCTCGTCCACCGTGCCCTTCTCGACGATGCGGCCGGCGTACATCACGCAGATCTCGTCTGCCAGCCCGGCGATCACCGAGAGATCGTGCGTGATCCAGATCAGGCTCGTGCCGCTCTCGCGGCAGAGCTTCTGCACCTCGAACAGGATCTGGCCCTGGATCGTCACGTCGAGCGCGGTGGTCGGCTCGTCGGCGATGATCAGCTCGGGCCTGTGCAGGAGCGCGATCGCGATCGCCACGCGCTGGCGCATCCCGCCCGAGAACTGGTGCGGATAGGCGCGCAGCCGCTCGTCCGGGCTCGGGATGCCGACCTGCACCAGCGCCGCGCGCGCGCGCCGGCGCGCCTCGGCCTCCGACACCCTCTCGTGCGCGAGCACGGTCTCGATCATCTGGGTGTCGATGCGCAGGACCGGATTGAGCGTCATCATCGGGTCCTGGAAGATCATGGCGATGCGCGCACCACGGATCCTGCGCATCTCCTCCTCGGGCAGTCTGGCAAGGTCGCGTCCCTGGAACAGGATCTCGCCGCCGACCACGCGGCCGGGCGGATCGACCAGCCCCATGATCGAGAAGCCGGTGACCGACTTGCCGGAGCCGGACTCGCCGACCAGGCCGAGGATGCGCCCCTTGGCCACGGAGAACGAGACGTCGTCCACCGCCTTCACCACGCCCGCCTTGGTGAAGAAGTGCGTGCGCAGGTTGCGCACCTCGATGGTCGGCTGCCCTGTCATGCGCTACTTCCGGAGCCGCGGGTTCAGGACGTCGCGCAACTGGTCGCCCACCAGGTTGATCACGACGATCGTCACGAGCAGCGCGATGCCGGGATAGAAGCTGATCCAGTAGCGGCCCGAGAGCATGTACTCGTAGCCGTTGGCGATCAGCAGGCCGAGCGATGGCTCGGTCACCGGCACGCCGAGGCCCAGGAACGACAGCGTCGCCTCCAGCGCGATCGCGCGCGCCACCTGCATGGTCAGGATGACGATCAGCGGCGGCAGGCAGTTCGGCAGCAGGTGACGGAACACGATGCGGGGCTTCGACAGCGCCAGGCACTCGGCCGCCTCGATGTACTCGCGCCGCCGCTCCACCAGCGCGGTGCCGCGCACGGTGCGCGCGTAGTAGGCCCATTCCACCGCGACGATCGCGATCACCACGTTGAGGATGCCCTTGCCGAGGAAGGCGAGGATCATCAGCGCGACCAGGATCGAGGGGAAGGAGAGCTGCAGGTCGACCAGCCGCATGATCAGCGTGTCGGTCCGACCGCCGAAATAGGCGGCGAGCAGGCCGAGCGCGGTGCCGACGATGAAGGCGATGAAGGCCGATCCCGCGCCGACCATCAGCGAGATCCTGAGTCCGTAGAGGATGCCGCTGAACATGTCGCGGCCCTGGTCGTCGGTGCCGAGGATGTAGGTGAACCCCGCCCCGCCCATCGTGCCGGGCGGCATCCGCCCGTCCAGGATGTCGAGCTGGGCGAGGTCGTAGGGGTCCTGCGGCGCGATCCACGGCGCGAACACCGCGCAGAGGACGATCAGCACGAACACGACGAAGGCGCCGACGGCGACCTTGCTCTCGGCGAAATCGGCGACGAAACGGCGAAGCGGCGTCTCCTCGCGCGATGCCGCCGGCGCGAGTCCGGCGGAGGCGATCGCGGCTTCGGCGGGGGGCGGGGTCATGCCTTCTGGTCCTGCAGCCGCACGCGCGGATCCAGCACCGAGTAGAGCACGTCCACCGTGAAGTTCAGGACGATGAACATGAAGACGATGATCATCAGGTAGGCCACGATCACCGGCCGGTCGAGCACGTAGATCGAATCGATGATCAGCTTGCCCATGCCCGGCCAGGCGAAGACGCTCTCGGTCACCACCGAGAAGGCGATGGTCGAGCCGAACTCGAGCGCGGTGACGGTGACCACCGGGATCAGGATGTTCTTGAGCACGTGCACGAAGATCACCCGGTTCTGGCTCAGCCCCTTGGCGCGGGCGAACTTCACGTAGTCCATCAGCACGGTCTCGCGCACGCCGGCGCGCGTCAGCCGGATCACCAGCGAGATCTTGAACAGGCTGAGGTTCAGGGCCGGCATGATCAGGTAGCGCAGACCGTCGGCGGTCAGGAACGACCACTGCACGCCGAGGAACTCGGCGGTCGGCCCCCGTCCGGTCGAGGGCAGCCAGCCGAGCTGCACCGCGAATACCATGATCAGCATCAGCCCGACCCAGAAGGTGGGCAGGCTGAAGCCGAGGATCGAGCCCGCCATGATGACGCGGCTGTAGAGCGCCTCGGGCTTCAGCCCGGCGATCAGCCCGAGCGGCAGTCCGAGGACGATCGCGAACACGGTCGCGGCGAGCGCCAGTTCGAGCGTCGCCGGCATCTTCTGCAGGATCAGCTTCAGCGCCGGCTCGTTGAACACGAAGCTGCGGCCGAGATCACCCCGCAGCGCGTTGCCGAGGAAGGCGACGTACTGTTCCCAGAGCGGGCGGTCGAGGCCGAGGGCTGCGATCGCGCGCTCGCGCTCCATCTGGTCGGCTTCGGGGCTGATCAGGATCTCCACCGGGTCGCCGATCGCATAGACGCCGAGGAACAGGATGACGGTCATCGCCAGCACGACCAGCGCGCTCTGCATCAGCCGCCTGATCAGATAGACCGTCATCCGTCATTCTCCCCGGCCGGTGCGGCCGGCACCTCGCGACAGCGTGCCCGCGGGGCGACGTTCCCCGCCGGGCACGCCGCCACGATGCCGCTTGCGCAACCGCGCGGCAATCGGGATCCGCGCGCCCGCCTCAGCCGCCAGGCCGCACGTCCATGGCCCGGGTCAGCTCGTCGGCGCGCGCGTCATGGCGCAGGCCGCGCTTCATCGCCCAGACGTTCTTCTGGATGTGGATGGGGATGATGGCGACATCCTCCATCGCGACGCGCGTCGCGTCCTGCAGCAGCTTCTCGCGCTTCTCGTCGTCGACCGTGGCGAGCGCCTGCTCGAGCAGCCGGTCGAGCTCGGGATTGGAGTAGCGGCCGCGGTTCGAGGCGCCGAAGCCCTTCTCGCGGTTGAAGGTCGCGACCAGGCTGCGCAGCGGCGAGGAGGCCTCGCCGGTCGAGCTGCCCCACCCGACCAGGAAGGCGCTGAACTCCTGCCGCCCGGCGCGGGCGATGAAGGTGGTCCAGGGCATCGCCTCGACCTGGGTGCGCACGCCGATGCGCGTCCAGAAGCTGCCGATCGCCTGGATGATGCGGGCGTCGTTCACGTAGCGGTCGTTCGGTCCGTGGATGGCCAGCCGCAGGCCGTTGGGATAGCCGGCCTCGGCCAGCAGCCGGCGCGCGCCGTCCGGATCGAAGGCGGGCGGATTGAGGCCGGGCACGTGGCTGTAGGTGCCCTCGGGCAGGAACTGCCCGGCCGGGATGGCCGCACCCTCCATCACGCGCGAGACGATCGCGTTGCGGTCGATCGCGATCGACAGCGCACGGCGCACCCGCACGTCCTTGAGCGGGTTGCGGTCCAGCGCCTCGCCGTTCGGCCCGGAGACGAACGGCGAGCCGTCGGTGCGCGAGTGGTCGAGCGCCAGATAGATGATCCTGAGGCCCACCACCTCGCTGACGTTGAGGCGCTGGTCCTGCTTCAGCCTGGCGATGTCGGCGGTCGGCACCTGGTCGATCAGGTCGACATCGCCGGCCAGCAGGGCGGCGGTGCGGGCCGCCTCATTGACGATGATGCGGTAGTTCACCCGCTGCCAGGGCTGCCTGCCACCCCAGTAGGTGTCGTTGCGCTCGAGCTCGATCCGATCCCCCGGAGCGAAGCGGACGAACCGGTAGGGACCGGTACCGACCGCCACCTTGCCGCTGTTGAAATCCTCGGTGGTGGCGTTCTCGTGCGTCTCCTTGTCCAGGATCATCACGTTGGACAGGTCGACCGCCAGCAGCGGATAGACGGCGCGCGTGCGGATGCGCACCGTGTGCGGATCGACCACCTGCACCTCCGCGATCGGCCGCGTGAAGATGCCGAATCCGGAGGGGCTGTTCGGCACGTTCGGCGCGCGGCTGATGGTGAAGGCGACATCCTCGGCGGTGAAGTCGCTGCCGTTGTGGAACGTCACGCCGCGGCGCAGCCTGAACTCCCAGGTGGTGTCGTCGATCGTCCGCCAGCTCTCGGCGAGGCCGGGCACCAGCCTGGCGCGCGAGTCCGTATCCGCGAGACCGTCGAAGATGTGCGCCGCCATCGCATTGTTCGGCGAGAGGTTGTGGTAGTGCGGGTCGATCGAGGTGACGGGCGCGCCCACCGCGATGGTGAGGTTCTGGGCAGCGGCGGCGCCTGCCATGGCGCACGAGCACGCTGCGGCGAGCAGCAGCGAACGCAGTCCGGCGGTCATCATCAGCAGGCACTCCCGGTTCGTAGAGCCTTCCCCGCGCGTTATAGCCCCCTGGCAGGCCACGGGCTAGGCGTGGGGCTCCCCGATCCGTCATTGGCCGGGGCGCCGCCGCCTGCGCTACGGTGCCGCACGCAAGCGAGGAGATGCGATGCGCAGAGCAACAGCCGCGATGGCGGCCGCGCTGGTCGCCGCAGGAACGGCTTGGTCGCAGCCGAAGCCGCTCGAGGCCGGCCGCTTCGAGGTCAAGACCCTCGCGGATCTGGTCGAGATCTGCCGCGTGGCGCCGGGCGACCCCCACTCTCTGGAGGCGATCGGCTACTGCAACGGCTACGGCCGCGGCGCGCTCGACTATCACCGCGCGGTCGTGCCGGCGCACGCGCCGCCGCTCTTCTGCGCGCCACCCGGCACGGCGCCCGAGGCGCTGCGCAGCCGCTTCATCGCCTGGGCGGACGCCAATCCGGACCGGCTCAGCGGCCCCGCCGTCGAGGGCGTGTTCGCCTTCCTCGCAACGACCTATCCCTGCCCGGGTCGGAGGAGATGACATGGACATGACCAGGATCGCACGCATCGCCGCCGCGGGCGGCGTCCTGCTGGTGGTCGGCGCCTGCGCCGATACCGATCCCACCCTCCGTCGCGCCGGCCTCGGCGCGGCCGGGGGCGCCGCGGCGGGCGGGCTGATCGGCTCGCTCTCCGGCAATTTCGGCTGGGGGGCGCTGATCGGCGCGGGCGCGGGCGCGGCCGGCGGGCTGCTCTACGACTACCACCGCCGCTCGGTCGACGACGCCTATCGTCGCGGCCAGCAGAGCCCGACGCGCTGACCGGGCGCGGCGGCCTGGCGGTCGGCGCTCCGGCACGCTCGCCCCCACCGCGGGACAGATCCGACCACCGCCGCAGGCTGCGTGAGGCGGGCGATGCCCGCGGCCTCGCCCCGTCGCCATGTCCGGATCGGCGTCTCGGAGGCGGCGCCGTCTTCGCCGGCCGCGCGACGCACGCTCCTTGACAGGCCGACCCGGGCATGGCCGTTCGCATCCGAGCGTTCGACGCCGTCGAACGCGGCCGAGACGCGCCCGAGGACCACGTGACCGACACTCCCGAGACCCTGCCGCCCGAGCGGGCCGCCCGGCTCGCCGCCGAGTTCGGCCTGAAGCCGGACGAGCATCAGCGCGTGCTCGCGATCCTCGGCCGCCAGCCCTCGCTCACCGAGCTCGGCATCTTCTCGGTGATGTGGTCGGAGCACTGCTCGTACAAGTCCTCCCGCGTCTGGCTGCGCGAGCTGCCCACCCGCGCGCCGTGGGTGATCCACGGCCCGGGCGAGAACGCGGGCGTCGTTGCGATCGGCGACGGGCTCGCGGCCGTGTTCAAGATGGAGAGCCACAACCACCCTTCCTTCATCGAGCCCTATCAGGGCGCGGCGACGGGGGTGGGCGGCATCCTGCGCGACGTGTTCACCATGGGCGCGCGCCCCATCGCCACCCTGAACGCGCTCCGCTTCGGCTCGCCCGACAATCCGCGCACCAAGCGCATCCTCGACGGCGTGGTGCGCGGCATCGGCGGCTACGGCAACTGCGTGGGCGTGCCCACGGTTGGCGGCGAGGTGAACTTCCACCCCGCCTATGACGGCAACCCGCTGGTCAATGCGATGACGGTCGGCATCGCGCCGGCGGACCGGATCTTCCTCTCGGCTGCGGCCGGCGTCGGCAATCCGGTGGTGTACGTGGGCTCCAAGACCGGGCGCGACGGCATCCACGGCGCCACCATGGCCTCGGCCGAGTTCGCCGCCGACGAGGGGGACGAGAAGCGCCCCACGGTGCAGGTCGGCGACCCCTTCACCGAGAAGCTGCTGATCGAGGCCTGCCTGGAGCTGATGGCCACCGACGCGATCGTCGCGATCCAGGACATGGGGGCGGCGGGGCTGACGAGCTCCTCGGTCGAGATGGCGGGCAAGGGCGGGGTCGGGATCGAGCTCGATCTCGACCGCGTGCCGCAGCGCGAGACCGGCATGACCGCCTACGAGATGATGCTGTCGGAGAGCCAGGAGCGGATGCTGATGATCCTCCGCCCCGGCGCCGAGGACACCGCGCGGGCGATCTTCGAGAAATGGGAGCTCGACTTCGCGGTGATCGGGCACCTCACCGACACGGGGCGCATCGTCATCCGCCACCAGGGGCGGGTGGAGGCCGACATCCCGCTGGCACCCCTGTCCGACCAGGCCCCGCTCTACCGCCGCCCCACCGAGGAGACGCCGAAGCCCGCCGTGCTCGACGCGGGATCGGTGCCCGATCCGGTCGGGCTGGAGACGGCGCTGATCACGCTGATCGGCTGCCCCGATCTCTGCTCGCGCGCCTGGATCTGGGACCAGTACGACTCGACCGTCGGCGGCCAGACGGTGAAGCGCCCCGGCGCTGCGGATGCGGCGGTGGTGAAGCTGGAGGGGCTCAGGCGCGCGCTCGCGCTGACCACCGACTGCACGCCGCGCTACTGCCAGGCCGATCCGGAGGCAGGGGGCGCGCAGGCGGTCGCCGAGGCGTGGCGCAACCTCACCGCGGTCGGCGCGCGGCCGCTCGCGATCACCGACAACATGAACTTCGGCAACCCGGAGCGCCCGCGCATCATGGGCCAGTTCGCCGCCGCCGTGCGCGGCATGGCGGCGGCCTGCCGCGCGCTCGACTTCCCGGTCGTGTCCGGCAACGTCTCGCTCTACAACGAGACCGACGGCAGGCCGATCCTGCCCACCCCGGCAATCGGCGGCGTTGGCGTGCTGGAGGATGCCGCCCAGGCGGCGGGTCTCGCCCTCGCCCCGGGGCTCGATCTCGTGCTGATCGGCGCGACGCGGGGCTGGCTCGGACAGTCGCTCTGGCTGCGCGAGATCGCTCGCCGCGAGGAGGGCGCCCCGCCGCCGGTGGACCTCGTCGCCGAGCGCCGCAACGGCGACTTCGTGCGCCGGCTGATCCTCGCGGGGGGCGTGCGCGCCTGCCACGACGTCTCGGACGGGGGCCTGCTGGTGGCGATCGCCGAGATGGCGATGGCGGGGGATGTCGGCGCGGTGCTGGAGCCGGCGCCGGCGGACCTGCCGCCGTACGCCTACTGGTTCGGCGAGGACCAGGGCCGCTACGTGCTCGCGGTGCCGGACGGCCGGGCGGTCCTCGCCGAGGCGGCGACCGCGCGGGTGCCTGCGGCCCTGCTCGGCCGCGCCGAGGGGGCGCATTTGACACTGCCGGGGGCGTTCTCCATATCGGTCGAACGGCTGAGGCAGGTCCACGCGGCGTGGCTGCCCGCCTACATGGCCTGAGGGGGACGGTGCGGCGATGCCGATGTCGGCGGCGGAGATCGAGGCGCTGATCAAGGCCAGCCTGCCGGATGCGCAGGTCACGGTGGAGGATCTGCGCGGTGACGGCGACCACTATGCCGCCACCGTCGTCTCGGCCGCGTTCAAGGGCAAGTCGCGCGTGCAGCAGCACCAGATGGTCTATGCCGCGCTGCAGGGCCGCATGGGCGGCGCGCTGCACGCGCTCGCCCTGCAGACCAGCCCGCCGCAGGATTGAACCGCCACACGGGACCAGGAACCACGACGATGTCGAACCCCGTCTTCGAGCGCATCCAGGCCGACATCACCGAGAACCCGGTGGTGCTGTACATGAAGGGCACGCCGATGTTCCCGCAATGCGGCTTCTCGGCGCGTGTGGTGCAGATCCTCATGCACATGGGGGTGAAGTTCAAGGGCGTGAACGTGCTGGAGGATCCGTCCCTGCGCGAGGGCATCAAGCAGTTCACGAACTGGCCGACCATCCCGCAGCTCTATGTGAAGGGGGAGTTCGTCGGCGGCTGCGACATCGTCACCGAGATGTTCCAGTCGGGCGAGCTCGCGACGCTGCTGACCGAGAAGGGCGTCGAGCACAAGCCCGTGGCGGCGTGACGCATGATCGCCAGAGGGTTGCCTCTGGCGATCAGTCATCGCGCCGAGGGAAGGGGTGGTGTCGGCGCGCCTGCATCACTCCGCCGGCGCCGGCGTCACGCCGCGGCGCGACCTCGCGTCGGCTTGCGCCGTGCCCGCGCAGACCAGCGACAGCACCAGCACGGCCGCGACCACCGGCAGCACGAGCTCCGGATGGCCGAGGTCGATCAGAAGCCCGAGCGGCACCGGCATGAGCGCGCTGCCCAGCGGCAAGCCGGATGAGACGAAGCCGAACACCTTGCCGATCTGCCCGGGCGGCGAGGCGTCCTTCAGCATGATGTCGCGCGGCGTGCGCGACGCCCCCAGGGCGAGACCGCCCAGCAGGGCCGCGACCGGCAGCACCGGCTCCGGCATCGGCAGCAGGCCGAGGGCCAGGATCATCGCCGCCGCGAACAGGGTCAGCACCACGACGAAGCCCATCAGGCTGCGCTTGGTCGCATCCGCGACCCAGCCGCCCACCAGCGTGCCGCCCGTCGCGCCGACCATGTAGCCGGTCAGCACCATCGAGGCGACCGCGACCGGGGTGCCCCAGAGCTGGCCCAGCACGGTGATGACGAAGGCCTGGATCCCCGACCCGGCCATGGAGGACAGCAGGAAGAAGGCGAAGAACAGCAGGATGGGGCGGGACAGCAGGAGGTCGCGTCCGCGGGGACCCGCCTCGCCGGCCCGGGGCTTCGCCTGGTCGCGCAGGATCCGGCTCTGCACCAGGATGGCGGCGACCACCGGCACGCCCAGGAGCCCCACGATCAGCAGCGACGCTCGCCAGCCGACCGCCGCCGCCAGCAGCGCGATCACCGGCGGGGCCAGCGCGAAGCCCAGGTTCCCGGTGAAGGTGTGCATCGCGAAGGCGCGCCCCATGCGCGCCTTGTCGATCGAGCCCGCGAGGATCGCGTAGTCCGCCGGATGGATCACCGAATTGCCGACGCCGGACAGGATCGCGAGCGCCCAGATCGCCCACACCCCCGGCGCGGCCGCCATGGCGGACACCGAAAGCGCCATCAGCAGCGTGCCCCCGACCAGGAACGGCCGCGCGCCATGCCGGTCCACCGCGAACCCGACCGGCGTCTGCAAGAGCGCCGTGGTGCCCGACATCAGCGCGACCGCGAGCCCGAGTTCGGCGAAGGAGGCGCCGAATTCCGCGCGCCACGACAGGAACAGCGGCGGCAGGCAGAGCATGTAGAAGTGGGACAGGAAATGCCCGGTGCCGATCAGGGCCATGATGCGGAGATCGTGGCCCGCCCCGGACGTGGCAGCGGTCGCGGCGGAAGGTGCGGGCATGGCGGCGTTCCCGGATGGCGGAACGGTGACGCTGATCGCGGTAGGCGTCCGCGTCAACGCCGGGACCGCGGGGGGCGGGCATGACGGCGCCGCTCATCCCGAGGCAGGCATCGTGCCGCGGCCGCCACCGCGCCCGGGACGTCCGCGCCTACCGGTACAGATCCGCCCGCGTCGGCGGCAGGCCGCTCGCCCCCCGCGCGCGCTTCGAGGCCAGGACCTGGTAAATCAGCGCGCCGCCCCGCTCGAAGGCGAGCGCGCAGCCGGCGAGGTAGAGCAGCCACAGCCGCGTCTTCGCCGGGCCCACCTCGGCCTCGGCCTCCGCGCGCCGCGCCGCGAGGCGTTCGGTCCACAGCCGGCAGGTCCACGCGTAGTGCTCGCGCCAGCCCTCGACGTCGTGCACCTCGAACCCGGCCTGCTCGAGGCTGGTCAGCGTCCGGCCGATGTGGTCGAGCTCGCCGCCCGGGAAGATGTAGCGCGTCAGCGCGGCATACTCCGCGCGCTTCCTGCGGAACGCCCGCTCGTCCTTCTTCGCCGGCCGCGTGATCGCGTGGTTCAGCAGCAGTCCGCGCGGACGCAGCAGGTCGCGCATCCTGCGGAAGTAGGTCGCGTGGTTGGCGAGCCCGACATGCTCGAACATCCCGACCGAGGCGATCTTGTCCCACTCGCCCCCGACCTCGCGGTAGTCCTGCAGCGCCACCGTGACGCGATCGCCGAGCCCGAGCCGCGCGATCTTCTCGCGCACGAAGGCGTATTGCTGCTCCGAGAGCGTCACGCCGTGCGCGCGCACGCCGTGTTGGCGCGCGGCATGGCAGATCAGCCCGCCCCAGCCGCAGCCGATGTCGAGGAAGCGCTCGCCCGGCGCGAGCCGCAGCCGCCGGCAGGTCATCTCCAGCTTCGCGACCTGCGCGACCTCCAACGGCGCCTCCCAGTCGGGGAAGTAGGCGCAGGAGTATTGCATTTCCGGATCGAGGAAGAGCGCGTAGAAGTCGTTGGAGAGATCGTAGTGGAACCGCACCAGGGCGGCATCGTCGCGCCCCTCCTCGAGCCGTGCCTGCGCCGGCCCCGCATAGGCGTGGTGCGTCGCCGCAGCCGTGTCGCGCGCGACCAGGAGCGGCCACAGCGCGCGCGCGAGCTTGCCTTTCGGCAGCCGCCGCCAGGCGCCGCGCGAGGCCCGCCCGCGTCGGGCCTCGATGTCGAGCAGAGTTCCGCCGTAGATCTCGACCGCGCCTGCGGCGATCAGCTCGATCAGCGTCGCCAGGCGCGGCCGGCGCACGAGCCGCACCAGCGCCGCAGGCGTGTTGATCGCGATCCCGACCGCGCCGTCCGCCGCCGGCCCGAGCTTCAGCGTCTCGCCGGTCCAGAGCCGGAGCGCGAGCGACGAGGGCGCGGCCTCGGCCACGAGTGCGGCCAGCGTGCGCGCCGATTCCGCGATCCGGTCCCGGCTCATCGCGCCGTGCCGCGCACCGCCGCCGCGGTGCCGAGGGCCGGAGCGGCCGGTCGCACGCTCATGCCCATCGGCCGGCCCCCGCGATCTCGGTCGTGAGCTTGCGCAGCACCGCGGCGCGGTAGCTGCCGGCATCCTCCGCCGGCAGGACGAAGGCGCCGGGGCCGCCGATCACCTCGGCGACGAAGTACCGCGCGAGGTCCGGATCGGCGTCCAGGATCGCCAGCCCGTTCACGGTCACGCCGGCCTCCAGCGCCGCCCGGCGCGCCTCTGCGAGCGCGCGCCCGTCGTTGTTCGGCCCGTTCGCCGAGATGTCGATCACGCGTCTCGCCGCCCGTCCGGCGAAGCGCGCGAGCAGGGCGACACCCGCGTCGATCGCGCCGCTGATCGAGGTGTGGCCCGGCAGCGGCGGCCGCGCGCCCAGGATGCGTTCGGCGACCGCGCGCGCCTGCTCCATCCCGGCGATCACGGTCCAGGGTACGGTCACCTCCTGCCGCCCGCCGCTCGACCACTCGATCACGGTGACGGCGACGCGGCCGTGCACGCCCGCCAGCACCGCGGCGACGAAGGCCTCGCTCGCCAGCGCCTCGGCATGGCCGCGCCGCTGCGTCCGCAGCGCCTCGTCGGTGACGCTGCCCGAGGCGTCGATCGCGAGGACCAGCGCGACATCCACCGGCGCGTCGTCCTGCGCGGGATGCGCGCCCCCGGGCACGTCACGACGCGGGATCGGCCGCAGCCCCGATGCCATCACGCCTCCCCTTGCGCGGGGCGCCACGCCCCGCCGGCGGCGCGCTACAGCACGGCGAGGATCGCCTCGCCCTTGCTGACCTCGAACCCGCCCGGCGCCTCGATGGCGAGATGCGTCACCACCCCGTCCTTCGCGACCAGCGCGAAGCGCTGCGAGCGGATGCCCAGGCCCCGCGCGGTCAGGTCCAGCTCCAGGCCGAGCGCGCGGGTCAGCACGCCGGATCCGTCCGCCAGCATGACGATCCTGTCGCCCACGCCCTGGCTCTTGGCCCAGGCGTCCATCACGAACACGTCGTTCACCGCCATGCAGGCGATCGTATCGACACCCTTGGCCTTGAGCGCGTCGATGTTGTGCAGGAACGAGGGCAGGTGCTTGGCGGAGCAGGTCGGCGTGAAGGCGCCGGGGACGGCGAACAGCACCACGGTCCTGCCCTTGAAGATCTCGTCGGTGGAGACCTCGCGCGGTCCGTCGGGCGTGGCCTGCATCAGCTTCACGGACGGAATGGTGTCGCCGACCTTGATCGTCATCGCGCAGGCTCTCCCCTGTGGTTGCGCCCGCCCTATAGCCTGTCCGGGGCGATCCGTCAGCGGGCCGCCTGCGCGCGCGTCCCGCCGGCGCGGGCGATGGCGTCCAGCACGGCCGATTCCGTCAGGATCTCGGGCAGCGCGATCCCTTCCGGCGCGGCCGGGCCGTAGACCGCGTTGAACGGGATGCCGACCCGGTCATGCCGGGCGAGATACGCGGTGATCGCCGGATCGGGGCGGGTCCAGTCGCCGCGCATCATGCCGACCGCGCCCGCGCGCAGAAGCTCGGCGACCGCGCCGCGCTCGAGCACCAGCGCCTTGTTCACCTGGCAGGTGATGCACCATTCGGCGGTGATGTCGACCAGCAGGGTCTCGCCGGAGCGCGCGCGCCGTTCCGCCTCGGCGGCCGAGAAGGCGAGCGCTCCGGCGGGCGGCGGCGGCGCGGGGGGCGCGCCCGGAAAGGCGGGCAGGGCGACCGCGCCGAGCGCGAGGG
>NZ_VIKA01000279.1 GCF_006704265.1 Elioraea sp. Yellowstone | reverse complement strand
CCGAGGACGGGGCGACCATGGTCCGCGCGCGCCGCCGCGCCCCGACGATGCCGTCCGTGCCGGCCCGGCCGGCCGACGGCCCCTTCGCCGCCCTGGCGGCGTTGCGCGCCAAGGCGTGAGCGCCGACGATCCGGAGGACGGCGCGCTCGGCTGGCAGCGGCTCGACCGCTGGCTCTGGTGCGCGCGCTTCATCAGGACCCGGGCCGCCGCCGCGCGGCTTGCCGAGCAGGGGCGCATCCGCATCAACCGCCAGCGCACGGAGAAGGCGCATGCGCGCGTCCGCCCGGGCGACGTGCTGACCTTCGGCATCGGCCCCTCGGTGCGCGTGGTGCGGGTGCTGGCGCTGGGCACGCGGCGCGGGCCGGCCGAGGAGGCGAAGCGCCTCTACGAGGACCTGGAAGCGCCGCCAGGCTGACATGCCGGCACGGTCTTGCGCCGCAGCACCGTTTGCCCCAAGTCGTGCGCCAACCGACTGGAGCGCCGCATGACCTACGTCGTGACCGATGCCTGCATCCGCTGCAAGTACATGGACTGCGTCGAGGTCTGCCCGGTGGACTGCTTCTATGTCGGCGCGAACATGCTGGTGATCCATCCCGACGAGTGCATCGACTGCGGGGTGTGCGAGCCCGAATGCCCGGCCGAGGCGATCCTGCCGGACACCGAGCCGCGTGCAGCCGCCTGGGTGGAACACAACCGGGAGTATGCGCAGCTCTGGCCGAACATCACCCGCAAGGGCGAGCCTCCGCCTGATGCGGACGAGTGGAAAGGCAAGCCGGACAAGATGGCGCTGTTCAGTCCCGAACCCGGGATCCCCTGACCGCTCGTTGCTGCCCTGCCATGACGGGGGCTGAACTCCGGGCTCTGGCGTGCTATACTGTCATTATTGGCCGTGATGGCCGTCATCATCGTTCCCTGACGCATGCGGTGGCCGCGCCCGTCCAGGCGCGGGGCAGGTCGTGTGCGCTGCGGACGGTGCTGAGGGACGGATGGCGAGCGGAGCGATGGCGACCAAGGCGACGGGAAGGACCAAGGTGACGGCGAAGGGTGCGACTGCGAAGTCCGCGGCACGGACGGCCGCGCGCGCGGCGGGCAAGTCGGTGAGCAAGACGACGAAGACGACGCCGAAGGCGACTGCCAAGCGGCCCGTCAAGGTCGCGCCGAAGCCCGCGCCCAAGTCGGCGAAGCCGCCGGCGCAGGCCGCGCCCAAGACGGCGCCGAAGCCCCCCGCGAAGACCGCCGCCAAGACGGCGCCCACCAGCCCCGCGCCCAAGCCGACGGTGGCGAAGACGGCGGCCGCCGCGCCGCCGAAGCCGATGCCCGAGCAGCCGGCACC
>NZ_VIKA01000278.1 GCF_006704265.1 Elioraea sp. Yellowstone | reverse complement strand
GCCGCGAGCCCCGCGCGGGTGCGCTCGCGGATCAGGGCGCGCTCGAACTCCGCCACCGCGCCCAGGATCTGCAGCACCAGCGTGCCGGAAGGGCCGGCGGTGTCGATCGGGTCGGCGAGCGAGCGGAACCCGGCCCCCCTCGCCTGCAGCCGAGCCAGCACGGCGAGGAGGTGCGCGAGCGAGCGCGCCAGGCGGTCGAGCCGGACGACCACGAGCGTGTCGCCGCGCCGGATCCGCGCCAGGAGCCGGGCGAGCTCCGGCCGGGTGGCAGCGGCGCCGGAGGCGGTCTCGGCGACGATCTCGGTGCAGCCGGCGGCTTCGAGGGCCTGCCGCTGGGCGGCGAGGTCCTGGTCGGCGGTCGAGACGCGGGCGTAGCCGATCAGCGCCATGCGCCGTTCATATGCTGGAAGTGCTTTGCAAACCACCGATTGGAAAAGCGTCTGAAACGGAATGGACATGCCGGGCGCGCCGCGGCGTGGCGGTCGGGCCACGGTCCTGATGTCCCGAAAGCCTGATTTCAGGAAAGACGGAATTCCAGCTTGCCATAAGGACGTCTTTCCGGGTTTCCTTCTAGCCGGATTTCCGGCGCAAGCCGTGGCGGCAGGAGAGGGGCATGGCGATCATCACCTTCGCCCAGGTGAAAGGCGGCAGCGGCAAGACCACGCTCGCGAAATGCACGGTCGCGGAGTTCGTCGCGCGCGGCGGGCGCGTCGCGGCGATGGATCTCGACCCGAACCGCCCGCTCGGGCGGTTCTTCGCGCGCATCCCCGAACTCGCCTCCGTCGAGGTCGCGGTGCCCGACGGCGAGCGGCGCGTCAGCGGTCTCGCGCGCGGGCTCGCGGCCCGCCACGAGACGGTGGTGATCGACCTCATGGGGGCGGCGACCAACGACACCCAGGTGGCGATGGCGCTCTCGGATCTCGTCATCGTGCCCTCGCAGATGAGCGAGGACGACTTCCGCGGCGGCATCGAGACTTGGCGCCAGATCGAGGAGGCGGAAGCGGTGGCGCGCCGGCCGATCGCGCGCGCCGTCCTGATGGTGCGCACCTCCGCCGGAGCGGTGCGGCCGCGCGTCGAGGGCTTCCTGCGCGAGGCCTACGAGAAGGCCGGCGCGCGCGTGCTGGGCGCGAGCTTCGGCGAACGGACGGTGTGGAAGGAGATGAGCTACGCCCACTGGGTGCCGCCGCTGCACGACCGCGAGAGCCATGCGGCGCAGAACTTCGCCGCGATCTTCGACGAGATGCTGGCGCTGCTCGCCGCGCTGCCGGCGGATGCGGCGGCCTGACGGGGAGGGGGGCGGGATGACGCAGGGGGTGCGCCGGCCCGGGCTGCAGCCGCCGGCGATCGAGCCGCCGGCGCGGCCGCGCGTCGCGGCGCGCCTCCTGGTGGGCGCGCGCGACCGGCTCGAGGACCGGATCGTCGCCGACCTGCCCGCCGTGCTCCGGCC
>NZ_VIKA01000277.1 GCF_006704265.1 Elioraea sp. Yellowstone | reverse complement strand
GGGCGCGCGCCGAGGCCGCCGCGGCGGCGGCCGACACGCTCGCCGCGCTGCGCGAGGCGCTCGCCCGCTTCGACGGCTGCGCGCTCAGGGAGACCGCGACCAACCTGGTCTTTGCGGACGGCGATCCTTCGGCACCCGTGATGCTGATCGGCGAGGGGCCGGGCTCGGAGGAGGACCGTGCCGGCCTGCCCTTCGTCGGCCCCTCGGGGAAGCTGCTCGACCGCATGCTCGCGAGCATCGGTCTCTCCCGCACGCGCGGCGAGGTCTACATCACCAACGTGCTGCCGTGGCGGCCGCCGGGCAACCGCAACCCGACGGATGCCGAGATCGCGGTCTGCCTGCCGTTCCTGATCCGCCACATCGTGCTCGCGCGGCCGCGCCTGCTCGTGCTGGCGGGCGGCGTGCCGGCGCGCAGCCTGCTCGGCGCGCGCGAGGGCATCACGCGACTGCGCGGACGCTGGCGCGAGCTCGCGCTGCCGGAACTGGAGGCGCCGATCCCCGTCCTGCCGACGCTGCATCCGGCCTATCTGCTGCGCAATCCGGGCGCGAAACGAGATGCCTGGAGCGACCTGCTGATGCTGCGTCGTCGGTACGATGGGATGCTGCCACAGATGCGGCAGAACTAAGGCACGCGAGGAACGCGCCCGAGCGTATTGATCTGTCGTCAAGCATCTCGCGGAGCGGGATTCGTCCCGCATATCGGCGTGGACGAAATGGTTGACGCTCGGTTAACGCAGCCCTTGCCATGCGAGGAACCGAGGAGGCAAGGGCCCGCGGCACCGCGGCGGGTCTGATCTGGGGGGCGGCATTCCTGGCGCTGGTCGGGCTTGCGGGCGCCGCGCGCGGCCAGGACCAGGTCGCGCTGGCGGTGCCGAGGCCGGTGACAGGTGCGCTGCCGGGCCTTCCGGCCGTGCTCGGCCCGGCCGACGCAGCCCTCTACCGACGCATCTTCGCCGCCCAGGAGCATGGCCGCTTCGCCGCCGCCGATGCCGATCTCGCGCGCCTCTCCGACCGGCTCTTGGTCGGACACGTGATCGCCGACCGCCTGCTCGGGCCGCATACGCGCGCCCGCGTCGACGAACTCGCCGCCTGGCTGGAGGCCTATGGCGACCATCCGGATGCGCCGCGCATCCACCGCCTGCTCGTGATGCGCGCGCCGCGCGGCACGGCCCTGCCGGCCGCGCCGGAGGTCAGCGAACTGCCCGCCGCGGAGACGCCGCCCGAGGAGATCGAGGCCGCGCCGCGCGCCTTCACGCGCAATCTCGCGCTGGAGCGCAGCGTCCGCCAGCACCTGCGCGCCGACAGGGTGGCGCGCGCGCTCGCCGAGATCCGTTCCGCAATCGACACGGACCCCACCCATGCCGCCAGCCTGCGCGCCGAGGTCGCGCGTGCGCTGTTCCTGCGCAACGAGGACCAGAGCGCGCTCGCAGGCGAAGCCCGCAGGGATGCCGAGGGCGCGGCGCGCGAGCAGGCCGTAGAAGCTGCGCGAGGCCTGCGCTGCCTC
>NZ_VIKA01000276.1 GCF_006704265.1 Elioraea sp. Yellowstone | reverse complement strand
GGCTTTGAGGGCACGCCGATCGCGCCGCTCGTGCCCGCCGCGCCGGCGACGCGCCGCCGTGCCGAGTTCGTGCTGCGCGGCCGCATCGTCGGGTTCCACGAGCGCGCCGCGCGCCGCGCGCTCGACGTGCCGCAATGCCGCGTCCTCGATCCGGCGATCCTCGCGCTCGCCGACCGCCTGCGCGGCCTGGCGCTGGCCGCGTTCCGTCCGGAGGCCGAGGCGCAGGTGAACCTGCTCGACACCGGCGCGGATCTCGTGCTGCGCGGGCCGCGCGAGCCCGACCTCGCCGAGCGGGAGCGCCTCGCCGCCTTCGCCGCGGAGGCGGATCTCGCGCGCCTCTCCTGGGCCACCGGCGAGGCCGCGCCGCTGCCCGTCGTGGTGCGGCGCGCGCCCCGCATCGCCTTCGCGGGGATCGCGGTCGAGCCGCCGCCGGGCGCGTTCCTGCAGGCCACGCGCGCGGGCGAAGCGGCGATCGCCGCAGCCGTGCACGATGCACTGGCGGACCTGCCCGAGGATGCGGTCGTCGCCGATCTCTATGCCGGCATCGGCACGCTGACCTTCCGTCTCGCGCGCCGCTTCCGCGTGCGCGCGGCCGAGGGCGATGCGGCGGCGGCCGCGGCGCTGCGGCGCGCCGCCAATGCCGGCGGCCTCGCCCCGCGCCTCGCCGTCGAGCCGCGCGACCTCGCCCTGCGGCCGCTCCTGCCTGAGGAACTCAAGGGGACCGACGCCGTCGTGCTCGACCCGCCGCGCGACGGCGCGCGCGCGCAGTGCGCGGCGCTGGCGGAGGCGCCGGTTCGCCGCATCGTCTACGTCTCCTGCAACCCCGCGGCGCTGGCGCGCGACATGCGCCTCCTCGCCGGCGGTGGCTGGCGCCCGCTGCGCGCAACCCCGATCGACCAGTTCCTCTGGTCGGGGCATCTCGAATGCGTCGTGCCGTTCTCGCGCTGACGCTGCTCGTGGCCTGCGCGCACGAACCGGCGCGCCTGCTCGCCGACATCGAGGCGGGCGCGGGCCCCTCGGCGCTGAAGGCGGCAACACCCGCGCCGAGACGCGAGGAGGTGGCCTTGCCCGGCACCGAGGCCGATCTCTACCGGCCGGGGACGGCGCCGCGCGCGCGCATCGTCCTGGTGCCGGGACTGTCCGAGGCGGGGCGGCGCGACGCCCGCCTCGTGCCCTTCGCCGAGAGCCTGGCGCGCGTCGGCTTCCTCGTGCTCGTGCCCGACCTGCCGGCCGCCCGCCGCCTCTCCGCCGACGCATCCGACGCCGAGGCGGTCGCGGCGGCCGTGCAGGCATTGCCCGAGGGGCCCGGACCGGCGGGGATCGCGGCGATCTCCTATGCCGCCGGGCCGGCCTTCCTCGCCGCCCTGCGCCCCCCGGTCGCGGCACGGCTCGACTTCATCGCCACCCTCGGCGCCTATCACGGCACCACGGCGATGCTGACCTATCTGGTCACGGGCGGCCATCGCGCCCCCGGCGAGACGGCGTGGCGCTTCGGCAGGCCGCGCCCCGAGGCGCTCTGGCTGTTCGTGCTCGCCAATGCCGCCGCCCTGCCCGATGCGCGCGACGTCGCCTGGCTGCGCCGTGTGGCCGAGGCGCGGCTCGCCGGCCGCCCTGCGC
>NZ_VIKA01000275.1 GCF_006704265.1 Elioraea sp. Yellowstone | reverse complement strand
CGCGCCGACGTGGTCGGCATCTTCCCCTCCGAGCAGTCAATCCTGCGCCTGATCGGCGCGGTCCTGCTCGAGGCCAACGACGAGTGGCAACTCCAGCACCGCTACAGGGGCGTCGAAGCGATCGCCGAGCTGCTCAGCCCGCCGTCCGCCGCCGAAACCCTGCAACTCCCACCCAAGGCCGCCTAAGCCGTGGCCGCCTCAACTACACCCCAGATTTCCACCACGTTGATGAGGTGGATGCCCCCTGCTCCGCGGCATCGGTGTGCCATAGCGTGACTGGTGCTGAACCCGGGTCACAGGGAGGAGGGAGCATCCATGGAGAAGATCACCACCATCGGCCTCGACCTGGCGAAGAACGTCTTCCAGGTGCATGGCGTGGATGCGGCCGGTCAGGCCGTGTTCCGACGCAAGCTCCGGCGCGGCGATGTCGAGGAGTTCTTCCGGCGGCTACCGCCGGCCACGATTGGCATGGAAGCATGCGGCGGCGCGCATCATTGGGCGCGTGTTCTCGGAGCGCTTGGTCACCGGGTACTGCTGATGCCACCAGCTTACGTGAAACCCTACGTCAAGCGCGGCAAGACCGATGCCGCCGATGCCGAGGCGATCTGCGAGGCGGTGACGCGGCCGACGATGCGGTTCGTTCCCGTGAAGACCGAGGCGCAGCAAGCCGCGGCCGCCGAGTTGAAGGTTCGCCAGATGCTCGTCGAGCAGCGCACCCGATCGGTCAACGCCCTGCGCGGTCACCTCGCCGAGTTCGGCATCGTCGCAGCGAAGGGCATGGGGCGGGTGGCCGACCTCGCCGCGATCGTCCGCGATCCCACCGACGACCGCCTGCCAAGCATGGCGCGGGAGGCCCTGCTGGTCCTGGTCGAGCAGATCGAGCATCTCGAGTTCCGCATTGAGAGGGTCGAGACCGCCATCATCCGCCGCTCGCGCGCAGACGAGACAGCCAGGCGCTTGGCCACCATCCCCGGCATCGGCGCGATCACGGCCAACGCACTGCAGGCCCTCGTGCCGGACCCCGGTGGGTTCAAGTCCGGGCGCCACTTCGCGGCGTGGCTTGGCCTTGCTCCGCGGGCCCACTCGAGCGGCGGGAAGGAGCGGCTGGGGCGCATCTCGCGCGCGGGCAACGCCACGCTCCGCGCATTCCTCGTGCTCGGCGCCACAGCCAATCTCCGCTACGCACGGCGTAGCCCAGAAGCGGCGAACTGGGCGACGCGCCTGCTCGCCCGCCGGCCGTTCAAGGTCGCGGCCGTCGCGCTCGCCAATAAGATGGCACGCACCGCCTGGGCACTGCTGGTGAAGGGCGGCGTCTACAAGGTCCCCGGCGGCCGCATAGCCGCCGGGAGGAGCTGACCGGCGGCCGCCGCCGGGCAGGGGCGAGGTGCAAGGCGGCGATGGAAGAGAGACCGGCAAACCGGCTGCGAGAGAGACCGTGTCCGTCAACGCGCAACCGAGCGCGTCACGTTGATCTGGCACTCGCACCGCGAAGCTCATCGGGGCCCGCGGCCAGCCCGGCCGCATCAGAGGCCGGACACATGACCGCACCCGTGCTCTCCAACCCGTCGCAGCTCATCCACCTTGACCCGCAGGGGGCATCCACACATGACGGACGTGA
>NZ_VIKA01000274.1 GCF_006704265.1 Elioraea sp. Yellowstone | reverse complement strand
GCACCGGGATCGCCTCGCCGGCGGCGGCACCGTGCTGCACCGCCGCGCGATACGCGCCGCGTGCGCCGGCGAGCAGCGCCGAGACGGTCAGCGCGTGCAGCACGGGCAGGAGGGGGGTGAAGCCGCCGAGCCGGCCGGCCGCGGCCAGCACGAGGCCGAACAGCAGGGCCGCCGCCGAGGCGGCGCCGACGGTGCGGGCAAGGTCGACGGGCCCGACATAGCGCCAGGCGATGCGCGGCACCCGCGCGGCGAGCAGCACGACGGCGGCGAGCAGGGCGAAGCCGCCCGCCTCGAGCGCGGTCGCGGCTGGCGGTCGCGCGGCGAGGGCGGCCGGATCGGCGAGCAGCAGCGCCATCGGCCAGGACAGGAAGGCCGCACCGGCGTCCGCCGCCACGATGGACTGGCTTCGGGTCAGACGCTCGCG
Source organism: Elioraea sp. Yellowstone (assembly GCF_006704265.1). GTDB lineage: Bacteria > Pseudomonadota > Alphaproteobacteria > Acetobacterales > Acetobacteraceae > Elioraea. Next base: position 1,222 of record NZ_VIKA01000274.1, on the reverse strand, counting down.
CAGCCGGTCGAGGATCGCCATGGCGCCGACATACACCCCGCGGGCGGCGGCGGGGAACCGCCGCGCGGCGGAACCTGGTCAGACTCCGCCGAAATCCACGTCCACCACCGTCCCCGCCCGCACCTGCGCGGCCGGCGCGATGCTCAGGCCGGGCAGCACGATCGCGCCGGCGCCGAGAAGGGCGGCCGCGCCGACCCTGACGCCGCCACACAGCCGCACGCCGGGCGCGACGAACACGCCGTCGCCGAGCGCGCAATCGTGATCGACCACCGCGGCGGTATTGACGATGCAGAAGCGACCCACGCTCGCGCCGACCCCGATCACGGCCGCCGCCGAGACGGAGCTGCCCGCGCCGATGTGCGCACCCGCGGCCACCACGGCCGAGGGGTGGATCGCGGTGGCGAGGATGCCGCCCGAGCGCAGGATGGCCTCGCCGAGATCGACGCGTCGTCCCGTGTCGCCCAGCGCGACGATGAAGGCACGGCCACGCTGGAACGCCGGGTCCAGGGCGCGCGCGAAGGGGCCCAGCACCGGCAGCGGGCCCACCGGGCCGGCGACCCGGTCGTCGAGGAAGCCCGCGACCATGCGTCCGCCCGCGCGCAGGATGTCGGCCACCACGCGGCCGTGGCCGCCGGCGCCGACGATGACCACGGGGGTCAGCAGGTCCGGCTCGCCCATCGCCTTCGGCATCAGCGTGGCGCCGTCCGCGGCCGGGGCGGCGTGCTCCCGCCGCGGGCCAGCCGGGGCTGCGCCAGGCGGCGGTGCAGCAGGACGAGCCGGGCCGCGTCCTCCTCCCAGACCCAGGCGTTGCGCAGCGCCTGGCGGCCCGCCGCGCCCATCCGCGCACGCAGCGCAGGATCGGCGGCAAGCGCATCGAAGGCGGCGGCGACCGCTGCCGGGTCGGCGGACGCCACCACCATGCCGTTGCCGGCACGGCGCACCACGGCGGCCATCGCACGGCAGGACTCGGCGACGACCACCGGCAGGCCGAGCGCCATCGCCTCGAACAGCTTGTGCGGCAGCGCGGCCTCATGATTCGTCGGGCCCGGTGCGAACAGCACCAGCGCCGCATGCGCCCGGGCTGCGCGCGCGAGCGCCTCAGCCCGCGGCAGCCGGCCGGTCGCGACGACGCGGTCGGCGAGGCCGAGGCGCGCGGCCTCGCGCGCGAATGCCGCCGCAGAACCGTCCGTGAACGGCCCGACCACCTCGAGCCGGATCGTCC
>NZ_VIKA01000273.1 GCF_006704265.1 Elioraea sp. Yellowstone | reverse complement strand
GCCCTGGGGCGCCATCGCTGGCCTGCTCGCCCTGCTTGCCGGCGGCGGGGGGGTGGCGTGGCTCTGGCTCGAGCGCGCCCCCCCGGCCGAGCGCACCGCCCCTCCGCCCGAGCGCGCGGACCCCGCGCGCCTCGCCGACGTCGCGACCATCCTCGCCAACCGGGCGGAGACGCTGACCGTCTTCCGCCTCGCCGACAATCCGCGCATCCTGGTGCTCGACTTCCCCTCGCTCGCCGAACAGGGGCGGATGCTGAACCGGATCGCCGCCCTGATCGAGAAGGCGGGCCTGCCGCGCGACCGTGTGCTCGGCGAGGCCGAACTCGCCGCGGCGATCGCGGCGCGCGGCGAGACGGCCGAGACCTTCTATTTCGGCCACAACTATCGCGTGAGCGATCTTGCAAGGTTCTTCGCCCTTGCCGTGCGCGACGGCATCGCCCTGAACGACGCCGAACGGCGCCTCGCCGCGCTGCTCGCCGACACCGGCCTTGCGCCCCCGGGTCCGGACGGGCTGCCGCGTGCGGCCGGCGAGGCGGCGGTGGTGTCGGTGAGCGCGGCCGAGCCGGCGACACGCGTCGCGGCGGGACGGATGGCGGTCGATGCGGCGATGCGCGCGACGATCCTGCGCCACGAGCTCAGCCATGGCGAGTTCTTCACCAATCCGGCCTTCGCCGCGCATGTCGCGCGCTGGTGGCGCGAGCGCCTGGACGAGCCCGAACGGGCCGCCTTCCGCCGCTTCCTCGCCGAGGGGGGATACGACCCCGCGATCGAGGAGGTGATGATGAACGAGGCGATGGCGTATCTGATGCATACGCCCGATCCGCGCTTCTTCGGGCCCCAGGCGCTCGGCATGAGCGCCGAGGCGATCGAGGACATGCGCCGGCGCTTCCGGGAGGGGATGCCGGCGACCTGGCTCTCGCGGGTGTGGCCGCGGCGGCGACGTCAGCGCTCGGCCACTTCGACCATCAGGACCTGGGCCGCGACCCGGCCGGCGCGGCCGAGCCGGTCGCGCAGCGCGGCGAGATAGGCCGCGGAGCTCTCGAAGTCCTCGCGCGCGGTGTCGAACAGCGGCTGCTCGGAGGCGATCGCGACGATCATCTCGGTGCCGTAGGGCGGGCCGATCTCCCAGCGCGGACCGCCCTCCGCCGGATCGCCGAGCGAGACGCGGGCACCGGCCGGGAAGACCCGCGCCGCGTCGGCGCTGTTCGGATGCAGATGCACCACCTCGCCGTCATGGGTGAAGTAGCTGACGCGGAGATAGGCCGGGAAGCGCGGCATCGCGACACGCACGGTCAGCAGGTCGCCGAGAACCAGGCGGTGCCTGCCGCCCGGCAGCGCGAGCGCGAGCCCGCTCGGCGTCTCGCCGAAGGCGTCCGCGATCGGCCGCAGCAGGTCGAGCGCATCGCAGTACGGTCCCGCGAAGCCGCGCACCTGCCAGTCCAGCCGTTCCGCCGGCACGCCCGCCGAGGCGAGGCGGAGCCGCAGCGCCGATTCGCCGCCGCCCGCCTGGGCGTAGCCGGTCAGGCGCACCCGGCTGCCCGCCTCGATCCCGCCCGAGACCAGGCTGCAGCGGCTTTCGGCGAGCGCCGCGGCGACCGCGCTTGCGAGCGCCCCGCCGGTCGGGGCGAGCGCGAGCTGCTGGGCAGGCGGTGCCTGGACGATCGGCGGCGGGGCGACCACGGGCGCAGGGCTGGCC
>NZ_VIKA01000272.1 GCF_006704265.1 Elioraea sp. Yellowstone | reverse complement strand
GCGCGGCAGCGGCCGCGATCGCGCCCTATCTCGACCTGCTGGTGCCGGCCGCTGGCACGCCCGCACGGGCGGACGACACGGTCGAGGCGCTGGAGGCGGCGTTCCTGGTCTCCGGCGGTGCCGCCGCCGCCGCCGCCGCGGACGCGGCGGCGCTGCTCGCCGGCGAGGGCAGCGCCATCCGCGAACTCCGCGAGGCGCGCAACGAACGCGATGCCGCCGAGGCACGGTTCGACCGCGCGATCGCGGCCGGCGTGCCCGAGCACGAGCGGGCGGCGATCCGCGCCCAGATCGAGGCGGCGCAGCGTCGGCTCGCGGACGCCGAGGCGCGCGTGCAGGCCGAGCGGCCGGAATTCGCCCTGCTCACCGACACCATGATCACGCCGGCGGAGCTGCGTGCCACGCTGCGGCCGGGCGAAGCGCTGTTCGCGATCATCCAGGGACCCGAGCGCGGCTACGGCTTCCTGGTCACGCGTGCGACCGTCGAGGCCTGGCGCATCCCGCTCTCCGAGCGCGAGGCGCAGGCCACGGTCCGCCGACTGCGCGCCGGCCTCGCTCCCGATCCGGCGACCGGACGGCTCGCACCCTTCGACGTCGAGGAGGCGCATCGGCTGTGGCGGCGGCTCGTTCCCGTCGGAGCGCCGGATGTGCTGGCGCATCGGCGCCTGGTGATCGCCGCGCACGGGCCGCTCGCGGCCCTGCCCTTCGCGGTTCTGGTCACCGAGCCGCCGCGGCGCATCGCCTCGGATGCCGACTACCGCGACGTCGCCTGGCTGCTCGCCGGCGGACGCACTCTCGCCTACGCCCCCTCGGCGCTCGCCTTCGCGGCGCAGCGCCGGCTTGCGCGGCCGTCCTCGGCGCCGCTGCCCTATGTCGGCTTCGCGGGCTTCACGCCCCTCTCGCCCGCACGCGCGGCGCAGGCGATCGGGCCGTCGCGGCGCGGCTGCGAAGCCGACGTGTCGGCGCTCGCCGGCCTGCCGCCGCTGCCCGCGGCTGCCCGCGAGGTGGAGATCTCGGCGCGGCAGATGCGTGCGGGGGCGGATGCGGTGCGCGCCGGCGCCGCCTTCACGCGCAGCGCCGTGGTGGGCAGCGACCTTACCCGCTACCGCATCGTCCACTTCGCCGCGCATGCGGTGCTGACCGACGAGGTGCCGTGCCTCGGCGAGCCGGCGATCCTCACCGCCGCGCCGCCGGGCAGCGACCCCAGGGAGGCGGTGATCCGCCTCTCGGACGTGCTGCGCGCGCGGCTCGATGCCGATCTCGTCGTGCTCTCGGCCTGCAACACGGCCGGCCCCGACGGGCGCGGCGCGGGCGAGGCGTTCAGCGGGCTCGCGCGCGGCATGCTCTATGCCGGCGCGCGCTCGCTGCTCGCGACGCACTGGACCGTGCCCGACTTCCCGATCGCGGCGCTCGCGGCGCTGACGCTCGCGCGCGTCGGGCGGGGCGAGGAGCCGGCCGAGGCGCTCGCCGAAGCGCAGCGCGAGTTCCTGAGCCGCGCCGACGACGGCAACCTGCCCGCCGCCTACGCCCACCCCTTCAACTGGGCCGCGCCGGTCGTCATCGGCGGGCAGCAGACGCCGGCACAGCAAGCCCTGCGCTGAGCGCGATCCGGCCCTCGCCGACGAGGATCGCGCGCTGCGCGGCGACCGCCGGGCGCGCCTCGTCGCCCATGCCGAGCAGGCGCAGCGCCGCCGTCTCGAGCGCGGCCGGCTCGACCCCGCCCGGCGCCGCCT
>NZ_VIKA01000271.1 GCF_006704265.1 Elioraea sp. Yellowstone | reverse complement strand
TCGACATCGGTGAAGATGTGGCATCGATCCGGCTTCAGGGCCGCCGCCTGCGCCTCCATCGCGCGCCGGCGCTCCTGCCGCTCCCAGGCGGCGCGCACCTCGGCGGCCACGCTCTCGAAGGGCCGCAGCGCCGGCGGCGTCACCTCGGCCACGCGTACGGCGTAGAAGCTGCCGTCGCGCGTCTCGGTCAGGCGCGAGGTCTCGCCGGGCCGCGCCTCGAACACGGCGGCGATGATCTCGTCCCGGGCGGCACCGAGCTCGACCGGGTCGCCGGCGCGGTCGCGCCCCTCGGCGTCCATCGCCGCGACCTCGACCAGGCGCAGCTCGTGGCGGCGCGCGACCTCGGCGAGCGGCGCTCCTCCCGCCAGGCTGTCCTCGATGCGGTTCACGCGGTCGTAGATCAGGTCGGCCGCACGCTCCTCGGCGAGCATGCGCGCCAGCTCGTCCCTGACCTCCGCGAAGCTCGGCGTGCGCGCCGGTTCGATCGCGCCGATGCGCAGCACGTGCCAGCCGAACGGGCTCTGCACCGGGCCGACGACCGCGCCGGCCGCGGCGGCGAAGGCGGGCTCGGCGAGTTCGGGGAGCGGCAGCCCGCCGCGATCCACCGTCCCGAGCTCGGCCGCCGTGCCGCCCGCGGAAGCGGCCTGGGTCGCGATCGCGGCGAAGGCGGCGCCGCCGCGCCACGCCTCGGCGAGCGCGCGTGCCGCGGCCTCGTCCGGCACCACCGCCTGGGCGACCTGGCGGCGCTCGGGCGTGTGGAACTCGCTGCCGCGCTGCTCGTAGGCCGCGCGCAGCTCGGCCTCGCCGACCTCGATGCCGCGTGCGACGTCCGCGAGGCTCAGCAGCACGGCATCGAAGCGGCGGTATTCGGGTGCGGAGAACAGGTCGGGGTTGTTCTCGTGGAAGCGCCGGAGCTGCTCCTCGGTCGGCTCGCCGGGCGGCGGGGCGGCCATGAAGGGCAGCTCGACCAGGTCGGCGATGCGGCGTTCGGCCTGGAAGGCGTGGATGGCGCGCGCGAGCGTGCGTGGCGCCGCGGCGCCGGCGCGCACCGCGCCGACGATCTGGGCGCGCGCGAGGTCGCCGCGCAGGAGCTCGAGGAAGCGCGCCTCGGAGAGTCCGTTATTGCGCAGGAACGAGTCGTACTGGATGCGCGAGAACTGCCCGTCGGCGCCGCGGAAGCCCGGCGCGGCCAGGATCGCGGCGCGCAGCGCCTCGTCGGTCACGACCACGCCGCGCGCGGCCGCCTCCGCGCCGATCGCGCGCAGCACCACGAGCCGCTCGAGCGCGGCCTCGGCGATCGCGCGGCGCACCTGCTCGGTGGGCTCGAACTGCCCGCCCATGCTGCGGCGGAGCTGCGCGACCTCGCGCTGGTAGGCGTCCGCCGCCTCGACGAGCGGGATCTTCTCGCCGGCCACGGTCGCGACCGTGCGCTCCGTGCCGCTGCCGCGCACGAAGTCCTCGATTCCCCAGACCGCGAAGGAGGCGATCAGGATCAGGAACAGCCCCTTGACGATCCAGTGGTTCAGGGAGTTGCGGATCGCGGACAGCATCGCGTGCGGCGGCTCCTCGGGGCGGGCGGACGGGCGCGGACCCTAGAGCAGGGCAGGGTCCCCGGCAACGCACGGGCTTGCGCGCGCCCGCCGGGCCGTGTGAGAGTCTGTCTCGAATCTCATGTGGAACGTGCGAGGCGGCGCAGCAGGAGCATGACGGAGGCGGCGTAGAGGAAGGCGTTGGCGGAGGCGATGGTG
>NZ_VIKA01000270.1 GCF_006704265.1 Elioraea sp. Yellowstone | reverse complement strand
TGGTCGCCTGCGGCGACGCGGATGCGATGGTGACGGGGCTGTCGCGCTCCTACGCCGTGAGCCTCGAGGGCATCCGCTCCCCCTCAGGCGGCCACGGGCTCGGGCCGGGCGCGCCGGTCCTCGGCCGCGCCGGGCGGGGCGGCGACCGCGGCGGCGGCCTGACCGGAGGCGGCCGCGAGCGCGCGCGCGAGGATCTGCGCCACCGTCTCGGGCTCGGCGATCGCGCGGAAGCCCGGCTCGGGCGAGGCGAAGCGCCAGGGGCGCACATGCGGCCAGAGCAGGGCATAGGAGACGCGGTGCGGGGGCGCGAGCGCAAGCGCGATGTCGCCCGTGCCGTCGCCGTGCAGCCGGAGCCGCGCCGAGGCCACGGTCGCGAAGGGCAGGTTGACGCTGACCGGCAGCGCCGCCCCGCCCTGGATGATCGCCCGCCGCGTGGTCAGCGAGTAGGTGGTCGCGCGCGCCGAGAGCCAGGCGAGCAGCGCCAGGAGGCCGATCGCGGTCAGGCCGAGCAGCCCGAGCGGCACCAGGGCGAGCAGCGCCGCGCCGACGGTCGCGCCGTCGCGCAGGCCGGCGAGGAGGCCGACCAGGCCGAGGACGGCGAAGTAGATCGCGGCCGCGCGCACGCGATAGGCGCGCACGGCGAGCGGCCACCAGCGCGGCCGGCCTTGCCAGAGCAGCCGTTCGCCCTCCGGCAGCCGCCCCGGGATGCCCGGGATCTCCTCGGTCGCGTGCTCGAGCAGGACGGGCCCGGTCACAGCAGCGGCCCCAGCCGGTCGGGCGTGGCGTAGAGGTGGCCGCCGCCGAAATAGGCGCTGATGCGGTCCTCCTCGCGCATGGTGATCTGCTCGGGCGCGCGCAGCCCCGGCGCGGCGGCGAAGTGCCGCGCCAGCACCGAGGCGACCGTCACGCGGCGCCGCCCCGCGTCCACCCGGACCAGCGTCATCGGCACCAGCACCTGGCGCGGGCCCGCCGGCGTCGTCGCCTCGACCTCGAGATAGCGCAGGATCACCTCGGAGCGGTCGACCCAGAGGTCGCGGCAGGTGCCGACCGTCCTTCCGTCGGCCGCCACCACCGCCCAGCCGCGCGGATCGGGGTCGCCCGCGTCGAGGTGGAAGCCCGTGGCGACGCGCAGCGGCACGATCTTCGGCGCATGGTCGTCGAAGCTGCGCTCGGGCTCGTCGGCGCGCAGCGCGTAGGCCGCCGGCCCCACACCGTCCTGCATCGGATCGCCGGTGGGCGTCAGCGGCGAGCCCGGCACGGTGGAGACCGGCACGGCGGCGAGCGGCGGTTCGTTGTCGGGACGCGGCTGCACCACCGTGCGGCCGTCATGCAGCAGGAACGTCTTCTTGCCCGGCATCGCCGGGAAGCCCTGCACGACGACGCGCCCGTCGGTACGGTCCGTGACGAGCGGGTAGCCCTCGCGCTTGTTCTCGCGCAGCAGGTAGAACACCAGTCCCGCGAAGAAGATCCAGAACGCGTAGAGCACGACCTGCGCGACGTCGATATGTCCGGTGATGGCGCCGGTTTCCATGACCTCACCTCGCTCTCTGGCTGGCGGGCGACGCGGGCGCGTCGAGCCGCGGGATGGGCCGGGGGACGGCCGCGCGCGCGGGGCGCACGAGCGGTCCGATCACGGCCAGGGTGGCGAACAGCAGCACGATCTCGACGACATAGACCGCCCCGTAGCCGGTCTCGGCCCCGGTCAGCGCGGGGCCGAGCCGGCCCGCGGCGGCGAGCGCGCCGACCGCGTCG